>JANQTF010000352.1 GCA_030731845.1 Bacteroidia bacterium | reverse complement strand
CCCTGAAGTTCTTCCATCACAATCTGAATGCTTTTGGGGTCGAGGGCTGCGGTGGGTTCGTCGCAGAGCATGAGCTTGGGCTTGGTCACGAGCGCCCGGGCGATGGCCACGCGCTGCTGCTGCCCGCCGGAAAGCTGCTTGGGAAGCTGCTTTCGCCGATCGGCCATGCCCACCGTCTCGATGGCTTCCATCGCCAACTCCTTCACTTCCCGCTCTGGCAAGCCCTTGAGCCGCAGGGGAAACATCACGTTTTCCAAGGCATTGAAGGGCTGAATGAGGTTGAAACTCTGGAAAACGAATCCGATTTTTTGCAGACGGAGGTGGGCGAGTTCCTTTGCGTTGAGTTTACTCACATCTACGCCATCCACCATCACCTCACCTTCTGTGGGATAAATCACACAGCCTAGCAGAGACAGCAAGGTAGTTTTACCGGAGCCGGATGGCCCGATGATGAGGGCGAGTTCTTTGGGAAAAAACTTAAGATCCGTAGGCTGGAGTGCCGTGATAATTTGATCGCCGGTTTTGTATCGTTTGCTGGCCCCGATCAGCTGGGCAATGGGTTGTTGAGGGCTCATTTTATACGATTTCGTTTTAATTTTATCGAATTAAATATGAAAACGTAATAAATGGCAGATTGTTTACGGCTTTCTCATATATTTTTTGCTCAAGAAAATTTTGTCCTGGATAGGAGTAATTAGCTCCCTGATTTTCCTGTTGAGTCCTCCCTTATTCGATCACCACGGGCTTCTGCCCTTTCTTATACTTATCGCCAAAGCCGGAATTATTTGGTTCATAAGGTCCGGCGAATGCAGTTGGTATTCCAGTCTCAGGAATCTCGGTCTCCTTTCCGAGGGCCCAGAAAATGCCGTTGAGCGCGAGTCGGCGCATGTTTTCATTCTTGAAATCATAAGGATGGCCGAGCGTGGTGAAAAAGACCCTCGCAGTCTTGCCCCGATCACCTGTGTATGACTTGGTCCAGGCCACAGGATTGGTTAGTGGGAATTCGTCGAGCCGCCCTTCTGCTTCGTGGTTGGACCGTAGAGATCGGCCCTCAAGGAGCGGATTCGAATCGCCAGAAAGTTTCCATTCTCCGCCATCTACGTGATAGAGCCATGAAAATGCGTTGAACGGCTGCACGCCTTTCAGAATCGGGTGATCTCCAGCCAGGATCGAAACTTCTGTTAATTCGCCATGCCCATCCTCAAAATGTCCGTGGTGGGTGATCCATTGCTGCCCAAATACTTTGGCAGGCCATTCATTGTTCAGGTACATCATGGTAGAATCTTCATATTTGAAGGCGTGGGTGGAGGTCCTGAACCCGACCATCGGCCTGCCGGATTCGGCATAGTCGAGAATGTATTTGGCTTCTTCCATGGGCAAAGCCCTGAATCTTGTGAAGATCACCATCAGGTCTGCGTCCTCCAGTGCTTCGAGTCCAGCGATATGATCCGAGCGATTGGGATCAATGAACCCGGCGCTATCGAGTGCATAGCAAAGCGTGATGTCTGCGCCCATCTCCCGCTTTAGGATGCTTGCCAGCATCGGCATCGACTCTTCGGAGCGGTATTCTTCGTCTCCGGTCACAAAGACTACGTGCAAGGGCTCCTGTTTTTCGCTTGGGGTGGAGCATCCCAAAAGCATCGCCATCATGGCGAATGACATCAAAACTGACAGATTCATAAGTCGGAGATTATTGATTGGGGGTGGACGGGGTGAATGGATGCTCTTTGAGCAGCTGCTCGGCAGTGTAGATGTCTTTTCTGCCTGGGTTGGCGTCTCTGACGGTTTTGACTTGTTGGGGCGTGACCGCCCCTGCGAGGTTTCCGAAAGAACTTCGGATGTAGGTGAGCACGGCAGCAATTTCTTCATCGTTGAGGAGCTGTCCGAATGCAGTCATGGGCACCTGCCCGGGATATGTGGTACCCGCGACTTCTATGGGGCCATAGAGGCCATACAAAGTGATTTTTATCAATCGGTTGACATCTCCCTGCACCCATTCGTTGCCAGAAAGAGGAGGAAAGCCTGAGGCAGCAAGCCCCGCTCCGCCCTCCTGATGGCAGGTCACACAGTAGCCGTCGCGGCTGTAGATTTCTTTTCCTGCGAGGAATTGTTCCTTTTCTGTGGGAGACAGCATAGCAGGCACGGCCACCTCGTCTGTTTTTTCGGGTTGATAAGGAGAAAGGTGATCTAGCGCTGCCTGATATGGTTTTAGGATCCACTCGTCCATGGGAGATTCGGCTACAATGGCGAGTATCTCCTTGGTTTGGTTGGCGTCTGCGAGCCAGGTGGCAGCAGCAAGGGCTTCCAATCTCACCCGGCCATGTTCATCTTTGGCGGCTCTCCGGAGCAGTTCCAGCTGATTGGGGATCTGATGCCCGCTGTAGCGCAGCACTTTGACTGCCGCCGCTCGCACCTGATGTGCAGGGGCAGACAATGTTTTGTTCAGCACATCCGCAGAAACGGCATTGAGCCCCCAGGAGACCCATAGCGCTTCCAGCAAATATTGTCCGTAGGCCTGCTGCGCAGGATCGAGTTGTGCCACCCATTGATCCAAGGCCGTGAGCACTTCTGCTTTATTTCGGCCTCGCAGTTCGCGCCTGCTTCGGTAGCGGGTGCGGTACTCTGGCAACTTGAGGTTATCGAGAAGCTGGGGAATGCTGGCCCCTGCCACCTGTGCTGGCTCGACCAAGGGGCGAGCCGGATAGGTAATCCGGTAAATTCGGCCATGAACATGGTCTCGGAGCGGGTCACGCGCATTATGCTGCATGTGGCCGATGAGGACATTGTGCCAATCTGCCAGATACAGCGAGCCGTCTGGCGCAAATTCCATGTCCACCGGCCTGAAATTGGGGTCGTCACTGGTGACGAGATCCATGCGATGCCTCGTGGTGTAGCCGGTCCCGTCTTCGATCATCTGATGAACTTTCATTCCCAGAAATCCGATGGTATTGTTGATCATCATATCCCCCTGCACTTCATCAGGAAAATGGCGGCTATGGATGAATTCCAACCCGGAGGTGGGGCGCACACGGTGCTTTTCCTCGATAAGATCAGGGGAGTCGGGGTTGGCGATGCCATACCTCGATTGGATGGTGCCGGGGGCCATCCATTCTACTTTGGGGCCAGAGGTATGGGCAAAGAAGTTTTGCCCATACTCGTCGAAAGCAATTCCCCAGGGATTGGGGATAGACAATTGTGCAGTTCGCTCGAGCTGCATGCGCTGGGGCGAATAGCGGTAAAAGCCGCCGTTGGTGGCTCTGACAGTGCCGTAAGGGGTTTCTACGTTGGTGTGAAGAAATACGCCTTCTCCCATGTAGATGGCTCCCGAAGGATCAGCGCAAAAGGCGCTGATGACGTGGTGGGTATCGTGATCGTCGAATCCGCTCAGGATGATTTCGACTTTGTCTGCCTTGTCATCTCCGTCGGTATCTATGAACAGTTTCAGGTTGGTTCCTTGAGAAATATAGACACCTTCTGGTGCCAATTCGAAGCCAGCGGGAATGTGGAGCTTGTCAGCAAACACCGTGGATTTGTCGGCTTTGAAGTCACCGTCGCTGTCTTCGAGAATGATGATTTTATCATTGGGCCGTGGATCGCCCGGGCGATAATGCGGATAGGTGGGCATGACTGCCACCCACAACCTGCCCTCATTGTCGAAGGCAATCTGGCAGGGATTGGCCAGGTCTGGAAAGTCTTCTTCGGAGGCGAAAAGGTTGATTTCGTAGCCCGGTGCCATGTGAAATTTCTCCATCGCTTCTTCGCCATACAGATACTCTACCTGATCGGTGAGTTTGTAGTTGGTGGCAATGGGGGAAAGCGTTTGTGTGCGGCTATCGGCCAACTTGAGGTCGTAAGGTTCGCCCAGCACCGTTTTCCAGATCAGTGTATCACGATTGGCGGTCATCTGCCGGATTTTGAGCAACTCTTCGGGATAATTATCCTGCCCGAAAGGATTGTATCTCCTGCCAAAGACGTGGACGCCGTTGGGGATTTTGTAGTCGTAGTGCCAGTACCAATTTTTTTCCAGCACGGCTTCCTGCACCGCTTTCCGACGAGGGTTTTCTCTCTGTGATTCTCCGCCAAAAATCTCATCTACCAACAACTGAGAAAATGCCTGATAGCCTTCGTCATTGAGTTGAGCCCCATCGATGGTATAGTTTTTCCCTGCATCGAACCACTGTTTCGAAGGTGTAAAAGCATCTACATAGGTCAGTTGAAACTGAGCAGCGACTTCCTTGATCGCAGCGGCATAGAGGCTCAGGTTTTCATTTTCTGTTTTCCCATCTGGCAAATCAAGTCGATCGGAGAGATCCTGAAATGCGATGGGAGACACGAGGACGAGGGTTGGCGCGCTGCTGTCGTTGTATTGCTGCCGCAGCGAATGTTCCACAAAAGCGCCGAGTTCCGCTTGGAAAGCCGCGAGGCCTTCCTTTCCTTCAAAGGATTCGGAATAGCCAAAACAAGCGATGATCATATCTGTCTTGTGACGAGCCAGCCATTGGTCTGGATATTCGAGATGGCCTTCGCTCCCTGAGTTTTTGGCGAGGGCAGTCTGAAAGGCTTTGGCTCCGGGAAATGCCCAGGGGGAATTGCGGCCTGAGTGTGGCCGAAAGCCCGGCGTATCTCCGCCGTCGCACATGTTACGCAGATAGAGCCTGGCCTCAGGATATCGGAGCTGTATTTCCGTCTCAAAATGCCCATAGTTCATCATGCGAGAGCAAAGGTTGCTGCCGATGAGGGAGATATGGGTGCCTTCGCGGAGCGCAAGTCGCGGCTTGACTGGCTTGCAGCCGACAAAAAAGAAACAGGCCAGCAGGAAAACGCCTGCTGAATACCGATAAAAAGGAAGGGAAAAGCGCATGAGCATGAGGTGATGACAGATTCGATCGACAGAGAATTTACGGACTTATTCACAGAGAAAGGACCGGATACCAGTTGGAACCGGATGTGGGCGATATGCTTCGTAGGAAATTGGAGGGAATACTTTTCCGTTCTCTCATTTGCTCCATCCTGATTTCGGGCCAGGCCGGGCGACAATCTCAATCCGGCATATTGACTCTCATCAATCCTTCTGGTAATTTACTCGAACCCTTTCCTGCTTATGTGCTCCCAATCATGCCAAACGTGACATCAGAAAAGAAAATACAACCCTGGCTGGAAGTTGGCTACGAGCTGTTTACTACCTATGGGCTGGAGGGCTTGAAGGTGGAGAAAATGGCCAATATCATCGGGAAGAGCCGATCTTCTTTTTACCACCACTTCGCCGACATCGAGATATTTACAGAAATGCTCCTCCAGGTTCATACCGAAAGGTCTGCTCTCATTGCCGAACGGGAACAGGCCTGCGAGACCCTCGTTCCGGACTTGATTGAAGTGCTGGTAGCGTTCAAAAAGGACTTGCTCTTTAGCCGTCAGCTCAGGGTACACAGACATATCAAGGCCTTCAGGAGGTGTTTTGAGTCGGTGAATGAGAAAGTAGGCGGCGCGTTTTTTGAAGTCTGGGCCCGCGACCTGGGCCTGAGCGAGGAGAAGCAGATCGCAGAAGGGCTGCTAGACCTCATCATGGACAACTTTTACCTTCAGATCACAGAAGAAAACCTGAACGCGGCCTGGCTGACAGAATATGTGAACGGGATCAAATCATTTGCCAGCCAAATCCAGCACCCAGGTGTGCGACAGGAATAAAATCGCCCGCTGAACAAGCCGCTTCTGCGCTGTATATGACTGTCTGATTTTGCCCAAGCCCCGTGCCTATGTTGGAGAAAATATAGGAAGCTATGGCACGGATTATTTTGTTTGTGGTGCTGGTCTTGTTCCTCGTCCTCACCGGATTCGCAGTGGCAGACCATGGGTATTCAGGCATTTTTACCCTTCAGCTGGAAAACTTTGCGGGCATGCAGGTATTGGCCGATCTGGTCATTGCGCTGGGATTTTTTCTGGTCTGGCTGTGGCAAGACGCAAAAAAATGCGGAGACCTGTACAGGCTACCGTCTTGCCTGATCTCAGAGTCGTGGTACAGGCTGCCGTGGCGTGTTGCATGATGATCCGGCCAATGTCCAACAGCAAGCTCCTGAACCAAGCTGTACAAGTGCTCCAGATTCTTTTTCTCTTCCATTTCTTCCGATGCCCGAAGAATCCGTATCTTCGATCATCATGGGGGAGTAAAAAGCCCCAATGCTCAAACTACTACTATCAGAATCATGCTACAGTCCTTCAGGACCCGATGGGCGTGCGGAATCTTTTGGCTATTCGGAAGCCTGCCTGGGATCAGTCAGACCACCTTTGTGGTGGAGCGAGTGCCAGAAAGCACGCCGGGCGAGGATACCATTTTTGTCGCGGGCTCATTCAACAACTGGAATCCTGGCGACGATGCCTATCGGTTGCTGCGCCGCAGCGATGGTTCCTGGGCTATCACATTGGGAGGCGTAGAGCCTCCCTTCGAATACAAATTCACGCGGGGAAGTTGGGAGCATGGGGAGGCTGATAAGCTGGGCAAGCCCATCGAAAACCGATCTCAGCTCTCGGGGCAGGCGCCCATCACCATTGCGAGCCGCATAGAAGGGTGGGAAGATCTGCCGGGCTTGTTGCCCCGGCAGGTGGTACGCATCAAGGTCTTGCACATTCCGGCCAATACGCCGCAGGATGCCTCGCTATTTGTAACGGGCAACTTCAATAGCTGGCAGCCCGGCGATCCTCACTATCAGCTTCACGAGCAGCAGGATGGATCCTGGCTAGTGGAGGTGCCTGTGTATAGCGACACCCTGGAGTACAAGTTTTCGCGTGGGAGCTGGGCAACCGTAGAAGGTCGCGAGAGTGGTCGTGCGAGATTTAATCGGATCATTACCTTCACAGATGACTCCCACGCCACAGTAGAAGTGCAGATTGACTCCTGGGAAGATCTCTCTGGAACGGCGATCAATGCTTATACTGTGTTTTGGCTCATGGCAGCCATCCAGGGCTTTCTCATCATGATCGCCATCAATACGCTGGAGTGGCCGGTGCCGCCAGCCAATCGGCTGTTGTCTTTGTTGCTCCTGCTATTTTCTGCGGCGCTGCTTACCCGGGTTGTGGTCTATGACCGGGACATCTTTCAGTGGCAGCCCAAGCTGCTATTGGCTCCGGACCTGCTGTATTTCCTTTATGCGCCCATTTTTGTTCTCTACATTCAGCGGCTCTTGCGCTCCATGCCGCTGGTCTGGGACTGGAAAAGATGGCTCACCTTTGTGCCCTTTGTGATTCACCTGCTGGTTTATGCCCCTTTGTTGGTCATGAACAATGGCACCTTTATTTACCGGGCAGTGGACCAAAGTCTCCACACATTTTTTGAGGTCATCGGAGGGCTGGGGCTGCTCTATAACCTGATCTACTGGATTTATGCCCGGCGCCTGATCAATACCTATCAGTATGAGTCGGACAACAAGTTTTCTTCGGGATCTAATCTCACCTTTCTCAATACCATCATGTTGCTCAAGGCATTCTGTCTGATGTTGTGGGCAGGAACGTATGTGATTGGGTTCTATGGCTGGGCCACCGGGGAGGAACTCACGCTGATAACCGACCGGACGACAGATGTGCTTTGGATCGGGTTTTCGCTTACGGTTTTCTTGTTGGGGTATTTTGCGATGCGAGAGCCGGATATTTTTCGGCTACCTGCCTCAGGGGTTCCGGAGCCTTCAGGGGAGGATCGCTCCCAGCCATTGGTGATAGAGCCAGAGCTGGAGGAATCGATTGATCCGGCATTGCGCCAACGTGTGGAAGAGGTGATGCGGTCGGACCAACCCTACCTCAATCCCGGGCTTACCCTGGCCGAACTGGCAGATTTGATCGGGACCAATACCCATGACTTGTCCCGAATCATCAATCAGGGGTTCAAAATGAATTTCAATGACTTTATCAATAGCTATCGGGTAGAAGAATTCAAGGAAAAAGTGCTTCAGCCAGGCTTTCGCAACCACACCCTTCTCGCGGTGGCGTTGATGGTGGGATTCAATTCGAAAACGGCCTTTAACCGCTCCTTTAAGAAGCTCACAGGCCAAACCCCTGGAGAATACTTTCGCACAGAGTGGCCCGATTCATGATCTGGTACCTGTGTTCATCATTGGGAACCTCCCGCCTCATGATATGGCGCGCCTTCTTTCATCCTCTTGCCGAATATGTGGAAGGTTTTTTTAACTCAACTACAGGTAATAAGATGAACACTACTCGTAAACTTCTCCTTCTGCTCTCCGTGCTCGCCCTGTGGGTGCCCATGTCGAGAGCCCAAAACACCGATGTCCTTCTTCAGGGCTTTAATTGGGAATCTCATGGCAATACCATTGGCTGGTACAATGTGATCAAAAGCAAAGCCACCGACCTCTCTGCCTCAGGCATTGACATGGTGTGGTTTCCCCCAGCTAGTGATGCTGGCGACATTCATGGCTATCTCCCCCGGGAGCTTTATGTGATGAATAGCAACTATGGCACACAGGCCCAACTCGTGGACGCCATCAACACCCTTCATGCCAACAACATCAAAGCGGTGGCAGACATTGTGATCAACCACCGGGTGGGTAGCAGCAACTGGGCCGATTTCCAGAATCCTACCTGGGGCTGCTGGGCCGTCACCGCCCAGGACGAATGGGGCTCCAATGGCGGCAACCCCTGTGGAAACTGGGATACAGGCGACAACTACTCCGCAGCCCGAGACATTGACCACACCAACCAAACTGTGCGCAGTGACCTCATCGCCTGGATGAATTGGCTCAAAGGCACCATCGGCTTTGATGGCTGGCGCTATGACTATGTGCGCGGCTACTCCGGCTATTACAACAGCGTCTATAACAATGCCACCAACCCCTATTTTTCTGTGGGTGAACTCTGGGATAACCTGGACCTGAATAACACCAATCCCCACCGCCAGCAGATCATCAACTGGATCGACGCTACCCAAGGCACTTCGTCGGCTTTCGATTTCACCACCAAAGGCATTCTTCAGCAAGCAGTGAATGGCGAACTCTGGCGCTTGTCATATAGTGGTGTGGCACCTGGTGTCATCGGCTGGTATCCATCTCGCGCCGTGACCTTCATCGACAATCACGACACAGGCAGCACCCAAAACTATTGGCCCTTCCCTGGCGGAAAAGTGATGCAAGGCTATGCCTATATCCTGACTCACCCTGGCGTGCCTGCCGTGTTCTGGGACCATTTCTACGATTGGGGGCTTCATGATGCCATCCGTGACCTGATTCAGATTCGTAAGAATAATGGTATCCACAATACCAGCACCCTCGACATCAAGGTCGCCCAAGGGAATCTCTACGCAGCCGAAATCGACGGGAAAGTCGCCATGAAAATTGGCCCTGGAAGCTGGTCTCCCAGTGGCACAGGCTGGACCCTCGCAGCATCTGGCAACGATTATGCCGTCTGGGAAAAAGCGGCCCCAGCCTGCAACGATAACCTGACCCTGCACTTCAAAAAACCAGCAGGCTGGTCCACTGCCACCATGTATTTCTGGAATCCAACGCCTTCAGGCCCTGCCACCACCTGGCCCGGCGTGACCATGACCA
Source organism: Bacteroidia bacterium (assembly GCA_030731845.1). Classification (GTDB taxonomy): domain Bacteria; phylum Bacteroidota; class Bacteroidia; order J057; family J057; genus JANQTF01. The sequence continues at coordinate 543 of JANQTF010000352.1, read as the reverse complement.
ACGATGGCAATGGCTGGTATAGCTACACGCTGCCTTGTGCCTCCTGCACCAATGTGATCTTCAGCGATAATGGCGCTAATCAAAGTGCCAACCTCTATCGCTGCAACGAAGGCTGGTACAACGGTACCTGGCACAATACCAACCCCGATAACAATAGCTCCGCCGGCCTCACGGTCCACTTTCAACCCACGAGCTATAGCAATCCGAACATTTACTTTTGGGGCGTGACGCCTACCAACCAAACCACCACCTGGCCCGGTGTTTCGATGACCAGCGAAGGCAACGGCTGGTGGAAATACACCTTCGCCGGAGCCTCATGCGCCAATTTCATCTTTAGCAACAACGGCGCAAACCAAAGCCCCGACCTCACAAGCTGCTCCGAGGTGTGGATCACCGAAGGCAATTGGCCAGCCTACAAAAATGGAGGGACTACCGCCATCGGCGATGAGCTGAGCCCTTCGCTGGTAACAGCCTTTCCCAATCCTGCCGATGACAACGTGCAGTTTCAGTTTTTGGGAGACCTCAGGACTGATGCAAGCCTTG
>JANQTF010000351.1 GCA_030731845.1 Bacteroidia bacterium | reverse complement strand
CCCCCAACTTGGATGGCCACCTGCGCAGGAAGGGCCAACGGGAGAAAGGCAAAGAGCAACAGAATTTTGCTGAGGCTATTCATCGTACTTGGCGAGAAGGGACTGAAGATGCTGGAGATAAGCTACGGGACCACCGGGCTCATATCCTGTTGTGGCGATCACTTCGCCATCTGCGGTCAAAAGCAGCACGAGCGGGAATCCGCCTTCTTCATTGTAGGTGTCTGCCAGGGCGCTGTTGTGAGCGAGTTGAGCCTCTGAAAGGCGGTGTTTTTTGCTGGCCGGAAAATCTACTTCCAGCAAAACGAAAGAAGTATCTGCAGCCTCTATGAAGAGCGGCTGAGCAAAGACTTCTTTGTTGAGCTTCATGCAGGGCTTACACCAGTCTGAACCTGAAAAAACCATGAGAATGGGCAGATCTTGCTGGGTAGCAATGGTCTTGGCTTGCTCAAAATCAGTGTACCAGATGGCTTTCTGCGCCGAGAGTGTTTCATAGCAGAAAGCCAGGGAGAAGAGGAGGAGAAGGGTTCGTAGCATGAAAAATAATCCTTACCAACAAAGAACGCAAAAGAAGGATATTCAGTTTGTTGGATTGAAAAGGGTGTTTGTATTCTTCCAGATTCTGTTCTCTACAAGAATGTTTTTTTCATAGAAGACTTTCTGATTTTGAGTTCTGTACGAAGAATGATGGTTTCGGGGCTGACCTCTTCATCATCTTTCATTCCGGCAATTTCCTTTAGCAGCAGCTTTGCAGCGAGGGTTCCCATTTCCTCGCTTGGCTGGGCCACAGAGGTAAGAGGAGGATCGAGGATGGCGGAGATTTTCCAGTCGCTAAATCCGGCGACGGCAATCTCTTGCGGGACTTTCTTGCCTGCTTCCCGCAGCGCAACCAAGGTGCCAAGGGCGACCGCGTCAGTGACGGCAAAAATCCCGTCCACGGGTTGGCCACTGTTCAGAATCCGGTTGGTAAATGCCTGCCCTTCTTCTAGGGTCAATTCCTCGCATTCGAGAATGAGCGCTTCATTGACAGGGAGATCATACTTTTTTAAAGCCGCCAAATATCCTTCGTATCGGTTAATGGAGGTGGAGGCAAGCTGCGGCCCCCGAAAGTGTGCGATGTGCCTGCAACCCTGCTCGAGGAGGTGCTCCACTACTGAAAACGCACCGTGAAAATCATCGACCATGACCTTGGAGGAGTCCACGACTTCCTTTGGGACTTTGTCAAAAAATACAATCGGGATCCCAGAATTATTGAACTGAAGGAGGTGCTCATAGGACTTGGTCCCGTGAGCCACCGAGACAAGCACACCGTCCACGCGGCTGGAAAAAAGAGCTTCGGCATCGACCTGCTCTTTTTCAAAAGATTCGTCGGATTGCATGAGCATGACTCGATAGTCGGCATCATAGGCGACTGACATAATGCCCTTGATCACAGAAGAAAAAAAATGATTAATAATATCGGGGACGATGACCCCGATGACTTTTGATTCTCTTTTTCGCAGGCCTGCGGCCATAGAATTGGGCCGATAGTTCCACTTCTTGGCGAGGCCAAGCACGCGCACCTTGGTTTCGTCACTGATGTCAGGATAGTCTTTGAGTGCCCTGGAGACCGTAGCGGTACTGATTCCTAGCTCTTTAGCAAGATCTGAGAGGGTAATCTGCTTCTTATTCATGTATATGGAAATAGTGGAATCGCGAATGTGCTTCCGAAATATTACAAAAAATATGAAAGATATTTAGCAACCGAAAAGGTTAACGTAAACGATTTCGGGCTTTTTTACCCCATCTATGCAACCTCATAGGCTTGTTTGATAAAGGAATTTTGGCAAATTTGATCTACAGTAGGAGCAGCGATTGGGACAAAGACAACGGTTTTTGCACTTTTGGCGTTCTTCTGATTAACTACTCGACGCGCATTTTCAAACTCAAACTACTACTACATGAGATCAACCGATACCAGGCCTATGGCTCCATTCTCCTCTTTTCTCGCGAGAATTTTCCACTAAGTTTTTTTGGGGATATTCCATGACCTCAGTCTCATTGGCTGTGGACATTGGTATGCTGTGGCTTGGCTTCATTGGCCTCTGCTGTATAAGGATTTTCATTTTTCCACTCTCACTTAGTATGCATTCATCTTAACTACTAGCTACTATGAGCATTAAACACTCAGTTACTTATTTGCAGCGATTCCTGCTTTTGGTGCTTGGTGTTATCGCCTTCGGCAGTCTGCAAGCGCAAACTGTAACAGGTACGGTAACATCTTCCCAGGACGGAAGCGCATTGGTAGGGGCAACAGTCCTTGTCAAGGGTACCACCACTGGTGCTTTCACCGATGAAAACGGTAAATTCAGCCTCAATGCAGCCTCTGACGCGACCTTGATCGTGTCTTACGTGGGCTATGAGCGCATTGAAGTTCCAGTAAATGGACAATCAACCGTTAATGTAGCGCTTGCCTCTTCTGAATCTACGCTTGATGAAGTAGTCGTAACCGGCTATAGCACCCAGCGTGCCAAGGAAGTAACCAGCTCTATTACCTCTGTGAAGGCAGAGAACTTCAACCAGGGTAACCAGAACGATCCAATCGGGCTTGTTCAGGGAAAAGTGCCTGGCCTTCAGATCTCTCGCCCAGGTGGTGACCCCAACGGTGCCTTCACGCTCCGTCTTCGTGGTCTTTCTTCTTTGGGTGCCAACCAGGAGCCACTTGTCATCATCGACGGTGTGCCAGGAGCCAACCTTCAGACCGTTGACCCTAACGACATCCAGTCTGTTGACGTGTTGAAAGACGGTTCTGCTGCGGCGATCTACGGTGCTCGTGCATCTGCCGGGGTAATCATCATCACCACCAAAAAAGGTCTTCCTGGACGTGCTACCATGAACTATAGCGGCTTCGTGGCTGTGGAATCTGTAGCAGGTGTGCCTTCTATGGCGACGCCAGCTGAGTTTGTGCAGTATGGTGGTCCTGACCTCGGAAGTGAAACAGACTGGATTGATGAAATTACCGACAACGCCATCAGCCAGACTCACAACCTGTCTCTTTCCGGTGGAAATGCACAGACTACCTACCGTGCGTCTGTGAACTACCGTGATCAGGAAGGGGTTGCGATTAATACTGGTTTCCAGCAGTTGAACGCCCGCCTGAATCTTCAGCAGCGTGCTATCAATGATCGTTTGACCATTGATATGAACATTTCTACCACCAACCGCAACAGTCAGTTTGGGTTCAATGAGGCTTTCCGATATGCTTCTACTTACAACCCTACGGCTCCTACTGCTCAGGATCCTAATTCTCCCATCTTTACAAACTACGATGGGTACTTCCAGCAGATTAACTTTGACTATTACAACCCACTCGCCATCCTGGAGCAAAACATCAACGAAGGCAACCTCAAGCGTCTTCTTGTAACTGGCCGTGCCAATTTCAAGCTCGTAGATGGGCTCTCTGTTGATGCCTTCTACTCTCAGCAGCGCACCAACGAGCTATTTGGTCAGTATTATGACAAGCAGTCTTACTGGGTAGGAGCTGACCGCAACGGTCTTGCTTCCCGTACCGACAATGAGTCTTTCAACGAACTCTTTGAAGGTACGTTGAAGTATGCCAAGACATTTGGAAAAGCCAGCCTCGACGCCGTGGGTGGATACGCATGGCAGGAAATTACTTTTGAAGGATTCCGCGCCGAAGGAGGTAACTTCCTCACAGATGCCTTTACCTACAACAACCTTGGAGCCTCTAAAGACTTCTTGGACGGGATCGGATCTGTTTCCAGCTACAAAAACAACAGCTTGCTGATTTCCTTCTTTGCCAACGCCAGCCTTAATATCGACGATACTTACTTCCTGAGAGCAAGTGTTCGTCGTGATGGATCCAGCCGCTTTGGAGCTAACTATCAGTGGGGTATCTTCCCAGCCGTTTCCGGTGGTGTTACCTTGAGCAACCTCTTCGACCTGCCCGCAGTGAACATCCTGAAGCTTCGTGCAGGATACGGAATCACAGGAGCACTTCCAGGAGAGAGCTATCTTTCATTGCTTCGCTTCTCTCAGCAGGGATCTTTCTTCTATGACGGTGGATTTGTTCCTGCATTTGGCCCTAGCCGTAATGCCAACCCTGACCTTCGTTGGGAGCGCAAGGGGGAGTTCAACATTGGACTTGACTTCGAATTGCTCGATTATAGCTTGTTCGGTAGCATTGACTACTATAACCGCGTAACTTCCGACCTTCTTTTCAACATCCCAGTACCTGTACCGCCAAACCAGGCACCAAATACCTGGGGTAACATCGAAGATGCTGTGTTGAAAAACTCAGGTGTTGAAGTACTCCTTGGTTATAAATTCAAGCGTGGTGACTTTAGCTGGTCTCCTACCTTCAACTTTGCTTCTTACAGCATCCTGCTTGATACTACGGGTGTTACAGGATCTGACTTTACCTTCTTCAGAGGTGGACAAAGCTTCTTCGACTTTAGTACTTCTCCAGGTGCTCCTGGTTTGAACAGTGACCCATCTGTAATCGTATTGGCTGGTCAGCCTATCGGTAGCTTCTGGGGCCTTACTTACACTGGTGTTGATGAGAACGGACAGGTAACCTACCTCGACCTTGATGGTGACGGAATTGCCGGAGTTGATGCCGCTGGAAACGTGGATGACGAAGACCAAAGTGTAATCGGAAACGGTGTTCCTGATTTCTCTCTTGGTTTGCAGAACCAGTTCAAAATTGGAAATCTTGACTTCAGCTTCTTCTTCCGTGGAGACTTTGGCCATGAGATGGTGAACCACTACCGTATTTTCTACGAATCTCCAGGTGGATCACGCTCTGTGGACAACATCCTGATCAGCGATTTCTTCAATCCTGACCTTAAGTCAACGCCATTGTTTAGCAGCAACTACGTAGAAAATGCTTCCTACGTATCACTCGACAACGCGAGCATTGGCTATAACTTCCCGATGAAAGGCTCTGCCTTTACCAACCTTCGTCTCTATGTGACCGGACAGAACTTGTTCTACATCACCAACTACTCTGGATTTGATCCAAACGTGCGGTGGGCTGACACGGTTGATCCATTCAATCCTAACCCACTCGCTCCCGGACTGGACCGTCGTAATACGTATTTCCGTACCCGTACCTTCACCATTGGGGTAAATGTAGGGCTCTAAGATGAATGCATGGTTTTCGGGCTCCGGTCCGAAAACCTTCTTCTCTTCCTTTTGTTAACATATAGGATTTTTCCTACTACATTAAATAATAAGACTACAAATGAGACGCTATTCAATTGTGGCAATTCTGCTCTTCGGCCTGTTCGTGCCGTTGGCCAATCAGTCTTGTACAAATCTCGATGAAGAGTTGTTTACAGAACTGACTTCTGATAACTTCCCCCAAACCGATGACGAGTTTATCTCAGCTCTCGGTGCTGCCTACACAAGCCTTTATGGCTTGATGAACCACAACGCTTTGTTCTCCGCCATGGAGGTGTCTTCCGACGAGGCCATGATCCCACAGCGTGGTGCTGACTGGTTTGATGGTGGACAATGGCTCCGTATGCACCGTCATGAAATGAACCCCAATGAGGAGTCCATTCTTGGTGGCTGGAACTTCTGCTACAACGGAATCTCCAACTGTAACCGCCTCGTGGAGCTGTTTGAAGGGCTTGTAGAAAGCGGGCAGGTGTCAGCAAGTGAAGCTGCAGGGTTTATCGGTGAGCTGAAAACCCTTCGTGCCTTGTTCTACTATTGGCTCCTTGATGTCTATGGAAATGTGCCCATCGTGACGAGCTTCTCAAGCGCTGATGCTCAGCCAGCTACCGTACTTCGTGGTGAAGTGTTTAACTTTATCGTAAGCGAGTTGGAAGCCAACGTGCCAAACCTTACCCGTGAGAGAAATGGTCAGACCTATGCTCGTGTGAACTACTATGTAGGAAAAGCCATTGAGGCGAAACTCTACCTGAACGCTGAAGTTTACACAGGCACCGCCCAGTGGGCTAAAGCTGCTGCCGCTGCTGATGAAATCATCAACTCCGGCCTCTACAGCCTCGAAGGCAACTACTTCGACAACTTCAGCACTGAAAACGCTGGTTCTAGCGAGAATATCTTCGTAGTGCCTTACGATCAGGTATTTGCTCAGGGATTCAACCTCCCACAAATGACCCTGCACTACGGTAGCCAGTTTACTTTTGATTTGCAGCAGCAGCCATGGAATGGCTATTGTTCCCTTCAGGAGTTCTACAACGCGTATGAAGCAAACGACATTCGTCGCGATGGTCCTGTGTCTCGTGGATATGGTAACTTCATCTCTGGTCCTCAGTTTGAGTCTGATGGCTCTTCTCCGGTCATTGACCCGAGTGCTGAAGCAAACGACCCAGATGGAGCTCAGCTGAACTTCACGCCAGCAATCAATGAGCATTTCCCCAACTGTCTCCGTCAGGCTGGTGTTCGTATGGGTAAGTTTGAATTTGCCATCGGCGCTACCCCAAACCTTGACAACGACTTCCCAATCTTCCGCTATGCTGACATCATGCTCGTGAAAGCTGAAGCTGCTCTTCGTCAGGGCAACACAGGTGATGCACTTGCCTTGGTCAATCAGGTGCGTGCTCGTGCTGGAGTTGCCGACTTGGGCGCTCTTACTGCTGATGACCTCCTAGCTGAGCGTGGTCGTGAAATGTTCTACGAAGGATGGCGTCGTCAAGACCTCATTCGCTTCGGTAAGTGGACTGGTACATGGGATTTCAAACCGGCTTCTAGCCCGAATACAATCCTCATGCCTATCCCCGCTAACCAGCTGAACGCAAACCCGAACTTGACACAAAACGCTGGATACTAATCCGCTTGGGTAGATATTTAAGGAAGCAAGTGGCTCCGGTCGCTTGCTTCCTTTTTATTAAATCATTTCCTTGTCTTCTGAATGATCGTGATGCCCTTAGCCCCTAAAACGAAATGCTCGCTCTTCGTTTTGCTATCAGTATTCTTGCTGATAGGATGTCAGGATAATCAGCCCATTAGCCAGGATTCAGATTTGCTTTTTCATCGCATTTCTGCCGAGCAATCTGGTATTTCCTTTCGCAATGACCTCTTCTACACAGAAGAATTCAATCCCTATACCTACCGCAATTTCTACAACGGTGGCGGTGTTGGGGTAGGAGATGTGAACAAAGATGGCCTCATAGATCTCTACTTTTGCGGCAATCTGGCCGATAACCAACTCTATCTCAATCGCGGTGATTTCGCCTTTGAAGATATCACCGCTTATGCCGATGTGGCCTGTGCTGGCGTTTGGTCCAGCGGTGTTTCCTTCGTCGATGTAAACGGAGACGGCTGGCTCGATATTTATGTCTGCAAATCCGGCGCTCCCGGTGGCGACAATCGCCACAACGAGTTGTTTATCAACAACGCCGACCCCGATGAGGAGGGCCGAATCACCTTTTCTGAGAAATCAGAAGCCTGGGGCGTGGATGCTCTTGGGCTCTCTACCCACGCTGCCTTTTTCGATTATGATCGGGATGGTGATCTCGACATGTATCTGCTCAGCAACTCCATCAGGAGTGTGGGGGGATATGACCTGATCAAAGACCAGCGCCTGATCCGCGATAGCCTCGGCGGCAACAAGTTGTTTCGCCACGATGGCGACCATTTCACCGATGTCAGCGAAGAAGCAGGGATCTACGGTTCGGCCATTGGCTTTGGCCTCGGTGTCACCATCGGCGATGTGAATCGCGACGGCTGGCCCGATATCTACGTTTCCAACGATTTTTTTGAAAGAGACTATCTCTACCTGAATCAACAGGACGGAACCTTTCGGGAACAACTCCCCGACATGATCCGCGAGCTGAGTCTCTCTAGTATGGGCGCCGATCTCGGTGATCTCAACAATGACGGATTTCCCGAGATTTTCGTCACCGATATGCTTCCCGAGGGCGATGCCCGCATGAAAACCAAAACCGCCTTCGAAGATTGGGACAAATACCAGCTCAATGTGCGGCAAGGCTACCATCATCAATTCATCCGCAACGTTCTTCAGCTGAATAATCAGAATGGAACCTTTGCAGAAATTGGCCGAATGGCCGGAACATACGCCACCGATTGGTCCTGGGGCGCGCTCATGTTCGACTTTGATAATGACGGCTATCGCGACATTTTCGTGGCCAACGGCATCTACAAAGACCTCACGGATCAGGACTATATCAAGTATTTTGCCTCTCCCTATGCCATTGTCAAAAAGCTCAAGGAGGAAAACGCCGTCATCGAAGACCTGATCGACGGCATTCCTTCGGAAGCAGTTGCCAATTATGCCTTTGTGAATCAGGGGACGACAGATTCTTTGTCTGGCCTTTGGGCACCGACGTTTAAAAATGAGGCGGCAGCGCTTGGTCTTGGCGAGCCTTCTTTTTCCAACGGCTCTGCCTACGCCGATTTTGACAACGATGGTGATCTTGATCTTGTCATCAACAATGTCAACATGGAGCCATTTCTCTATCGAAATCAAACGGAGAAAGTAGCACCAGACCACCACTGGATCAGGATCGTGCTGGAGGGCGAAGGCATGAATCAATTTGGCCTCGGCGCACAAGTGCGCGTAGTCGCTGGGCATGACCAGAATTTCCAGGAATTGCACCCCATGCGTGGCTTCGAATCCTGCGTGGATTCCCGTTTGCTGTTTGGCATCGGCACGCATTCGATCATTGATACCCTCGAAGTTGCATGGCCCGATGGTCGCCGAACAGTCCTCACGAATCTTGCTGCCGATCAAACCCAGACCATTCGCTATGTTGATGCTAAGTCTGACGGCAGAATCAAGCCAGAACCCCGTCTCCTGTTTTCCGAAACAGAAGTCTCAGGCCTCATGGTGAAGCATCAGGAGAATGACTTCAATGAATTCACACGGGAGCGGCTGCTCTTTCACATGAATTCTGCCGAAGGGCCTGCTGTGGCCTGGGGCGATGTGAATGGCGACGGGCTGGAGGATGTGTTTGTAGGAGGAGCTGTAGGGCAGGCAGGGCAGATATTTGTGCAGCAACCAAACGGAAGGTTTGTGGCTGGATGGAAAACGTCCGATCCCCAAGCTGAAGAAGTAGATGCGGTTTTTTTCGATGCTGATAACGACGGAAAACTAGACTTGTATGTGTGTCATGGCGGGGGAGATTTGCCTGCCAATTCTCTCGCAGCCATTGATGCATTGTATCTCAACAAGGGCGCAGGGAGCTTTGTGCGCTCAACGCTGCAATTGGTCTATGCGGGGAGGTTCATCAACTCAGGCTGCGTAGCCGCCGGTGACCTCGATGGCGATGGCGACACGGATTTGTTTGTGGGAGAACGCCTGAGGCCTTCTCTGTACGGAGTTCCGGGAGATGGGCTCTTGCTCATCAATGACGGGAAAGGGACTTTTTCCTACCAGCAAGATTCCCTTGCGCCAGCCATGAAAGGTCACAGCCTGTTTACAGACGCCACCTGGACAGACCTCGACAGCGATGGCGATCTAGACCTTGTGACGGTGGGGGAGTGGAGCCCGGCAACCATTTGGATCAACGAAGGTGGACATCTCGCGCCCATGGCGAATGGTCTCGATCAGCTCACGGGTTGGTGGAATACCGTGGAGGTCGCCGACCTCAATGGCGATGGGTTGAAAGACCTCGTTCTGGGCAATCATGGGCTCAATTCCCGCTTTCGGGGCGATCTGGACCATCCGGTCCAGTTGTTTGTGAATGATTTCGACGGCAACGGATCTGCGGAGCAACTCGTCACGGTATTTCAGGGAGATACCGCCTATCCGCTGGTGCTGAGGCAGGATTTGGTGAAGCAGCTTCCCGGCTTATCGCGCAAGTACCCGAGCTATGCGAGCTATCGGCTTCAGTCAATGGAAGATATGTTTCCGGTGAACATTCGCCGCAACATGGTCACGCGATCCGCGGCAGAGATGCGCAGCGGCGTAGCCTATCAGCAGCCTGACGGCTCATTTCGCTGGGAGGCCTTGCCGCTGATGGCGCAAATCGCGCCGGTGCAGGCCATCGTGGTCGAAGACGTGAACGCCGACGGGCGGCCCGATCTCATTCTTGCGGGTAATTTCCACAAGGCCAAGCCCGAAGTTGGCATCTACGATGCCAACGATGGCCAACTCTGGCTCAACATGGGCCAGGATGCCTGGCAGCTTGTGCCAGATTCGGGCATCAACATTCGGGGCGTGGTCGCTTCGATGAA
>JANQTF010000350.1 GCA_030731845.1 Bacteroidia bacterium | reverse complement strand
AATGGTCCAACGTGTATAACAACGTTCACATTCGCCTGAGCACCCACGATGCAGGAGGTCTCACCGACAAGGATTTTGATCTGGCCAGGAAAATGGAAAGCGTGAAATAATCTATTCCTTCAGGATTTTTACCACTGCTACTTTCCCCTCCGCTTCGATCCTTGCCATGTAAAAACCTGATGGCAACTCTGTGCGCATCTTCCACAGCTGCCCTTGCGAATGCTTAGCTTGTAGCAAGGCCCTGCCCTGCATGTCGAAGATCGTGACCGATCCACCCGCGTAGCTCCGACCAAGGTCGATGTTCAGCAGCTCATTTAGCGGATTGGGAAACACCCGAAATCCAGAGCCGAAGTCATTTGCCAGGGCATTCACCACACTTATTTCTGCACAGGCAGAGGTGTCCACACACCCATTTTGAGTGATTTCTACTGCGTAGGCCCCCGCAACCGTGGGCGAAAAGCTTTGAGAAACGGCTCCACTAATCGGTTGGTAGGTTCCACAAGTCAGCCATTGATAGCTTGCGCCGATGGCTTGTGAGGTCAGGGTAAAAGGTTGAAGATCCACGCCGAGATCAATTCCCGTGAGCCAGATGGATTTTACCATATCGTAGCCTAGGGGATGATAGGCTTTGAGATCAGCACGGTCAAAGGGGAAATAGTCATTATATCCAAGAAAAGCCTCGGTGAGTTCGGCAAAGAACTCAAACTCATTGTTGAGCCCATAGGCACTGGGCTGATTGAAATATACGCCGTTGCCGCTGTAATAAGAAATATTGGTGTAGAGTCCTAGGCTCACTGCCTCGTTATAGGCCTGGGTAATTGCAGGATGGTTGTACTCAAACACGCGGTGATGGTAGGCGTGAGCCATCTCATGCAAAACCATGTAAGGCTGATTTTGGTTGGTCCAATTCACAAAATTGGTCACATTGGAGATTTCGACGCACCGGGCTTTCTCGGGCAGATAGCCGTTGGCAATGAGCCAATCTTTGCTGGGGTGGTACTGCGCGGCACCTGTGGTGGTGTTCCAGTCCACGAAGATCGTTACCGCCCGTAGCGAATCCAGGATAACGGGAGCGAGGCACATCTGCGAAATTTCGAGAAGCTTGGCGTCGAGCAGGTTCACTGCGGCGGTCGTCATGGTATTGCTCTGGACGACAGCATTGTCTTCCACGAGCACATGAAAGCCATGCATGGTGTAATTGGTGTAGCCTGCCACCGTGATCTGGGCTTGACCACACACACTTCCCAACATCAGGATGATCGCGAACAGGGCGTATTGTTTACCGGACTTCATACAGGAGGAGATAGAATGGGGAATGATGAGATGAATATCCAGAAAATTCCACTGAGGGCAAATATGTCAGGAAAATTTCCCGCCCTACCCAACTTCCGGATCTATGCCCTCTACCCGGCTGTAGAGGTCTTTCATCCGGATTTCGCAGCCGAGCGACTGAAGCGTCACACTGCCTTCCCACTCCACCACCGTATTGATTTCCCACAGGTCCGCCGGCGTGCGGTAGTAACTCGTGACCATCACTTGTTCCTGGCTTACGACCACGTATTCCCGCAGCGACTCAAGCTCCCGGTAATGCGTGAATTTGGGGCCCAAATCGAAAGCAGCTGTGCTTTCGGAAAGCACCTCCACAATCAACACGGGGTTGGTAATGGCGTGTTTGTCGATGTCACTGACCTGTGTGTCGCCGCAGGTGACAGAGGCATCCGGGTAAAAGGTGCGGTTGGCAGATTCGATTCTGATTTTCACATCACTACCAAACACGTCGCATGACTTGCCACTCTTTTTTAGTTCATTTCTAATTTCGCCAGCCACATTCAACGAAATCTTCCCATGAGCAATCGTGCCTCCTGCCATGGCGGTGATCATGCCGTCATGAAATTCATACTTGAGATCCGATCCCGCTTCGACCTCCAGATAATCGGAATAGAGGTAGGTGGAAAGTGCTTTTTCTGCCATAAGAGGAAGATACGAAGTTTTGCGAACAAGAAAGAGACCCATTTGCAAAAAATTCTCAATAGCCCCTGATTATCAAACTACTACCAAAATCGCAGCAAGCAGAAAACTCACCCAACAACCCGTAGCCGTGCGGTTAATCTCAAAATCCATATGTGTTTACCACAATCAATGTGGGAG
>JANQTF010000349.1 GCA_030731845.1 Bacteroidia bacterium | reverse complement strand
AGGCAAATGGGTAAATCCGGGTGATGCATCAGGGTAAGTTGTTTCGTCTATCAATTTCCGAAAAATCCCGCAGTCTGCAAAGCTTTTTGGGAACCTATTAATCACGCAGCGAGAGGGTGTCACTGCTCACCAACAATGCTCTGAAGACAACCTTGCCATTTGCCGCGGATTTTCGGGTAAAAGAGCTATACCTTTCATGATCCGTGCCGACAAGCTGCTAGCCCAACAAGCACTTGTTTTGTGTGAGGCGTTTTCAATTTCTGGCTTCTCCTAACTCCTTCACCGCCTCATACACCAACAGCGAATTAAATCGCAGCCTCTCAATCTCCTGATTAAAGAATACAGACAATTCGTCATTCCATATAGCGGGGTTTTTCTCTAGCAGGGCAAAGCTGTTAGACAGGGTCTCTATGTACCTGGATTTTTCATTTTCATCTCGAATGAAAATAGGAGGGTATAAATTATACATCAAGATCCAGTTTTTGGCGACCCTTGTGGTTCGTCCGTTGCCATCGATGAAAGGATGAATCCGAATCAATTCATGATGGAAGTAAATCGCCTTGATAATCGGGTTTTTGATGGCGTTCATGTTCTGAAATAGTTCCGCAACCAATGAAGGAATCTTCGCCGGGTCGGGGCACACATACGATCCAATTTGAACTAGCTTGTCTCTGTATCTATTAGGATGAATTGCATGGGATTCGGGCGATATGGATCTGAATAATTGGAAGAGCTGCAATTCAGTTCTGAAGTCAACATGGTGCTTGATTTCATCTGCCACGAATAACAAGGTGTCGTTCAGGGTTACTACATAATCTTGGGCTTCTTGTTCGTTTTGCGCCTCCATTTGCGCATTCTTGATACTCAAAAGCTCCTTCAAATTCGTGGTGCTGGCCAGGTAGGTGTTTAGCAGGTCATCTGCGAGGTGCTTTCGACTGAAGGTGATCAGCCGAAATGTGGACTTCATGATTTGTTCAACCTCCTGTACTTTGGAGGGATCAACGTCTATCTCACTCACAGGTAGGATCTGCATGTTTGTGTACTTTTTCCAGTGACGGAGCCGCACCTGTATTGTGCCAAATCTCCCTGCATGGCAGTACGCGCCATAGGGGCCCTGAGTTTGAAGTGATGCCTATTCATCGAGCAGAAAAAGGAATACACACCTCTTAGCATTCCAGCTCTAAAAATGGGAAACAAGCCCATTCCATTCAGCTCAATGAATTAGTATTTGAATGGTAGGGGATATTTATATTCTTCCGTGATTCTTATTACATGGTCCACAACGGTTTGGCGATGTGTAGTGCGACCGTTTAGGGGCTCAACTGGAGGAGCAGCGTTTATCTCATTTTCACCTACGGAGTAAGGTAGCTCAATTCGTTCCCCCCAAGGAATGGTAGCCGGGTTTGGGTCGAGTAAGGATGTTCTGCTCCAGACATTGCCCACTTTTTCACCTGCCTAAAAACAAAACCCCCTGAATATCAGGGGGTTAATGTGGTTTGGTGGATCGTACTGGATTCGAACCAGTGACCTCTGCTCTGTCAAAGCAGCGCTCTAAACCAACTGAGCTAACGATCCGGGAGGGCAAATATGGCAGGTCTTTCCGGATTTTGCAACAAAGCACAGGGAAAGTTGATGCGAGAAAAAGCTGGTGAAGAGGGGTTGGCTCCATAGCGGCCCGGTTAAGCGAAAAACCATCTGGAAACGCGCTTCCCAACAATGATATCCCCGGGTTTCAATCCGGGGCTGCTGTTGTTGTTGTTTCCCTTCGGGAAACCGAAGGAATCGACTTGTAATCTCCTCAACTGCGGCTATGGTGTTGGCTCTGTGGGGCTTGATCAATCTAGATGGCGGCGGTTTTCGTCCTTTCAGGGATCTTGTTCTGGCTATTGCCTGGTCGTGACATTCATGTGGGATTGGCACCTGCCGCCTCCCTTTTTTTGAGAAAGACATGAAAGGTACTGCCTTGTCCTTCTTGGCTCTCTACCTCTATCCATCCGCCATGGCGCTTGGTGATGCGGCGGCAAATGGTGAGACCCAGGCCCACGCCTTCGTAGGTTTCAGAGGTGTAGAGCCGTTGAAAGACTTCGAAAATTTTATCCAGATAGCTTTTGGGTATTCCGATGCCATTGTCCTGAACTGAAATACAGAAATGGGTATTGGTTTCGCTCCCTGTGATTTGAAGGAGAAGGTCCCGCTGAGGTGGATGGTATCGAAAAGCATTATCAAATAGAAAAGAAAAGAGTTTTGATAGCTCTGGCTTTGCCCCGCTTACTACCGGGAGATTGGTGAAGATGTTGGTTGCTTCTTTTTCGGGAAATTTGCTGCTCACATCCGCGAATGCTTCCTCACAAATCAGGGTGAGATTGATGGGGCTGAGTTGGAGGGGAGCTTCGCGCAGGTTGAAGTAGGTATTGAGCCCTTTGAGGGTGAAATCCATTTCTTTTCCAGCCTGCCTGATGTGGCTTAGGTAGCCGCTCAGTTGTCTCAAATCCGGGGAGAGCTTTCTCTCAATCAGATCAGACATGCTACTGACGGTACGCACGCTGTTGCGAAAATTGTGGCTTGCCAAAAAGGCGAAGTGGCGCAAATCCTCATTGGCAACCCGGAGCTCGTCGCGCGATTGCTCGAGGTTGCGCGTGCGCTCTTGTACCAGCGAATCAAGTTCCTCAGAATAGCTCTTCTTGAGTTGATATCCTCGGTAATACAGGAGCCCAATCACTAGAAATGCGAGAGAGAGAGTGAGCACTGCAATCAGCGCAATTTTCTGATTTCTGTTTTTGAGTTGTTCAACCTTGAGGGTATTTCGGAGTTGGTTTACCTGCTCTCTCACCTTGCCTTGCTTCACGATAAGGCTCCGTTGGCGGATTTGTTCGGTTGAAATGAGGAGAATAAGCGAGTCTTTGATTTGGCTGGCTTTTTCCCATTGGCTGGTTTTCTGAAGGGCGAGATCGAGTTGCTGATAAGCGATGAGGAGTTCTGGGTAAAGGTTAAGCTTTCGTGCTTCTTGAGTGGCCAGGTATAACAAACGCAGTCCTTCCTGGCTATTGCCCATGTCAGTGATGACACGGCCTTGCCAAGTCATTGCTTCGATTTCTGAGGGATGATTGCGGTTGGTTTGGAAAAAGGCCAGGCTGGGTTCGAGCAGTGCCATGGCCTCATTTGATCTTCCCATGAGTGCCAGTATTTTGGCCATTTTTAGATCGGCATGCATCACATCAGGTTCTATCCCGATTTCCTGCTCCAATACGGCTCGTTTCTTGGCATTTATCAGGGCTGAATCATATTGCTCCAATTCGAGATAGGCCAATGCCAGACCTTCGTATCCTGCCAGGATTTGCGATGTCTTGTCCTCTTTTATTCCCGATGCCAGACATTTTCTAAACTCAAGGATGCTCTTTTGAAATTCTTTTTGATGATAATGAACATATCCAAGCTCCAGAGCGATCTGGCTAAGTGCGGTGGTACTCCCTGAGGCTTCTGCGATAGGAATGACCCGCTCAATCATGAGGCTGCTGCTGGCGAAATCGCCCATTGACTCATAGACAATCGCGAGGTTACTCATGCAGCTCACCAAAATCTCAATCTCCTGCCCTGACTCCAGCAATATCTCCAGCGCTTCTTCAAGTATGAGTACTCCTTCTTGATACTGCCCTGTGATGTTGTAGCCATATGCGCCAATGTAGTTGAGCGCTATGGTCTTCAATCTGGTTTTAGGGTGGCTCTTGAATAACGGAATCAACGGAACTCCATACTTGAGGATAGAGTCTGGCTGTCCAGAAAGGGAAAACGCTTTGAGCAAATCTAAAGCTGACTCGGCCAGATAGGCATTGTTTTCGGGTTTGATGGCCAGGTTGTAGGCAAGCCAGGAATATTTAAAAATAGAATCGTAGGTGTCAAACGTTTCATTCAGCTCATGCAACAACACCAGGCTATCTCGCTCGGTTCGGGCCTGCCGAAGTGATTGGTACAACTCTTCGGAGCTGGGATTCGAGGAAAAAAGCGAAGTGTGGGGAAAAAGCATCCAGATGAGCAAGGGGCCCACCGTGAGTATCTTGTGCAAAGGCGTAGGATATGTATGAAAGCATCAATATATCAAATCAGCAGAAATGATTGGCAAGGATCTTGATTTGATGTATGAAATGCATAAGAATATGCTGAATTTTCTCTTCTGCTCGATGATTACCCCATCGGCTGTCTCCTCATGTCCCAGTTTTTTCGTAAAGAAAAAGTAAATATACTTCCCAATCCCGGCTCGCTTTCTACCTCGATTTCGCCCCCATGTCTGGTTACGATTCTGTTGACAATGGTAAGCCCTAGCCCTACGCCCTGATATACCTCAGAGTGGTGAAGGCGAGTGAAAGGAAGGAAAATTTGGGACAGGTATTCGGCTTGAATGCCGATTCCATTGTCACTGATTTTGAAGGAGTAGCCAGTCTCGTCTGAGCTTGCTTCAATCTGGAGTTTGAGAAGCTCTTCTGTAGGGTGATACCTGAAAGCATTGTTGATCAGGTGATTGAAAAGGATGATCATCTCATTTTTGTTGGCCACAATGTCTGGAAGATCAGATATAGAGATATCCAATTTTTTGTGAGGGAATGACTCTATGGCGGTGGACATGGCTATGTCCACAACTTCTGTCAAATTCACCATTTCAAAATGAAGTGGTGCGTCGCGAAGGCTAAATAGTTGTTTGAGTCCCATCAGGGTCGCATCCATTTCCATGCCTGCAAATTGTATATGCTTGATCCAGGTGAGGGGCTTTTCTTCCTCGAGACTGAGTTTGCGCAACAAGAGGTCCGACATGCTTTTGACTGTGCGGATGCTGGTCTTAAAGTTGTGACTGGCAAGAAAAGCAAACTGCTGAAGGTCTTCTTTGGCCGCGCTGAGGTGCTGGAGCGAGGTCGTGAGTTCGCTTGTCTTTTTTTGTACCTGTTGGTCGAGCTCTGTGGCTAATGTCTGCTTGATCCGCCAGTTTTTTCGATAAATCAATCCGATCACCAATAAGGCCAAGCAGAGAAGGATGATGAGAAACAACAGGACCCAAGTGAAACGGTTTCTGACCTGAAGGGATGTGTTTTCCAGTAATAGCCTTTGCTTTTCCTGCTTTTGTAAAAGGTAGTCTTCTCTTGCATTATATTCTTTTCGAAGACTCTCAAGCTGATTGGCAATTTCAATGTTTTTGAGATTCATCAGTGAATCCTTGATCGCGGCAACCTGCTTCCAGTCTCCCAGGCTTGAATAGGAGAGCTCAAGGGATTTGAAAACCTTCTGAAGAGTAGTGTGCGAGTTAAAAGCATGGGCAGAGTCTATCACCGACCAGATCATGTCCAATCCAGCCTGCCTCTGACCGATTCCTACCGTGGCATGACCAAGTGCGGCTGTGATATCGAGCACGCGAAGTTTGTTGCCTGTTTTCTCAAAATATGATTTTGATTCCTGTAGCAACGGATACGCTTCTCGATATCTCTTTGCTCTGGCAAGGGCTTTCCCCAATATAAATTCTGAAAAGGCCTTATCTGACGGGCCAAGGTTGGGTTCCCTGCGATATAATGAGAGGTAATAAATGGCAGAGTCAGAATTGCCGATTTCCATATAGCCCTGACCCAATCGTTCATGAACCTCATGGATGAGTTCTAATTGCTTAGAATTTCGGATAATCTGATAAGAATCTAAGAATTTTTGAAGCCCTGCCTCTTGTTGTTCGTTGTCAAATAGAAGACCGCCCTGATTTAGAAGCAGGCGTGCTATGGCAAGGGAATCATCAAACTTTCTCGCTACGATGAGTGTATTCTCGATCGTGTTGGATGCCTTGTCCGAAAATCCCATAGTCTTATATACATTCGAAATGTTGCCGGCAATGATCGCAGCATTCAGGATCGACTTGGGTGAGGTTTGGAGCAAGGCCAGTGCTTCTTCCAATAGCCCCACTTCTTCTGTAAACATGGCCTTGGGATGATACCCAAAAGCCCCGACCAGGTTGAGAAACTTAACGCGCAGTAGCGTGTCTTCGATGGTTCCCACCATGGGCAGCAGTGGCACTCCAATCCGGAGAATCTCGTCTGAGTGATCAAGGTAGCTATAGGTATTGATAAGCTGAAAAGCGACTTTGATAATCAGGTTAGGATCATGGATTCTACGTGATTTGCTATGGGCAAGCAGGGCATAATGGAGGGCAGAGTCCAGGTTTGAGGAATAAGCTTCCGAAAGCTCGCAAAAAATGTTTGCCCGATCTTGGTTCCTTTTTTTTACCAAAAGTAATTTCTTGAGGCTATCTACACGATCCCCCTGCCCTCTGAGCGAATGCACAGGTAGGCCCAAGATTATCAGGAAAATCATAATGCGAGACAACATAAGGGGGGTACTTTAATATTTATTTGGTTAGAAAAAAGCCTCCAGATTTTGCGTCAAGATCTTATGCAAAACTGAAGAGGAAACACCGAGGGGTTGCGGAGTACATCAAGATTCTTCTGACCCAGGATTCATAAAAAAGCTTATGCGAAATAGTGAATGGTAAAATTTTGAGTGTTTTTTTTTAAGCGTGGGGTGAAAGAACCGACAAAATAATGGTTCTTTTTAATGTTTCCAGTTTCAGTCAGAAATCATGTAATTGTTGTATGAAAGATTTGGTCTCTTTTGCCATGGTCGGAGCAGGCAGGCTTGCCTGGAGCTTGCTTCCCGCACTTCAGCAAGCTGGGCTGCAATGTGAGGCTATCTTGTCGCGCAATGTGGCCCAGGCGCTGCGCCTCTCTTCGGCTTATCATGTTCCCGTGGCCTCGGATTTGTCAGGAATCCCTTCCTCACAGATCATCTTTCTCGTGGTGAGCGATGCTGCTATCGCCTCGGTTGCCGCTCTGGTAGCGCCTCGCCTGCGCCCTGATCAGATGCTTGTGCACTGTTCGGGATCGGTGCCTTTGGCAGCCCTTGGCGATCATCCTTCAAGGGGAGTTTTGTATCCCATGCAAGCTTTTACCCAGGATGCGATGGTATCATTTCAGGAGAGTCCTGTCCCTTTGTTTGTGGAGGGCAGCGATCCTGTCATCACAGAGCAGCTCCTCGCGCTTGCTGCCCGGCTCAGCCCGCTCTTTCAGGTCATGGTTTCGGAGACTAGAAAAAAACTGCACCTCGGTGCGGTCATGGTTTCTAATTTCACCAATCTCCTCTTTCGCCTCGCTGTTGAAGTGGTGCCGGAGGTGGACCTTCACATGTATGAGCCTCTGATCCGCCATCAGGTGGAGCAGGCTATGAGACTCGGGCCAGTGGCCGCCCAGACTGGCCCGGCCATCAGAGGCGATATGCCTACTATCAAGGAGCATCTTCGCTTGCTCGGGAATCGACCCGAACTTGCAAGCCTCTATTGGCTGCTCTCACTTCAAATCAACCCTTCGCTCAGCGAAAATCACGGTGAAATCTAGCGCTTTATCAAGTACCCAATGACGGGAGATCAATGGCTTTGGATGCTCAGCCCTGCTCAGGGCTGAAAAAAGCCAGAATTATCTTTTCCTGGTAACCTTTTTCCTTCTTTTCCCGCTTACCTTTGCCAGCAAATCTGAATTATGGCCTCTCTTCTCCAAAGTATCATCGGGCAACGATGCCCCCGTTGTCGTAAAGGCCGTCTCTTTTTGATTCGCAATCCCTATCGCCTCAAGCACCTGCAATCTATGCCGCCCGAATGCCCTGTATGTAAGCAGGACTTCGTCATTGAGCCCGGCTTCTTTTTTGGTGCCAGCTACGTGAGCTATGCCCTCATGGTGGGATGGCTCATTCCCCTGTTTTTGCTTATCCGCTTTGGACTTGGGCTGCCGTATTCCACCTACCTCATCGTATTTGCCATCGCGCTGCCCATTCTTGTGCCGCCGATTTTTCGATTTTCGCGCACCATTTGGATCCACATGTTTGTGAAATATGATCCTGTCATGGGCAGGGAGGTTGGTCCCAAAAGGTAAGGGCAAAGGGCTCCCGGCTCATTCATCCCGGTCAATCCATCGCACCAACACAGGGAGCAACAGCAAATCTGCCAGCAAGGCAAATACGATCGTGAGCGAGGTGAAGAGCCCCGTGTTGAAGGTTCCGCCAAAATCGGAGGCAAGCAACAGCGAAAATCCGCCCATCAGCACAATCGAGGTGAGAATCATGGCTTTTCCCGTGCCGAGGATCGTGACGGTCACTGCCTCATCTACATTGTGCCCGCGTTGGCGCTCCAGGCGGTAGCGGTTGAGGAAGTGAATGGTATCATCTACCGCGATGCCAAAGGCAATCACAAATACCAGCGCCGTGCTCGCCGTGAGGGTGATGCCAAAGAGCCCCATCACGCCGCCAGTAAATACCAGCGGTATCACATTGGGTACCAGGCTCACGAGCAACATTCGCCAGGACTTGAACAAAAAGCCCATCACCACCCCAATCACCACAAAGGCGATGCCCAGGCCAGCCAAGAGGCTGCTGCGCACATATTGGAGGTTTTGCTCGGTCAAATAGGCATGGCCGGTGGATCGATAGGTGAACAAGGTCGTGTCGCAACTTGCTACATAAAAGCTATCGAGACTGGCCGAGAGCTTGTCGTAGGCCAGGTTGCCAATATCGGGCATTCGCGCGCTTATGCGGGCCTCCTGCCCATCGGAGGAGATGAATTTGGAGACTAAGTCTGCCTGTCCTTGTTGATAAGCCAACCCGATCAACTCATCAATCTGCTGCTGTGTATCGGGTAGGGTAGGCTCGTTTCTCAAAAGGGCATTGCCTTGGCGCAGAATCGTGACAAGAGAGAGAAACGGGCTCAGGCGCTCGTCATGAGCAAGAAAATCTTGCATCTTGGCCACTTCCAGCAGCACCTCCCGGTCGCTGAAGCGCTTGCTGCTGTCCTTGAGGGCAAAGCCCAACTCAAATGGCCGCAGACCATAGGAGCGGTTTTCGAAAAACTCCATGCTCTTTCGGACCGGGTCCCGCTTGCCGATGTCTTCGATCAGGTGGGTGTCAACGGGGATGTTGAAAATCAATAAAAAGCTCACAATCAGCAAGATACCCCAGGAAAACATCAGTGGTTTGGCCTTTTTGCTGGTAAGGCGATCTACCTGGAGCAACCATTTTTCCCAGAAGGAAAAATTCTCGAGTGAGCGGGTTTTGAGAAATACCTCTGGTGGAATGCGGGTGATAGACCCAGGCAGAATGACCACCGAAATGAGGTAGGTGAAGAGCACGCCCACGGCTGCATAGAGGCCAAACTCCCGAATGGGAGGAATGCGGGAGACCATGAGCGAGGCGAATCCAATGGCGGTGGTGGCAGAGGTGAGAAAGATAGAATTGCCGATTTCTTTGAGGGTGATGGCCATGGCCGATTCGCGGTCGAGCCCCTGTCGCAATTCGTATAAGTATTTGGTTGTCAGGTGAATGATGTCTGACATTCCCACCACAAACATGATTGGGATGAGCAGGTTGTTGATCAGGTTGATGGACTGCCCGGTCCAGCCCATGAAGCCCAGGATCCAGATAAGGGCCAGCACAATAGCAATTTGGGGTACGATGACGCCCCAGGCATTGCGGTACATGAAAAAAAGCACCGTGGTGATGAGCAGGATGGCGAGGGAGAGAAAGAGCATGAGCTCTCCGGCGATTTTGCTCACATATTTGGTCCGGATATAGGGAATGCCAGACACCACATGGGGGAGGGCAGAGGCCACGAGCACCGAGTCGATGGCATCGCTCAGCTCATCGCGGCCTTTGGTATCGAAGATCTCAGGTTGGATGAAAAAATAACCGCAGAGGTATTGCAAGTCGCGGGTGACGAAAGCCCCCATGAAGTTGCTGTCGCCCAGGGCGCGGCTGCGCGAGTCGCTGAGCTGCTCTGGGTCGTCATAGCGTAAAAAAGGGCGGCTACTCATGCGCATGCCGCGGCGGCGCAGCTCGGGGAAGTTGGTGGCCGTGAGGGCCGAGTCCATGCCCGGCAAGTGTGCCAACACCCGGAAAATAGAATCAGCCTGGGCGATAAAGGCGGCATCGAAGACGTCACTTTCATCGGCTTTGCCGATGGCTACATAGTTGACAAAGTTTTGGTCTTCAGCAAAAAGCTCCTGAAAATGCTCATAGTAGGCATATTCCGCATCGTCTTTGGGATAAAAACTCTCAAAACTGAAATTGATCTCTAGTTTGGTGAGTCCCCAGATAAAAAACAGCGTGAGGAGACCAATGATGATAAAGAGGGCATTGCGATACCGTAGCAGAGGATGCATGAAGAGCGCTTTTG
>JANQTF010000348.1 GCA_030731845.1 Bacteroidia bacterium | reverse complement strand
GAGATCTTTACAACCAAATAAAAAGTATCCATGGCTTTAACCGGACGGCTATGGGCAGCGGGGGAGAGGATATTCAAAAGCCCCGGATCAAGGCTAGTCCCCCGACAGGGCTCCTCTCCTTGTGGGTCGGCATGTAGCGCAATGGCCGACCCCGTTTCACGGGACGCAAGCGAGGCGGCGGGGGCATAGCCGTCCGGTTAAGAAAGGTGCGAGTCACTACGCGCCTCGAAAAATTGCTTGGTCCTGCTGTTTCTACCGAGGTGTCAGTCGCTACGCGCCTGTGTCGAGAGCTTGAATTTGCTATTTCTGACCAAAAGTCGAAGCGCATAGCGATTCGAACCTCGGTAGAATCAGATGTGCTCGTAGGATTTGCAGGCGCATAGCGACTGCCACCTTTCCCAGATCCTGCTACTCTGAGATCTTTACAACCAAATAAAAAGTATCCATGGCTTTAACCGGACGGCTATGGGCAGCGGGGGAGAGGATATTCAAAAGCCCCGGATCAAGGCTAGTCCCCCGACAGGGCTCCTCTCCTTGTGGGTCGGCATGTAGCGCAATGGCCGAAGGAGAGACCGGGGGAAAGGGTGTTCAAAAGCCCCCTCACCCATACCTGCGAAACCTCACATGCGTAAATACCAGCGTTTTGGTGACTTGCCCCTGGGCATTGGTGGTCTCGGTAGATTTGCGTTCGGTGGTGGCATAAATGGGCACGAGGCCCAACCCAATTGACTTATTGACGGTAGCATAAGTGAGGCCAAAATCACCCTGCACGAGTACATAATCGCCTACCTGAGCCTCATGTTCGAGCCAGTCCCAAATGGGAGAAGCCATGCTGCCGAGCTCCTCGAGGTCGGGAGGCACCTGCGACCACAATTGCTGCAAATCAGCCGGCAAAGGCCGAATATCCGTCACACCCAGCGAGATCCGGGCATCTTCCTCCTGCGGAGGCGTGAGGGAATGGGAGAAGAGAAGAAAGAGCTTCATCTATGAAAAAAAGATTAGAGACTACGAAAAAATTGTTGGAGCCGAATGGGATCCTTCAGGGTATCCAGAAAGGCAGGCGGCCTCAGTCGCAGCATTCGGCATTGTTCGTCTACTTCTTCTGGCATAGCCAAAAGACTGCCCACAATCGCAAAAAACGGTTTTGCATTTAGGCCGGTGAGGTTGTTGGCCCCGCCCATTTTGAACAACTCCTTGGAAATAGAGCTGAGCTTTTTGTCGTTTTTGGAGGTAAAGTGCTTGCATTCGCCCAGATAGAGCCGATTGTTATATACAAAAAGTACATCATATTCATTGGCCATACTGATAGCAGCGCCGCTCTTATTGACCCTGGCATCCCAGATGATTTCTGAGGCAGGAATTCCCAGCAAATCACGCACCTGGGCGGCAAGCCACACTTCCAGCCATTTGCCGCTGTAGAAAGAGCGCTCTTCGGGCGACAGGCTCACAAACTCCAGTTCGGCAGGATTGGTCCTCGATTCTAGCAGCCTGCTTTGAATTTGGTAATTTGTTTGTTGCTTGCTCACGTGCCTAAAGACCTTGCGCGCCTCCTGCTCCCAGGGCAGCCAATCGGCAGCGGAGAGGAGCTTCACGCCGTGGGCATCCAGATAATCCTGCACCGAAATGCTCACCTGCATGGGCTGCTGCACATCCACAGGATACATCTGTTGGATATTGCCACCACTCAGCTGCACATAATGCACCGACACCCGATCCGGCGGAAAATGCGTTGTGAAGTGAGAAAACGTGCCCAGGGCCATCATCTTGGTACCTCCGGTGAGATTGATGTGGTAGTGTTCACCCGGGCGATCCTCGAGATGCTTCCATTCTTCCAGAATATTGGTAACATCCTCATGATGCGCGATAATGTGATCCACCTTGTTGGGGTCAATGCCACAGACTTTGAGGATGTTGTCGGACTTTCCCTCTTCCTCCATGCGCTGGGTGGTAAGGAAAACATACCGGTCAGCCCGAGGCATCTGCTTGATAAAGAGCACATTGGGCATGGGTTGGTCAGAAACGAGAGAGATGATGGTGGTCATGGCAATTGTTGAAAAATAGTTCGGTACTCGTGTCGGGTGACGATCATTTCATCTCCCAGGTCATGACCTTCTACAAATTTCCACCTTTTATCGAGGAGTTCTTGCAGCATGGTGA
>JANQTF010000347.1 GCA_030731845.1 Bacteroidia bacterium | reverse complement strand
AGGGTAGGCGTATTCAAACGTCTCGCCCTCAATGGTGATCATGTCCGTTCCGCCTTCCAGAAGAAGATCAGCATCCGTGCCGTTTGCACGCCATTTGTAGGTATGACCATACCATTCTCCGCCTACTCCGTGAACCATGACGCGGGTTTCGAGTTTCTGTCCGGAAGGAGTTTCAAAGTGCTTGATAAAGACTGTTCCCGCCGGGAAAGTCCAGTTTCCGTCGGCGCTGTAGCCGATCTGCTCGGCTGGTGAATCGACCAGACCATCATTAGGAATCGCTACCCATCTTTTTTTAGAGGTTCCGGCACTCCATAACGGTGTATTGACAGAATATGGAATGATTCCAGCATTGGGGGTCAAATTCTGCAGATCGCTGAAGATGCCCGTAGCCGACAATGTCTCTGGAATTGGGACTGTAGGCGTAGTGGATGGCGTCGAAGGCTTGAGTCGGAAAATCTTACCATCTCCATTGATTCCACGACCAAGCTTCAAGACGAGAAGTTCATTATCGTGCTTGAGTCCGAAGGAGGAAATTCCATTAAAGACTGATCCCCCAACGGAAACCAGATCTTCTACGCCATCATTGGTAGTTCCACCAGAATACTCCAGCGATCTGATGATTCCATTACCATTATCTCCGAAGATATACTTCCCAATCAAACTAGGCATATCTGTACCGCGGTAGACATAGCCACCAATGACACAGCTTCCCAGACTTCTTCCATAAGCATGAACTGGTGTGCGCTCGGTTCCAATAAGTGGTGATGGTGCAGCGCGATACCCGGTCGCAGTGCCTTCCATATAGTTCCACTGAAAGTTCAGGCCTGGCTGATCCAGGATATCAACTTCTTCCATTTGTCCACTACCTACATCTCCGATCCAGAAGTTGTCGGTGAGCTTATCATAGGTCATCCGGAATGGCTGACGAAGGCCAATAGCATAAAACTCTTCCAATGTTCCACCAGTGGGATCGATCCAGGGATTGTCATTAGGAATATAGTATCCCTGCGTATAAGAAGGCGTTGAGCCAGCCGGCGCATTATTCACTGGCTGACGAATAATCGGGTGACTTATTGCTCCCCCTTGCTGATCGACATCCATGCGCCATACACCGCTACGAAAGCGATCATTCAGCAACTGCGTATGCGCACTGGCCGAAGCATTTTGTGTGCCCTCATCTCCAATGGCCACATAGAGAAATCCATCGTTACCAAATGCCAATCCGCTTCCATCATGACCTTTGGAGGTATCATACTGATTGATCATAATCAATTCACTGGCGGGGTCAAATTGTGATCCATTCCAGGTGAATCTACTGAGTCTGTCATAGTAGGGGGCACCAAAATTGGTGGATTCATTCACCGCTTTGAACACGTAATAGACGTATAAATAATCCTTGCCTGTGCCCATCCCAAACTCAGGATGGAAAGCTGCATTCTGGATTCCACCATGTTTCGTATTGGTTCCACTCCAGTCATAATACCAGGACCGGTCCTGAATATCCATCAGGAGCGTTCTGGTAGTGGCATTGTCATTATCCGGAATAGAGAAGAATCTCCCGTCCATTTCAACGACCAACAGATCACTTGTGAGCGGAAATGGTATGGCAATAACGGGTGACTCCCAATCAAGGCCTGTATAAATTTCTTCGGCGATTACGCCTTGTTCAGGAAGCTCGGTTGGGAAATTCCCATTGAGGTAGGCACCGATCGGTGCGGCTACATCTAGTCCGCCGGGAGGCGGCGGCGGCATTGCAAATCCAAGGAATAAGACAATACATGGCAATAGCCATTTCAGAACAACACGTTTGGGGAGATACTTAAGTTGACTCATCAAAATTTTACTATGGGATAAACACAAATGGGGATGCATCTGCAAATTAACATACAAACAATTATTTACCAAAATAAGTACTATACAAAAAAATAATCTTTACAACTATTTAATAAACATCTGTTCAATTCATGATTCTTGGTCACTTGATCACAGCAAAAATCACCCATATTAGCTCTAATTGCCAAAATTGAAAGATTTACAACTCCGCAAAAATGACACTTCCAGAACAAAAAAACTTAAAAATTCTTAGCAAATTGAGCGCTGCGCTAATGGAATAGAAAAAAAATTTAATTAGCATGTATTACACAATTCATAAAAAAATGATATCATACACGATACTAATTCGATTTCTAAAAGACATATATTTTACCAATTACGCCAAAAGCGATTCGATTTAATAGAATAAACAAATAGAAATTGTCTCCCTTCTGCAATTCGCTTTGCTGAAGTTGCGAATCACAGAATCGTACTCTCCGCAAATGATAAAAGGAACGTCTCAAAGAAAAATGATTTGCCCGAATGGCTGGAAGGCCATTCAACTTGGGCAGGAGACAGAAAAAACTGACTCCCGTTTCTCCGCATTAGGAGCAATCGCGCTGATCGCCTTATCTTAACGAGGTGGAGAAGATCAATCCTACATATTCCAAAGAGGATCTCAATGTAAACGAAGCCTCGGCTTGGCGCCCTGTGCTGCGGCCATATCTGATTTTCTCGGCCCTCGTGCCGATGCTCGCGTTGGTACTCAATGCCAGAGCTGATTTTCAGGAGCACTGGCTCGGCATGTTTGGGGTGTGGCTCTTTTTCTGCTCTTCCTTCTTTGGCGTGGGCCTTATGAACAACTGGGCCCCGGTATGGCATCAGCACCTTCAGGCCCGATTTCCCTGGCTCAAGCGCATTCCCTTTATCCTCGGGCTCAATATCTTGCTGGTCTTTATCCAATGGCGGCTCGCCATGATCATTACCCTGTGGCAAGCTTTCCCCATGGTCTCCGATCAGTCGTTTCGAAGCTTTGTGAGGTTCCTGCTCGGGACCACTTTCAGTTACTCGATTTTTGCGTGGCTGCGAAACCGCAACCGATTTGATCGGCTTCAGCTCCAGCACGTGAAGCTGCGAAATGAAAATCTGCTCGCGCAATTTGAAATTCTCAAACAGCAAATCAATCCCCATTTTTTGTTCAATGCCCTCTCCACCCTTCGCAGTATGATCAGAGAAGGGCACGAACACTCGGAGGAATATGTCATCAAGCTCTCCGAAATCATGCGCGAAGCCCTTCGGCAGAAAGACAAAGATGCCGTAAGCCTCGAAGAAGAACTTCATTTGCTCCGCTCCTATTTGTTTTTGCTCGAAGCAAGGTTTGAAACCGGACTCCTCATTCAGCAAGACATCTCCCCTACCCTTCTTTCTTTCAAAATGCCCGCATTTGCCTTGCAACTGCTCATCGAAAACTGCATCAAGCACAACGTAGTTTCAGAAAATAAACCACTGACTATCAGGATCTACTCCACCGACAACAAGTCTGTCACCGTAGAAAACAACCTGCAAAGAAAGCAGTCGCAGGCGGAGCCTTCTGGCTATGGCCTCCCCAATCTGAGAGAGCGCTATCGACTTCTCGGCATCGAAAACAGCCTGCAGGTGATGGCTGACGACACACATTTTTCTGTTCAAATCCCACTGCTCGCCCCATGAAATTGCTATTGGTAGAAGATGAACGACGCACTGCCCAGTTGCTCCGGGAGTTGATCCTGAAGCTGCATCCCAGCTACGAAATCTTAGCCATTTCCGACAGCATAGAGGCCAGTGTGAATATTCTGAGAGAATTGCCCGTGGCCCCTGATCTCATTTTTATGGACATCGAATTATCAGATGGGCTGAGCTTTGAAATTTTTCGACAAACAGAGGTTCAAAGCCCGGTGATTTTCTGTACAGCACATGATCACTATGCCCTTCAGGCCTTCCAAAACCACGGCATCGCCTATTTGCTCAAGCCCTTTAGCGAAGAAGACATTCGCGCAGCGCTGGCACAACACCTTCAACTCCAGCGATTTTTTGCCAGTACAGGAAGTCTCGTACAGCAAGCCCTTGAGGAGCTCAGCCCTGCCTCGCCCAGCAAAGATCAGTTCCTCGTGCATTTTAGGGATCGGCTCATCCCTGTGTCCTTGCGTAACATTGTGGCATTTGTCCGGCAGGATCAGCTCGTCCTGCTATACCACCGAGATGGGCGCTCCTTTTCGGTGCCACAATCATTGGATGAGCTTGGAGATCTCCTACCCGATTCTACGTTTTTCCGCATCAACCGCCGCATGATGGTGCAGAGAACCTGGGTGAAAGAAATCACCAATTACCCCAATCGAAAAATTTCTCTGACACTCGAAGTAGCCGTACCCGAGCCAGCCATCGTGAGCCGCCTGAAGGTGTCGCAGTTTTTGAGATGGATGGAGGGGGAATCCTGACTGATTGGCTGTTGGCGCATAGCAACTGACCTCTTTTTTACCCGGACAGCGATGGAAAGGGAGAGATGACCTACGAATCCCCCACGGGGATGTGCACAGGCAGTGGGCAACACATAATAAGGAATCAGATTCCGAGGAGTTCTCCCTGGCAGGTGTCAATTCAGGCCCGAAAATGTTCACTTCACCTGACTGGATGCTCAAAATCAGGGATGATTTGCGCGCAAACGCGTTGAACCCACAAATTTTGAATCCAGATGAAACTACCTGTTCTCCTTTTTATTTGTTGGATCCCGCTGGGCCTCCACGCCCAGACCACGCTAAGCCTGGAGGAATGCATTGAGTACACCCTCGCCAATCACCCCTCTCTGGGCATTTTCCAAAACAATGTTAAGATCGCGGATGCCAAATCGATGCAAGCGGTTTCGGCCTATTTACCCCAAATTAATGGGTCGGTGGCGTTTCAGGACAACCTGATATTGGCGACCACCATCATTCCCGCGGGGGTATTTGGCCCCAATGAAGCCCGGGTGCAATTTGGCAATCAATACACCACCAATGCGCTGGTGGACCTCAGCCAGGCCATTTATGACCAGTCCAAGCTCAACGGCATCAAGGCCACCAAGCCTTATGCAGAGCTGACCAAGCTGGAGCAGGAACAGCACCGCGAAGTGCTGATTTACCAAACTTCTGCTGCTTTCTTTCAGGTACTCACCCTCCAACAACAGCTGTCAGATCTGTCCCGAACCCTGGGCACCTACCAGGATCTGCTCGCCATCATCAAGGTGCAGGTGGAAAAAGGGGTGGTGGATTTCCGGGAGCGAGACCGCATCCTCATCAACCTCAAATCGGTTGAGTATAACATTGCCGAGGCGAAGGCGCGCCTCGAAGTATCCAAAATCACCCTCAAAAATGCGATGGGGATGGATCTGGGCGAGCCGCTGGAGCTGGATAGCCAAGGGAAGTATGAGGCCCTGGTGAATTTGCCCGAAACCCGGACCTTTGATCGGTCACAGCTCTATGACTACCGCATTGGCGCTGCCAATCTGGCTTTGCAGGAGATCAATGTGAGCACCTATCGCTCTGCCTATTTGCCTACCCTCAGTGCCAATGCCCGCGTAGGTTCTCAGGCCTTCAGCAATGAATTTAGCACTGCTTTCAGCACCTGGAACAATTTCTCCTACATAGGCTTAACGGTGAATGTGCCGATTTTCAGTGGCTTGAGGCGTAGCAGCTTGCTCAAAGAGCAGACCTTCACCCTCGCCAATGCCAAAATCAACCTCGATCTCACCGAGAGAAACCTGGAGCTCAAAGCCGAGAGTGCCTACTCAGATCTGCTCACAGCCTACAACAAAGTGCAGTCGCAGGCCTCTAATGTGGAGCTCGCCCAATCGGTGCTCGAGTCCACTACTGTGCAGTATGAAAAAGGAACGGCCAGCTCCACCGAATTTCTCAACGATGACAATTCCTTCCAGACAGCTCAAAATCAGTACCTGAGCAGCATTTACGCCTTTTTGATTGCCCGGCTGAACTACGAAAACGCTACGGGCAATCTCTCCAACTTTTACCAATCTTTCAATCAAGAATAAACATGCGCGGCATTATCCTCACCATTTTGGTGGTAGTACTAGCTATTGGGGGCATAGGCTTCACCCTGTATAACAACAAAAAAGAAATCGACGCCTCTAAAGAAGTGGTGGACCGATCGAAAATTCCGGTTCGGGTAACCACCTACACGGCACAGCTTCAGGCTGGCGAAACCTCTATCGTGCTCCCTGCGACCCTGAGCCCGAAAGAAGAGGCACGAATTAGCCCTATCATGGCAGGGCAGATCACAAGCCTCAGCATTGATGAGGGAAGCTATGTGAAAAAAAATCAAGTTGTGGGAAGCATCGACACCAAAATGCTGGCCATCAACCTCAAATCGGCTCAAGTGGCACTGTCAAAAGCCGAGGCCGATTATACCCGCGCCAAAGAACTCTTTGAAGCCAAAGCGGGGATTGAACTCAACATGATCAATGCCCAGAATGCCCTGGACAATGCGCGCATTCAGGTTGAGCAGATTGAACAACAAATCGCCAATGCGCGAATCACCTCTCCGATATCCGGAGTCGTGATGGCGCGAAATGTGTCGCAGGGCGAATTTGCCAATGTTGGTACGGTGATCGCCACAGTCGCTACAATTTCTCCCCTCAAAGCCACTGTGTTTGTGAATGAAACCTATGCCTACAAGCTTAGCAAGGGGCAACGTGCAGCTATTTCTGCGCCCGTTTTTCCTGGCAAATCATTTCAAGGCACCATTACCTTCATCAACCCCAAAGGAGACGACAACCACAACTTTCAGGTGGACCTCGAAGTAGCTCCCGGCTCGGATGTGCCGCTGCGGGCAGGAACCTCTGTCATGGTGAGCTTCAGCGATGGGGCCAAAGAGGAGTCGTTGCAGGTGCCGTTGCTCGCCATCATGAAAGACCGCGCACAGCCTTATGTGTATGTGGTGAATGGAGACCGGGTTCAAGCCAAAACGGTGGTGCCAGGCCAAACTTATCAAGACCTCGTGGAGATACAGCAAGGCTTGTCGGCCGGTGACACTGTCGTGACAAGCGGGCAGATCAACCTTGCCGAAGGTAGTCTCATCAGCATTGTTTCACTCAAAAATCAGCAGTAACAACATGTCTATTACCGAACTATCCATTCGAAGACCCCTGCTGATCCTCGTGATCTTCACGGTGCTGGGGCTTTTTGGATACATCAGCTATACCAATCTCACCTACAACCTGCTGCCAAAATTTGAGGCAGGGGTGATCTCGGTCAATACCGTGTATGTGGGGGCATCTCCGGAAAACGTGGAGCAAAACATCACCAAGCCCATCGAAGATGCGATCAGCACCATCGAGGGCGTGGACATCATCTCCTCCCGGTCGCTGGAAAACAGCTCTGCCATTACCATTCAGCTCAAATCCGGCATTGACAACCTCGTGGCCCAGCAAGATGTGGAGCGAAAAATTGGACAAATCAAGGGAACGCTCCCCGAAGATGCCCGCGACCCCGTTGTGAACAGGTTCAGCACCAGTCAGATTCCGGTGCTCAAGCTCTCCGTCACGGCCAATCTCAACGACGCCCAACTCTATCAACTGCTCGATGAGACCATCATTCCTTCTCTCTCCAATACCGAGGGCGTGGGCCAGATCAGCATCATCGGCGGCCAACCCCGCGAAATTCAGATTGAGCTCAACAACCTCCTCCTCCAGGCCAATCACCTCTCCGCCCGACAGGTGTATCAAGTGATGGCTGCCAGCAACGTGGCCTTGCCAGCCGGAGCCATCTCCAACGAGCAGGAGCGCGTGGCCCTGCAAATCAACGCGGACCTCAATCAGCTCGATTTGCTCCGCAACCTCGTCATCAAAGAATTTCCGAATGGCAGTCGCCTGCTGCTCAAAGACATCGCCACCGTGGTCGATGGGCAATCGAGCGCCGTCACGCTCAACCGCTTCAATGGCGTTCAGGCCATCGGTTTGCAGGTGAGCACCACCAACGATGCCAACGCCGTGAAGGTGAGCAAGCTGGTGAAAGACAAGCTTGTGGACCTCAAGGAAACCTATTCCTACCTCGGGCTAGATTATCAGATCGCATCGGACCAGTCTATTTATACCCTTGCAGCAGCAGACTCGGTGGTGGAAGACCTTTTCCTCGCCATTCTCATCGTGGCAGGGGTGATGCTGTTCTTTTTGCACAGCTTGCGTAGCTCCATGTTCGTGCTCGTGGCCATTCCTACGGCCATGATTCCAACATTCATCATGATGTACCTCTTCGGGTTTTCCCTGAACCTGATGTCGCTCATGGGGCTTTCTCTGGTTGTGGGCATTCTGGTGGATGACAGTATCGTGGTATTGGAAAACATCTACCGCCACCTGGAAATGGGCAAAACCAAGCGAGAAGCGGCCCTTGATGGTCGAAACGAGATTGGGTTCACGGCTGTGGCCATCACCTTTGTGGATGTGGTGGTGTTTCTGCCCCTGGCCCTCACCGGTGGCCTGATCGGAAACATTGTGAGAGAATTTGCCCTGGTGGTGGTTACCTCTACCCTCTTGAGCTTGTTTGTGGCATTTACCCTCACGCCCATGCTCGCCTCCCGCTTTGGCAAACTCACTGAGCTCAATCCCAAAACCATTTGGGGCAAAATCAACCTGGTTTTTGAATCCTGGATTGATGGCCTCAAAGATGCCTATGCCCGGGCACTCAAGACCTTGCTCCGCTACAATTTTCTGGTGATCGGGTTCATTTTTGCCTTGATTGTGGCCAGTGTTTACCTCGTTCCGGCGGGCTTTATTGGTGCCTCCTTTGTGGGCAATAGCGACCGCGGAGAGCTCACGGTGATTCTGGAGCTGGACCCCAATACTCCCCTGAGCCAGACCAACCTCGCCATGAAGCAGGCTGAAAAAATGATGCTCGAACACCCTTTGGTGGTCACGGTGTATTCCCTCACAGGAACCACATCCGGACAGGCAGGCGGTAGCAGCAACACCACCAACCAAGGCGAGCTTTCGGTTGCCATTGTGCCCAAGGAAGAGCGGGATATTTCTACGGATGAATTTGGCCTCTGGGCAAGAAACGAAATCGAGCAAATCCCGGGGGTAAAAGTGACAGTGATCCCGACTGGCATTACTGGCAACGTGAGCTCTCCGATTCAGCTTGTGGTAAAAGGAGCCAACCGCGATTCGGTAGAAACGACGGCAAACCTTGTGAAACAAGCCATGATCCAAACCCCTGGCACCGACTATGTGGCCTTCTCCACCAAAGGGGCGAGCACCTCTCTGCGGATTACGCCAGATCGCGACAAACTTGCAAAAGCGGGCCTCACCGTTTCGGATTTGTCCGCCGCTCTTCAAATCGGATTTAGCGGAAATACCAACGTGAGCTTCACCGAAGATGGCACCGAATACGACATCAACCTGCGCCTCGATCAGCAGCAGCAGCAATCCGCCAGCGACGTGGCCAATATGGTGCTGGTCAATAATTCGCAAAACAACATCTTGCTGGGGCAAGTGGCTCAGGTAGAGCCCATTGTGGCACAGCAAGTCCTGGAGCGCAACAATCGCCTCAGCTCCATCACGGTGACCTCGAGCGCCATTGGCCGGCCTTCTGGCGACATTGTCAATGACATCAAAACCAAGATTTCAGGGATCGACATCCCTGCGGGTGTAGAGGTGGATTTCCTCGGAGAAGCCAAAAATCAGCAGGATTCCTTTGCCAGCCTGGGCCTCGCCCTGCTCATCGGCATCGTACTGGTGTATTTGATCATGGTGGCCTTGTACGAGAGTCTGGTCTATCCTTTTGTGGTACTGTTTTCCATTCCCGTAGCGCTAATCGGTGCTTTGCTGGCCCTGGCCCTCACGATGAACCAACTCACCATCTTCTCGATCGTGGGCATGATCATGCTCTTGGGCCTGGTAGCCAAAAACGGAATTCTGATCGTGGACTTCACCAATCAGCTCCGCGCTGAGGGAAACAGTGTGAGAGAGGCCCTGGTAGAAGCGGGCAAAGAGCGCCTTCGCCCCATCATGATGACCACCTTTGCGATGGTGCTGGGCATGATGCCCCTGGCCCTCTCCCACGCAGCCGGTGCCGAATTCAAAAACGGCATGGCCTGGGTGCTCATCGGTGGCCTCACCAGCTCCTTTTTGTTCACCCTTTTCCTGGTTCCTTCAGTCTATCTCGTGGTAGATTTTCTGCGGGTACATGTGAATAGGCTGGTAGGAAGCAGCAGGCTTGTGGCAGCTGAGCCTCAAGAAATCGTGGACTAATCTCTTTTGGGTTCTTTCCGTCGTGTAACCGCTCCAGCCTTTGTGTGGAGCGGCTTTTTCTTTATTTGCGGAGAAGTAGGGAAGGATCTGAGAAGTCAGACGGCTAGGGGTCAGAAGTCAGACGGGAACGATATTGAGAGGCGAGACGTTGAGAGGCGAGATGTTGCTTGGCTGCCCCATTTCCCCGACCCTGGAAGGGTCG
>JANQTF010000346.1 GCA_030731845.1 Bacteroidia bacterium | reverse complement strand
GCTGCGTTTTTTTAGCTGGAGAAGATTGGTGAGTTTATCGTTGATATCAGGAAAGTGATTCCTGACCATGTCGGCAATCTGAAAATCATCAATGCCGGGTGCCAGCTTTGTGAGTCTCACCAAGGGGCGGATAACCATCCACCCCAAGACCCCGGCAAATCCTAATCCGAGGAACATCACGATGCCTGTCCGCACTCCGGAAGAAAATCCAAAGAGACCTTCTCCTAGCAATACGATAAATAGGATCGAACTCACGAGCAGAAGCAAAACCAGGCTTCCGCGAATGATCTGATCTGTATAATATTTTTTTCTGAACTCCTCCAGTCTTTGGTCCAGCAACGACTTTTGACTCATAATAATCTTCTATTAACTCCTCACAATGACAGGCAGGTATTCCCCTAAAACGGCTGAAGGCTCTGAGAGGTTCGCAGCCATGAAAGGAGTCTCGAAATATGACGTGTGAAGTCAAGTTCTCACTTCCTTATCAGGATTCCAACTACGAGTGGATTCCACATCTCATAAAGTAAGGAATCGCTTCTTATGTTTTCCCTAAATCTGCAAAGAAACCTCAATCGGGCAATGGTCGGAGTGCATCACGTCAGGGAGAATGCGGGCTCCGGTCACTGCATCAGCCAGTTCTGCAGTCACGAGATGGTAGTCAATGCGCCAGCCTTTATTATTGGCTCGGGCATTGGCGCGGTGGCTCCACCATGAATATTGATGAATAGCATCGGGATGCCATTGCCTGAAGGTATCTACATATCCAAGTGCGAGGAGATCTGTGAACCACTCCCGCTCGTGAGGCAAAAATCCGGAACTTTTTTTATTTCCAACCGGGTCGTGAATATCGATCTTGGTGTGGGCGATGTTGTAATCTCCGCAAATGAGAAGGCGCGGATGCGTTTTTCTGAGCTCCTGCACATAGGCAGGCCACACCTTCATAAATTCTTCTTTGATGTCCTGCCTGTGTTCGCCGGAAGATCCGGAAGGTGCGTAGAGCGAAATCACAGAAAAGCCATCATAATCGGCACGAATCACTCTCCCCTCTTGATCGATAAAATCGATCCCACAACCGATCTCCACATGATTGGGTTTCACCTTAGAAAAAATGGCCACGCCTGAGTAGCCTTTTTTTTCTGCCGAATGAAAATAAGCGTGATACCCATCGGGCTGTCTTTCGGCTTCCGAAAGCTGATCTGGCTGTGCTTTGGTTTCCTGCACACAGACAATATCGGGCTGATCCAGATTCAACCATTCGTACCATCCCTTTTTGGAGGCAGCTCTGATCCCATTCACATTGTATGAAAGAATGCGGAGTGAAGGCATGAGGAGAAAAATTAACGGAGAGAAAAATCAATCATCACAGCAAAAGAGTTTATTTCTCAACTGCTTCTTTGGGAAAAATGTTGCCATCCCTGGGCTTCAATATCAGCGGCTTCGCCATTTTCAAGAATAACCTGGATCACATTCGCATCATCAGTCATGTGACCGATGATGGAAATCTCTTGCCAGGATTTTACTTTCTCAAAATCCTGGATTGGCACGGTAAAAATCATCTCGTAATCTTCGCCGCCATTCATTCCGAATGTGGTAGCAGAAATACCAAATTCCTCAGCCACTTTGACGGTTTGCGGATCTATGGGCAGCTTGTGCGCATAGATGGTCGCACCGGTTTTGCTTTGGCGACACAGGTGATGAATCTCGCTGGCCACGCCATCGCTGATGTCCATCATGGAGGTAGGCATGATGCCCTGCTCGCGAAGTTTGCGAACAACGTCCACCCTGGCTTCGGGCTTGAGCTGCCGCCCCACCACGTAGTCGTAGTCATTGAGATCGGGCTGCAACTCCGGATTACCGAGAAACACAGACTTTTCTCGATCGAGAACGAGAAATCCGGCGTAGGCAGCACCGACATCACCCGTGACACAAATCAGATCTTTGGGTTTGGCTCCTTTGCGGGTCACATATTTGTCGGGCTCTACCTGCCCCATGGCCGTGACCGAAATCATGAGTCCCTGCCTGGCAGAACTTGTGTCGCCCCCTACGAGATCTACACCGTAGGTTTCACAGGCCTGCTTGATGCCTTCGTACAATTCTTCGAGTGCCTCAACCGGAAATCGGTTGCTCATGGCGATGGAGACCGTGACACACACCGGCTCTGCATTCATCGCAAAAATATCGCTCAGATTCACGATGATGGATTTGTAGCCCAGGTGCCGTAGCGGCATGTACGACAAATCGAAGTGAACGCCCTCGATGAGCAAATCGGTAGAGACCACCGGAATCAGTCCATCAGCGGGTTTCCAGACAGCTGCATCATCGCCGATGCCAAGAAGAACCTCCTTGCGAATCGGTTGGAAAGATTTTGTCAGGTGCTCGATGAGTTTGAACTCACCAAGATTGGAAATATCTGTATAGGCAGACTCGGCCATAAGCAAGAGCAAAAATATAGGAAACGGCCACGAAATACGTGGAACGCATGGGCTTGTTTCCGAAGGGATTGATAAAATGGGATTGCAAGCTAACACATCCCTGCTTAGCATCTATCAGCTTTGCGGCTTTGTGAGCAAATGTGGAAACAGTCCACAGGTTATCCAAGAGAAGTCCACATTAACGACAGGCATATAATCATTTGATTTTCAATAATTTATATCAAATTTTATCCAGAAGTCATGAAGTTTCCCACATTATGCTTTTCACAAAAAGAGCCAACATTTCCTCTGTTTTCCTGGGAGCTGCTCGTGGGGAGGGCGAGCTTGAGCTTCGGCTGGCGAGTTCGTCCCGATGCGCGGGCAGCGTATATCCTACATCCGCATTCGCTATCCCAATCTTAGCCTTACTTCTTTTCTTTTAATCTATTAATTTCTCTTTTGAAGATATTAATAGAGGCGTGGATAAGTGGGAGAACTTTTTCTCAAAACCCTTTGATCTCACGATATCCTCATTTGACTCACAGCTTATCCACAGTGTGTGTTAACAGATATTTTCTTTAAAATCTAACATGGCTTTTTGTTCTGTTTCCGGTTAATCAGAAATAAGAATATCAGCTAAGTATTTCACTACCAAATTCTCCAGCCATCTGGATTTCGTCTGATAGGAGTCAATCATTTTCGGAAAGGAATTATTTCCGAAGAAAAATGGAATACGATTTTTTGAGATATTCACATCGAGGGGCTTGGGGGAAGTTCATGACAAGTTTTTTCCCCATCCGATGTTAACTCCATGTTAAGAACTCGAATCTTGTACACGGGCAATGTGCATAGATTTGGGTTGTCCACAGAAATGTGGAGAACGCTGGCCCAAATTTCAAATTCAATGTTTAGCCATTGAGTTTGTCCACATTTTTTTTGACCAAAAGTGTTGATAACCATCATGTGATTATCAGCGCATTAGCGCCACTATCCACATGACTGTTGATAAGCGAATATGCCTCCTGAGGCTGCAATGGCCTGCGTGCTTCTTGGCGTATTCGTTTTTTGCGCGATTCTCAGGGGGATAAAATCACGGAAAAAGCGCCTGAGAACTGTGCAAAAACAGCTCATGGGGCGCCTGGCTTGTGATAAGCGAATGTTAAGGACAGAAAAAGAGGATAAATGGCTACTTTCCGCGAAATTTGGCCGCACGCTTCTGCAAAAAGGCAGAAATACCCTCCATAAAGTCCATGGAAATAAAGTTTTTCCCTTGATTATCAGCCTCTTGTGTGAGAGCTGCTTCGAGCCCGAAGTTTTGTGCGCTACGAAGATTTGACTTGCTGCGCTGGATGGCAAGATAAGGCCCATTGGCCAGCAAATCCGCTTTTTCTTTGACGAGCTCATCGATTGTTTCCTCCGGAAAAAGCCCGTTCACAAGATTCATCTCCAATGCTTGCTCTCCAGAAATCTGCTCGTGAAACGCGAGCATCTCAAACGCACGCTGATGCCCGAGTCTCTCCCACAAAAAGTAAGACCCACCCCCATCGCTGGATAAACCGATTCTGGTAAAAATTTGTGAAAATCTTGCATTGGGCGTCGCGTAAATCAAATCACATCCCAGCGCAAAATTCCAGCCTATGCCCACGCACACACCGCGCACTTTAGCAATGATGGGCTTGTCCATCCCACGCATGGCAAGAATCAGTGGGTTGTAGGTTTCTTTGAGGAAGGAAGCAACATCAATTCCTGCTCCGGCAAGCGCGCGTGGATCGAGATCAGCTCCCGCACAAAAATCTTTGGCGGCACCAGTAAGAATGATCACGCGGCAATCGTCCTGGGCACTTTCTTTCATCACAGATAAGAGTGCATGTGCCATGTCGGCATTGATCGCATTCTTCTTTTCTGGCTGATAGAGGGTGATGGTCTTCACCGTTGCGTCAACATTGACGCGAAGCTGACCGTTGGCATATTGTTGTTCGCTCATAAGAGTAGAAGTATTTACGGAAGATAGTGGAGGAAAATATAACTTTTTGTAAATTTTCCGAGATACTTCAAACCAATCTTAAAAAGCCATGGCAAGATCTTATTACAGTCCGCAGAATTTGTCGTTTTTGCTCTTCGAGGTACATGAACTCGAAGACCTGCTTTCGTCTCCACACTTTGAGCACCTCGATCGCCAATCGCTAGAGATGATGCTCGACTCTGCGAAGCAAATGGCAGACACCTTTTTGTTTCCACACTATGAAGATATGGATCGAAACGAGCCGCAGTTGGAAAATGGCAACATTAGCGTTCACCCTTCTGTGAGACCCTATCTCGATGCAGCTGGCGAAGCAGGTTGGATTTCGCTTACAGCTCCTCTTGATTATGACGGGATGCAGGCGCCAGGGATGATGAATGCGGCGGCCAATTTTATTTTTTCTGCTGCAAATAATGGTGCAGTCCAACTCTCTGGCTTGACCAACTCTGCCGCTAATCTTCTGCGATCTTTCGGAACCGAAGAGCAGAAACGGTATTTTCTGCCCCAGATGTTTGCAGGAAAATGGCAAGGAACCATGGCCCTCACTGAGCCGCAAGCCGGCTCTTCTCTCTCTGACGTGACTACCTCTGCCACGCCTCGTGGCGATGGCAGCTACCTGATTAAGGGACAAAAAATTTATATCTCGGGCGGTGATTACATTGGCGCTGAAAATGTGGTACATTTTGTATTGGCCCGGATCGACGGTGCGCCCAAAGGCACCAAAGGGATTTCTCTCTTTGTGGTGCCAAAATATAGGAAAGAAGGCGAGAACCTCGTCTTCAATGATGTGACGGTG
Source organism: Bacteroidia bacterium (assembly GCA_030731845.1). Taxonomy (GTDB): domain Bacteria; phylum Bacteroidota; class Bacteroidia; order J057; family J057; genus JANQTF01. The sequence continues at coordinate 5,066 of JANQTF010000346.1, read as the reverse complement.
GCTGGCCTCTACCATAAAATGGGACAAAAGGGATCGCCCGCCACTCACCTGATGTATGGAGAGAAAGGGGATTGTGTTGGGCATTTGTTGGGAGAAGCAAATAGAGGACTGGCCCACATGTTTCAGATGATGAACGAAGCGCGTATCGCAGTTGGGATCGGGGCCTCGGCCATTGCCTCGGCGGCGTATTATGCTTCATTGGAGTTTGCACATCAGCGCCCGCAAGGCAGGCCGCTCAACAATAAAGACCTGAACATGGATCAGGTCACGATTATCAACCATCCGGACGTGCGCCGGATGTTGCTCATGCAAAAAGCGATCACCGAAGGAAGCATGTCTCTGGGCTTACAGGCTGCGCACTACGCCGATAAAATCGATGTGAGTGAGGGAGAAGAAAAAGAGCACTATCAAATGCTGCTCGATATCCTCACACCTGTGGTGAAAACCTATCCATCTGAAATGGCGATCCAATCGATTAGCCAGGGAATGCAGATTCTGGGCGGCGGCGGATTTTGCAAAGATTTTCCGTTGGAAAATTACTACCGCGACATTCGCATCTATGCGATCTATGAAGGTACGACCGGCATCCAATCTCAGGATTTGCTGGGGAGAAAAGTGACCATGAAAAATGGTCTTGCCTTGCAATTGCTCAGCGCAGAGATTCTGCAGACCATGACCGATGCCCGCACCTTCGATGAGCTCAAGCCCTACGCTGCTTTGCTCGAAGAAAATATGGGGCGTATTCAGCAGGTGCTTACACATCTCATGCCCTTCGCCATGAAAGGTGATGTGGAGCGATACCTCGCCGATGCAAATTTATTTATGGAGCTCACGGGCATCACACTGATTGCGTGGCAGTGGTTGAAACAAGCAACCAAAGCCAAGCAGGCATTGGTCAATGGTGCACAAGGCAGTGATGCAGAATTTTATCAGAGCAAACTGCACACGATGCGCTATTTCTTCCATTACGAAGTACCTAAATCCCTTGGATTAACCCATCGACTGCTCGATGCTACCACGCTTACGCTGGTTGAGGAGTCCGACACGGTGTTTATTTAACCGAACTATAATTTCGCTGTATTCTGCTGAAAATCAGTGACGCCAGAAATGTGAATGGCGATTCGCGAATTGAGAACAATCTCAATTCTACGCATTTTTCGAAAGATGAAGCGTGGACAGCAGAGAATAGCGAGAATGCATCTGGAGAGGAAGCCACTTCGGAATGTGTAGGCACTAGACAAGCCTGCTTCGGGAGAGCGACTGCCCTGGATTTCGCGAACCACTCGGTCCACGTCAGGAACGAGGAGCGTGAGATCTCAGTGACTAAAGTACAGGGGGCCTGCAATATGGGAGATTGTTATCTCCCGATATTGAGGGCATATCCACCCAAACTGAAATTGGTAATGACCACTGCGAAGCAAAAAAAACGGAAGAAATGAGACCTTATTTCTCACTCAACTGGAGCAGCAAGTCATAGGTAGCGGAGCGAATGACGTCTGGACGGTCCTTCATCTCAATCATGTGTGGATAAAGGACTTCATACTGCCCGTTGTTGGCATTATACACCATGGTGTAGATGAGGGTCTGTGGCTTAGGTGTAGCGAGGTACCAAACCGCATAGGGCAAGAGCGGTGGAAATAAAATACAGACAGTCGTTACAATGCCTTTTCCTTTGCGGGGTTCCTGTTGCGCGAGGCAGCCCATCCAAATAAAGTATGGCGTGTCATATACTTCGGCGAGGGCTTTTACTTCATTATGAATAGGACTCACAAGTTTGAGGTCGTCATGTGAGCTTCTCTCCTGCACCCAGGTTTGTAACAATGCTAAGTGGCGAAAGCGATCTAGATCGCTGGACTCTAAATTATGACTGCTTAGGGTGGTATGATCAAAGTGCAACGCGTCCGAAAATTCTTCGATACTGGCTGCGAGTTTTTTTTCTTTTTCTTCAGATTCCAGCAACGCCTGTGGTTGATCCAGCTGATATCGAACGACCTGATAGAAAGGATCCACCCAGACTACTTTTTCCAAACCAAGATGGAGTCCCACTAAATCTAGTTCGGGTTCAAAGCGGTTGTTAGGGGAAGAGCGAAACATAGCGGTGTGGGTGAGGTCCTGAAACTGTCGGTTGCGGACCATGACCTGTCCAATGTCGGCAGCAAAGGCAGAGTCACGCATCATTTCGAGCATGGCGGGGAAAAAGATGATCTGCTCAGATTGAATACCCGGATCGGCGGCATCAAGGGTTTCCATATACTGTTGGCTGAGTTGCTCCATGAGGTCGCGGCTCATGAGTCTGAGGGCTTCATCGTCGGGATATTTTCGCTGAAGATGCCAGACATGGTTCAATGCGATGGCGCTCCACTCTTGCGGTTGGAGTTGCTCGGTGAGATAATTGAGCCGCTGTTGTTCGCCATACACGAGGGTGTAATCCTCATGCACATCCCAAAACCGGCCTTCATTGGCATACTCGGCCAGGGAATACAATGCGATGGCCTTGAATCTTTTCAGCTCGGGCTCATCTGGCAGAATTTGCTCCAGCGAATAGGTATGGTAAAGTGCCTGCTCGTAGGACCTGTTAAGAAGCTGCAATCTCACTACTTCAAATCGGCATCTCAGCTTGAGGTGTTCAAATTCCTGCTGATCCAAAAAGTGAAGGACGCCCGGCTCAGGTCTTTGTGCATCCATCAACTCTTTCATGATTTCCCTTCTTTTTTCTGGCTCGGGGTGGGTAGATGGGCGCTCGAGGCTACTGTGATCTTCTAGGGTACTGAGTTGGTCGAGCACATATTCATCAGGAAAGGGAAGGGAAGAAATCTGGAGCCAGGAGCAATCGAAAGGAATATTGGCAAACGGATGCCCCGCCTGGCTGAGCAATTCGAAGGCTTCTAAGCCTGCGACGGGATCATATCCCGCTTCGAGATACAATTCCCAGCCGAGCCGATCGGCTTCCAACTCTTTTTCTTTGGTGTAGCGGGAGCTGGGCCAACCTGCCTGTTCGCCGGGCAATATTTTTTTTGAAGGATCATTGGCATAAGCAATTCCCTTCAAAAATATATCGAGTGGATGCTGATGCAGATAATGGCTGATCTCGTGGCAAAGGATAAAGGCGAGCTGTGCTTCCTGCTTCACTTGGGCGAGGAGCCCAATGTTGACCAGTACAATACCGTCGTTGGTAGCAAAGGCATTGATCTCTGGAGACGCTACGGCAAAAAAGCGCAGAGATTTCCTGATCTCAGATCGATGCTTGAGGATCTGGTCGGCTATTTTTCCGATATATTGAGAAGCCTCATCGTTGAATAGCACTTTGCCACTGTAGAGCAACTGATGCACCTGATAGGCATTTTGCAGGTAAAAGGTCGCCTGATTGTCACTCAAATCACCTTGCTCGGAGAGGTGCTTTTGATAAGATTGCCGCACGGAGAGCAAAAATTCTGGAGGAATATCCCCTTCGGCCTGAAATCCAGGAAACTGACTTTGGATCTGAGAGATGCCACTACTGAGTGAGAGCAGCAGGATGAGCGTAGATAGGATCTTTCTGCCGGTTCCCTTATCGGGACCGGGAAGATGTTTGCATCTTTTGAAAGACCATATCTTCATGCACTATCTGTCACAGTCGATGACTTCCTGTGTCATCAAAAATTGATAATCGGTGAAAGAACCTTTTTCGACCACGGCCATCACAAAAGGGTAGGTAATCGCATTAGTGGTGAAACAACCCGCTCCCGGAGAGGTAGATGTCATGAGAATATAGAGAACATCCTTGTGTGTACGGGCATCCACAAAATTGACAGCATACCCTCCGGAGTTTTTCATTCCCAGAAAAGAAGCCACAACCGCCTGTTTCTCAAAATCTACGATGGGAAGCTCAGGGATCGGCATTTGCATGCTATGCATAGATCGCCAAAGTTCCTGAAATTTGGTTTGGTCGAGAATGAGCATATTGCTATCAGATTCGACCGAAGAATAGGCGCCTTTGGTGAGGATAGAAGCCTGTACAGGTATTGCCTCCTCTGGCATTTGTGTGATGGGTTTTGACCCGTTGCAGGCAGCAACCAGAGAAACGAGAAGCAGTCCGAAGATGAATTTGTAAACGTTCATGAACAATGCTAAGAGTTGTCGGAATAGGTTATAGCCTTCTTAATAAGGTACGAAAAGACTGAATTTTTTCGCCAAACTTGTCTTTGACATCCTGTTGGAGCCTTGGCGCAGCCTTGGTCTGATATTGATCATAGGCCTCGCGGCTGGCACAGTAATATTGTACATTGAAGGTAAACATGTCCGGGTAAGGCACGGGTTCGAGTAGTTCTTGCATACGAAAATCCTGGAAAAAACCAGTGGCCATCACATCGGGAATATGTGTTCTTTGCATCCATGAAAGCCATTCCTCTCGCAAAGGTTTGGGAACAGAAACACTAACACTGTAAATCCACTTCATAAGAGTAAGAAAGGATAAATTTTTCACATTGCCTATATGAGAAGATTTTCAACATCCAGGCTACAAAAGGTTTTGAGTTTGAATTTTTTTAAACCCAAACCCGAAATAGAGAAGGCAAGTCAAGATGCTCACTTGCCCCCTGGCACCATGGTATATGTGGGAAGAGAACGCATTGAAAGTCCCGTCATTTCTGGTTGTTCTTTCACAACCACTGAGTTGCTTGAATTTCAGGATCAGAGCATTGAAGAAATGATAAGTCATGTCAACAATGACACCGTAACCTGGGTAAATATAGATGGAATTCATGATATCGGCTTGGTTAACGAGATTTCTGATAGATTCAATCTTCACCCGCTCACGCGCGAAGACATTGTGAACACCACGCAACTTCCTAAAATAGAGTGGTATGAGGATTATCTCTATCTCAATCTCAAGATGTTTTCAGTGAAAGAAGACACTGGGAAAATAGATGTTGAGCAAGTGAGTCTGGTGCTTGGGCCGAAGTTTGTGATGTCATTGCAGGAAAAAACCGAAGACGTGCTGGAACCCGTACGGGAGCGAATACGCCATGGTCGTGGGCAAGTGCGAAAGCATCAGTCCGATTATTTATTTTATGCCCTGCTCGATGTGA
>JANQTF010000345.1:8450-10359 GCA_030731845.1 Bacteroidia bacterium | reverse complement strand
CAATTCGCCTTCAAAGCCTTTGGCGCGATAGATGTCTCTGACCTCCTCTTTTTCTATTTCAGGAATGGTCTCCACCTCAGCATATTCAATTTTGCGATGTTTCTCATAATTATCCCGCTCCGATTTGGTAGATAAATATGCCCCTACACTCATAGAGAAGCCATCGGCAATCAAGTTGGCAAAACCCAGGATGAGAATCACGCCCAGCGAAAGGTCTGCACCTGCTGCACCTGCCACCACAGCGAAGGTGGTTACCGATCCATCTATTCCTCCATATACAAATTCGCCGAGGTACTCCTGAAAGGGGATATATCCATGAATGACACCTTCTCGGTGGTCGTGGTCAATTCTCATATCTGAGTTTGTTTTTGCCCGGGTCAAGCTACATAAGTCAGCGGATTTTTTCTTGTTTTTTCCTCAATCCGGATCTGAATAAGAATATCTGCCTTCACACTTTCCCTGGCCTTGTGCCAAAGATCCCCGAAACGATATCACCGACAGGGCGCTCCTCCAACTCATAGACATGGTGTAAGGACACAAAAAATCCTGTAATTGGAGAAAATAAATGCCTGGAAGGTTGTCACAGGAAGGAGAAGAATATAAATTTCAGGTTAATTATGTGACGAATGACCTACGCGCGAGCCCGGATGTGGGCTGGAATTTCTGCCATCTTGTTTTGGTCTGTGTTGATCGTTGTCTTTTTGTGGCTGGGATTGAATACAAAGACTTTTACGCGCCAGCCACTTCAGGACTGGGTTTGGCTGCTGCTCCTCAGTGGCGGGCATTTGTTGCTTTCCCTACCATTTGATTGGCTGGGCGGGGTGTATCTTCCCAATCGCTATCAACAATATCGAAATATAGAAACCGGATGGTGGAAAAGATGGGCCCGGGCGGCTGTTGTTCAGGCATTTTTCTATCTGCTGTTCGGTCTTTGGTTGCTCACTTTGGGGAGGTATCTCGGACCAGTGGGAACCATCGGGGGAATGGCCTTGGTGATGCTGCTGCTCGTGGGGCTTCAGGTGTGGGTTGCCAGGGCCACGGTTTCCTGGGAATCATTTTTCGATAATCATAAGGGGAAATTGGTCATTTACCTGGTCAATAATGATCCTGGGTTTACTGGGGGCATTTCTGGAATTCCGGGTATGGAAGTCTTCATTGTGCCTGATATGTGGCGGCAGTCCATGTCAGAGAAGATGCTCAAAGTGATTCAGGGCCGTCGTCATGGTGCTTTGCAAACCCTGGCTCATGCCAAAGGCTTTCTGCTGGCCTTCGTCTGGACCTTGCTCTCCTTCGCTGTGGCGGTGCTGTTGGTGCCCGGGGGCACAGGCACCGGGCCAGGTTTGGTGATGACAGTGGCTCTTTTCTCCGTCATAAGTTTTGCCGGGTCCACCATCCTGCTCTCATGGTTCAACCGAAGGGCTGTTTGGGAAATCGACCGATGGGTCTTCTACCGTGGCGGTGATGCCGATGTCATTCGGCAATCGTTTGAATTTACTACGGTAAAGGAAGAACAACTCGACCTGCCTCGCTGGCAGGAATCACTTGTGGCCATGCCGGGGCCTGCAAGCCGGGCAGAGCACATGGCACGCCAAAAAAATCAAAAAGGCGCCTGGAATGCCCGCCATCAGTCTGTCTTTATGGCCTGGGCTGGGCTTTCTCTTTTTTCGCGAGCGCTGCCAGCGGTGTTGGGCAAGCCAGAGCGCTGGGTATTTCTGCCCGGAGACTGATCTCGAAGCCGCCTGCATCAATGGGAGGTGGCACGCCACTCCTTCACGACTGCCGCTGCCTCAATTGGGTGATCCGTCGCAAGGATCTGCGCGCCTGCGTTGAGCACATCTGTATAGGCTTTCGCCCCGATTTCCTCAAAGGCCTGATCAATGCCAGACATGGTGCCCAGCATAGAAGGGAT
>JANQTF010000345.1:0-8350 GCA_030731845.1 Bacteroidia bacterium | reverse complement strand
GGCTTGCCGTGATAATACCTTCCACCCCGGTGGCCGCTCACGAGCGGCAATTCGGGATTGTCGGCAGACAGGAATTGGGGAAGTCCTCCCTCTTGGATGTGAACAAAGGTAGGCCGGCAGGAAAAAATACAGATTGAAAATGCGGCCAATAGCAAAGGGGTTCTCATGTTTGAAGCAATAAGGACGAATACTTGTCACACGAAGTAAATAGGCTCTGCTTGATAAAGCAGAGCCCATTATCTCATTCACGTAACAATTCCTCCTTATTGGAAGATATATCTTACCCCAAGCTGCATCTGCCAGCGTGAACTTTGGATTCCGCTGTCGTCAATGCTGAAATCTGGGGCGCCAGGGAAAGTAAAGACCGGCACTTGTGTCTGAAGATATTGCCCCTGGGCAGCAGGCTCATTGAGGTAGCCGATAAAGTCGAGCAGCTCGATGTTGGCGTCGTTGCCCACAAAGTACCGTCTTCCCCATTCGGGGTTGATCAGATTGGTGAGGTTGAAGACATCGGCAGTGAGCTGAAGCTTGTGGGTGCGTTTTCCCAGGGTGATGCTCACATCCTGCATGAGGCGTGCATCAAGCACATGAGAGAAAGGCGACCTGCTTTGGTTGCGCTCGGCGTATTGTCCACGACGGCTGCTCAGGTAGGGATCATTTTCGATAAAGTCATTGAGCGAGGCATACATCAGGTCTGCCTGATCTTGCGGCATAGGCAGCACGATATCGTCATTTCTGCTTGATGTGCCCCGGTCGTCAATCACGCCGAAGAAAATATCATCTTGATTTACCGGAACATAAATCAGCGATCGCTCGCGGGAATCTTCTCCATTGAGTTCTCCATTCGCCCCAAAGCTGTCATAGATGTAGCTGAAAGGCTGGCCCGAGGCTCCTTCGTAGAACAAGGAGAAGGTCGTTCCGAGCATGTCATTTTTCAACCACTTGAAGGTGTAGGCAAGAGATCCAAGCATTCTGTGGCCCTGAGAGAAGTCTGATCTGGTGGCGTCTTGCTGCACGTTGCGCCCTTGCACGGTTTGCAGGCCACGCCACTGAGAGCTGTTTTGAGAAGACGTGCCGTCAAACACGGCCCATGAATCGCCATAAGAGTAAGCCACGGTACCGCTAAGGCCCTTGGTAAAGGGTTTGGAAAGGCTCACGGTGAAGTTCCAGGAATATCCCCTTGAGGTGTTGTAGCCCAGGAAAATCTGGCTGTAGGTGGGGTCCACCAAGCTGCCACGGTTATAGATGGGGCGGTTATCGCCGGTTCCTTCGAGTTGGTAGATCGGCTCGGTGAGGTTCAGGTTTTGATAGGCTACGTTGTTGAGGGTCTTGTTGTAGATCAGGTCCACATTTCCGATGACTCCCCAGGGGAGTTTTTGGTCGAGGGCTACGTTGAACTTGAGCACCTGCGGCACGCGGAAGTTGGAGGCAAAGAGGTCAATCTGACCAGAAGTGCTGCCGCTGTTGGGAAGAATGGTCTGAGGCTGCTCATTCCACCTTGGAAAATCAGAAATGCCAAACGCAGGGTTCCTGATCAGGTCGCCACCTACCGAGATGCCGTTGTTGACAAAAGCGCCACCGGGCCACACGAGCGGGATGCGGGAGGTAAACACGCCCACACCACCGCGAATGGTGGTGCTCAGGTCGCCCTTCACATCCCAGTTGAAGCCGATGCGGGGAGATATCATGAGCCTGGGCTTGATGAAGGTGCCGGTTTGTGCGCCTTGTAAATCGTAGCCTGCGGCTTCGAGCAGGGGAATGGTGCGGTCGTTAAAATCAGGATTGAGTGCGGGCGAATCAAAATAGATCGGCATGTCAAACCGGATGCCGGGCGTGAGGGTGAAATTGCGTGCCACGGTCCAGTCGTCTTGCACATACACGCCAAACTGAGCGCCCATAAACTGCGAGGCCGCAGCTGAGCCATCTCCCACCAGACCATCCACGAGGGAGTAGCTTCGGCTGTAGGTATTGGCTGGCTGATCTGTGATCACATCCTCCAGAGAATTGTACTGATAGGAGCCAAAGTTTTCTCTGATGAAGAGGTTATAGACATCAAAAAACTCATTGTGAGTACCAAAGGTCACCACGTGGCTCCCTGCATTGTAGGTGAGGTTGTTGGTGAGGGTGATGATGGTTTGGTCGAGGGCATTGGCCGTAGAAAAGGGCTCAGAGCCGAGCGTGATGGTTCCGAGGCCATCATTGATCTGCAGGTAGGGGAAATATTTGGGGTTGCTTTCGCTCTGGGTGCCATCGCCCTGATAGGGATCGCGATCGTCTGACACGAGGGTGAGGCCCACCTTGAGGTTGTTGGTCCAGTTGGAGCTGAGGGTAGAATTCAGCTCCAGTGCGGTGGAGTTGGTGGTGGAGGCGAAATACTCGGCAGAGTTGGCAAATCGGATGCTGCGCGCATTAGACTGTATGCCTTCGAGGTTGGTGGCTCCCACATAACTGTGACGCAGGCTGAGGCTGTTTTTGGCGTTGAAGTTATAGTCGAGCTTGATGGTGACTTTGTCAGAATTGAGGAAGGAGCGGTTGTTGGTAAAGGAGCCAGGGTCGTAGCCCAGGGTCAGGATTTTGGCGCGCAGGGTGTTGAGATCGTTCTCGGTAGAAGAGCCTTGGTAGGTGGCAAAAGAATAGGGGAGAGGTGTCTCCTGCCGCTGCACTTCTGCATTCACAAAGAAGAAAAGTTTATTCTTGATGATGGGCCCGCCCACTCTGAAGCCTGAGGTGAGGGCTGTGAAGTCGGGGAGGGCAGTTCTGGCACCGCCATTATCGGTAGGGGTGAGCCCTGCGAGGGATTGGTTGCGATAGAAGCCGTAGGCGGAGGCGATGTAGTCGTTGGTTCCGGAGCGGGTGATGGTGTTGATGGCCCCACCGGCAAATCCGCCCACCCGCACATCAAAAGGAGCGAGAGACACCTGGATTTCCTGAATGGCATCGAGGGAAATGGGCGAAACACCCGTTTGGCCGCCATTGGTGCCGGATCCTGAGAGGCCAAACACATCGTTGTTCACGGCGCCATCGATGTAGATGGCGTTGTAGCGATTGTTCATGCCATTGAGAGAAATGGCAAACCCATCGGAGCCCTCAGTGACTCTTGCTTGTGGCGTGAGGCGCACGAAGTCGCCGAAAGAGCGCGAGACCGTGGGCATGGCATCGATCTGCGACTCGGTGATCACGGTTTCTGCGCCAGTGCGCTGGGAAGCCAATCTGCCTGTGGAAGCGCTAATGGTGACCTCGTCGAGCTGGACATCGGCCTGCGAGAGCAACAGGTTGACCTGATATCGTTGTCCGAGGTTGAGATAGAGGTCGGATTTGCGGTCAGCGCGATAGCCCACGTAGGTGGCAGAGACCGAGTAAGGACCGCCAACGCGGGCGTTGGAGATGACATAGCGTCCGCCTTCGCGACTGATGGCACCATATTGGGTGCCGGTGGGGGTGTGGACCACAAGTACGGTAGCGCCTTCGAGGGGCTCGCCGGAGTCGCTTTCAACCACGCCGAAAAAGGTGCCTGAGGTGACTCCCTGGCCTTGTATTCCACCAAAGGAAACAAACAAGAGGATCAAAAAAAGCCAACCACGAGGAGTAAAATGAGCATTCATGTGGGTAGAATTGGTGAAGCAGGTAAGAAGTGGGAAGGTACAGGTTGATTCGAAGTGGGGTAATTTACAATGGAAAGCGCGGAAAGCACAAAAACTAGAAGATTCCACACGGAGAATCTGGAGATCAGTGGGCTGGCGGAAGCTGTGGTTACCTGGAGATCCAGGGGAGTTAAATACTCTGTGGAAGAGACACTAAGAGCCTGACAATTTATGAGAATCATTTCTATTGGGTAACAATCATTTCATGTTTTAAAGTGAGAGAACGGAGCAGAGGATTTTTTGCATGAACTGCTAAAAACTATCCCTGATATGTTCAAAATCACGCATTGACAGGTTCGGTTTTGGCTTGGTAAAGATATGGTAATACTGGCGTCTTAGTCTTGCAACAGTTTTAATACAAAACTATTAACTCACTTCTTAAGTTATGAGTCAATTTTTTACTCAAAAAGTACTGGCTTTCTTGGCGTTGATCATTCTGCCCCTTACCATGTGGGCACAGGGTGTAACGACATCGTCGATGAATGGCCGTGTTGCAGACCAGGAAGGCGGGATGATGGTCGGAGCGACCATCATCGCTAATCACACGCCTTCTGGCACCAAGTATGGGAGCATTTCCAACGAGGAAGGCTACTACCGTCTTCCAAACATGCGTGTAGGCGGACCATACACCATCACCGTGACCTACACCGGGTATGAAACTGTTACTGTGGAAGGTGTTTTCCTTCGTTTGGGAGAGAACTTTCGTCGCGATTTTGTACTTGCTGAAGCAGGTGTGATGCTCGATGAAGTGGAAATCACAAGCACATCATCAACCACTGGAACCAACTCTGGAGCTAGTACCCAGATTACTTCGACAGATATTGATGTAATGCCTACGCTGAATCGTAATGTGAGCGACTACGTTCGTCTTACGCCACAATCCACTGGATACGGTGGTGGTACCTCCTTTGGAGGCGTAAACAACCGTTTCAACGCCATATATATCGATGGAGCGGTAAACAATGACGTATTCGGTCTTTCCTCGCAGGGTACCAATGGTGGTCAGACTGGAACTGCACCTTTCTCGATCGATATCATCGATCAGCTTCAGGTAGTGCTCTCACCTTATGATGTGACCTTGGGTGGATTTGCTGGTGGCGGCATCAATGCTGTGACCAAGTCTGGTACCAATGAAATCAAAGGGACTGCATACTACTTTTTCCAGAACGAAGGTCTTGTAGGGAAAACCAACAAGAGCCTCACTGATCGCACAGGTAGCGAGCCCACAGCAGTTGCAGACTTTTCACAGGCTACCTACGGAGCTTCTGTCGGTGGTCCACTCGTGAAAGACAAAGTGTTCTTCTTTGTTAACGCTGAGGCGCAAGCCGATCAGACGCCTGCTCCTTTCGACTTTGGTGTATATACTGGCAATGCCTCGCAGGCTCAACTAAACAGCCTGAGTGATTATCTCCAGAGCAAATACAACTACGATCCAGGAACATTTGGTGATGTGCAGGATGAATTGAACGGTCTGAAGTTGTTTGCCAAAATCGACATCAATATCAATGACAACAACCGTCTGACCCTGCGTCATAACTACACCAATGCCGAGAACATTAACCGGAATGCTTCTACAGCCACCCGTATCAATTTCTCCAACAACGGGGTCTTTTTCCCAAGTACGACCAACACCTCTGCGCTCGAACTCAACTCACGCTTTGGAAACAACCTGAGCAACAACCTCATCGTGGGGTACACCTCAGTGAATGATGACCGTGATCCGCTCGAAGCTGACTTCCCTTACGTGTATATCAATGATGGATCTGGACAGGTAACCTTTGGTTCTGAAGAATTTTCTACTGGTAACGCGCTTACCCAAAATATCTTCACGATCACTGACAACTTCAAGATCTACCAAAACGCTCACACCATCACCATTGGAACTCACAACGAGTTTTATAGCATCTACAACCTCTTCATCGGACAGAACTACGGAACCTACCGCTTCAACAGCGTAGCTGATTTCCTGGCTGACTCTGCAGCGATCGAGTATGACCGTGCTTACTCTTTGGTGGATAACATCACTGGTGACGGATCTCAGGCTGCTGCCAACTTCAACGCGATGCAGCTCGGATTTTATGCTCAGGACGAGTGGGCAGTATCTCCGCAGTTTACACTCACAGGAGGTATTCGACTCGATATCCCCATCCTCACTACAGATCCTGCGATCGACCCAAGCTTCAACACCACTACGCTTCCTTTGATTCAGGCTCAGTATGACGTTGCCAAAGACGTAGAAGGTGGTTCCGCTCCTGACGGGCAGCTCATGATCTCTCCACGTGTTGGATTTATCTACGATCTCAACGGAGACCGTAGCAACATCCTTCGCGGTGGTGTGGGAATCTTCACGAGCCGTATTCCTTTCGTATGGCCCGGCGCTATGTACAGCAACAATGGACTGACCCTGGGTCGTGTGGATGAGCGCAACATCACAGGTGATGTAGTATTCAACCCCAATATCCAGACCCAGTACACCAACCCCGACTTTACTGTACCTTCCGGTCAGATTGATGTATTTACCAAGAACTTCAAGTACCCACAAGTGCTGCGTGGAAACCTCGCCTTCGACACCAAGCTTGGCGACGGATGGGGCCTGACCATCGAAGGGATCTACACCAAGACCCTCAACAACGTAGTTTATACTGAGGTCAACAGTGATACCACAGTAAGGTTCAACTGGACCAATACCGGTGGAGATGATCGCCCTGTGTATTCACGCACGGCTATCGATCCTACCTACAACTCGATCTATGTTGGCTCCAACACCAGCGAAGGATATACCTATAACATCACTGCGGCTCTTTCCAAGAAGTTTGATTTTGGTCTTGATGCGACCCTGTCTTATACCTATGGTGATGCCCAGGCAGTGAGTGAAGGAACTTCTTCTCAGAACTCTTCTCAGTGGAGAGGTCAGGTGAGCACAGATGGTCGTAACAACCCTGTGTTGGGTCGCTCCGACTTTGCCCTTGGACAGCGTGTGCTGGGTGTATTGACCTACAGTGCTGACTGGAACAAAGCCAAAAACGCTACCACTACGATCAGCTTGCTGTACGAAGGTCTTCAGGGAAGCCCTTACTCCTATGTGATCGGTGGCAATAATGCCCGTAACACTAACAACGAAACAGGAAGCACAAGCCGCAATAGAAGCTTGATCTGGATTCCTGCTTCTGCTAGCGAGATCAACCTCGTAGAAACCAATGGCGTATCTCCTGCGGAGCAGTGGAGCCGTCTTGATGCCTTCATCGAGTCTGATTCATACCTGAGCAAAAACCGTGGCGCATACGCTGGCAAAAACTCTAACTGGCTGCCATTTACCAGTTACCTCGATTTGTCGCTCCGTCAGGATGTAGGCATCATGGCTGGTGGAAAAATGCACAAGCTTCAGTTTAGCTGGGACGTATTCAACCTTGCCAACCTGATCAACCCAAGCTGGGGCGTTCGTTATCAGGTGCCTGGAGACTTCAATAACTACTTCCTGTACAACCTTGTTGGGTATGCAGCTGACGGCACCACGCCTCAGTTCTCATATACTCCCGAGGCTACTGGAAAAGACGCCCTCAACATCGACAACTTCAACTCACGTTGGAGAATGCGTCTGGGTGTGCGTTACATCCTCGACTAATTCCTGAATCGGGATTCCCGATGATAGATAAGATCACAGCCCGTGCCTACGCACGGGCTGTTTTGGTTTGTAGGGCATTGCTAACCGAAGCATCAAATTACAGGGAATAAAATGCTAATAAAATTTGCTTTGTAATGCAGGTAATCTTATCATTGTGTAAACCATTAGCAAACATCCTTATGCTAGCTTCTTATCGCTTCGACTCCAACTACCATCCGGCACCCTCTTCAGGCCTTTCTGATCATGCTTTCAGGCTGCTGGAGGCCGGTACCTTTGCGCCTGGGCAGTATTGTCCGGTTCTCACCCGCGAGTTTGGGCAGTTGAGGATGCACTATTGCCAATGGGGAAATGAAGGAATCCATCATATCTATCACAGGAAGGCGATTACGCCTGTTGCTTCGCTTCTCACAGATCGAGATCTGCCAACCATTTTTCCTTCTTCCCGCTGCCTGATTCCCGGCAATGCTTATTATTTTCAGACCCCCGATGGGCGCAACTGGAAGGTGGAGGCTGAAGAAGAGGATGCCTTTTGTTTTGCCGGACTGCGCTATCGGCGTGAGGGGAAAGACGGCGAAATGACCAATCATTTCTCCATTCTTGCCACCGCTGCCCAGGGAGCCTTGAGCGATTATCACCTGCTCATGCCAGTGATGATTCCCAAGCACCTGGAAATGGCCTGGCTCAATCCTGCTACAAGTCAAACTCGGATCAACGCATGGCTCACGGAGCCTTGCAGTGCCTCTCTATCTATTTGTGAGGTCCAATACCTCCAGGAAAAAGACCCAAGTTGGTCTCATCTGGCAGCTTGATCGGCAACAATGCCGGTACATTGGTTCTCGAGTGGGCGGCCCTTGGGTCGCCCGTTTTGGTATGGGGGCATGAGCCTGAGGGCATAGCCGTCCGGTTAAGCGAAGGGACCCTCATCCCAGCCTTCTCCCAGAGGGAAAAGGAGCAAGAAAAAGAGCCGAAGGCGATCCAAAAAGTCCCCTCGTACCTTGGGAAAGGGGATTGAGGGGCATAGCCGTTGGGTTAAGGAGATGACAGGTCGATTCTTTCGGTTTCCCGGAGGGAAACAACAACAGTAGCC
>JANQTF010000344.1 GCA_030731845.1 Bacteroidia bacterium | reverse complement strand
TTGGCTCCGGTCATGAAGGAGCGAGCTTGTGGGTAGATCCCTCTGTCAACACCGAATCCTGCACCAATTTCAGGGTCGAATCCGCTGTATTGGGTGATGGTGAGCAGGTTGTTGCCAGACACATACACGCGCAAGCGCTGAATGTTGAGTCGGTTCACCACGGCTTTGGGGAGCGTGTAGCCAAGTTGCAGGGTTTTGATCCGGAAAAAGTCTCCTTTTTCTACATAAAAATCTGAACTACGGCTAAAGTTGCGGTTGGGGTCATTCATGATCAGGCGAGGATAATCGTTGGACGTGCCTTCTCCGGTCCAGCGGCCAAGGGCATCGCTGGTGAGGTTCGCCATTTGCAGGTCGAATCTGCGGGTAGCTTTGTACACATCTACCCCGGCCACGCCCTGGCTAAAGAGTTTGATGTCAAATCCACGGTAGGTAAGGTCCAGGTTGAATCCGTAGGTCCAGCTTGGCGTGCCATCACCAATCATGGTGCGGTCGTCATCGTCAATCACGCCATCCTCATTGAAATCCACAAACCGGATGTCGCCAGGCGATGCATCTGGCTGGAGTAGGTCGCCGTCGCCGTTGGTGTAGGAAGATACTTCTGCCTCGTTTTGAAACAGGCCATCGGTTTTGTAGCCGTAGAAAAATCCGATCGGGAACCCGACTTCTGTCCGGCTCAATTGGAGTCCTTGTGGGCTAAAGGTGGCTCCAGGCAAGAAGTCCCTGTCATCACCGAGGAAAACGACTTCGTTTTCTACGTAAGAAAGGTTGCCAGAAAATGCGATCCCAACGTTTTTGATCTCGGTGGCATAGCCCAGCTCTCCTTCTACTCCGGTATTTCTCATGTCGGCTACGTTTCCGATTGGGCCGCCATTGCCCACATATCCGGGTACAGAGATTCCGAGGAGCATATCAGAGGTCTTCTTGTCGAAGAAATCTACCGTCAGTGAGAAGTTTTTTAAGAAGCGTGCATCAAAGCCTACGTTGATCTGTGAGGTTTGCTCCCATCTCAGGTCTGGGTTGGCGATGGCATTGGGGCTCACGCCATTCACCAACAGATCAGCCGCGCCCAGGGTGTAGTTGCGAGCTCCTCCCACGGTAGAAACATACCGGAAATCACCGATGTTGTCACTTCCATTTACGCCATAAGATCCTCTGATTTTCAGGAAGTTAATGACATCATTTTGCTTAAGGAATGCTTCTTCAGTGAGTACCCACCCAACGGAGACACCAGGGAAGTAGCCGTATTTATTGTTCGCACCAAATCTGGAAGATCCGTCGCGACGGAGGGTAGCAGACAAGAGGTATTTTCCAGCATAGCTGTAGGTCACCCTGCCCAGGAGCGAGGCTAGTGTGCCCTGATACTCGAAGCCGTAGAAAGTCTGGGTCGTAGGATCGGTCGCAAATCCAAACGAGGCTTCTTCAATTGTGTTGACGGGAAGGTTATACACGGTTCCACCGATTCCTTCTCCGGCATTTTTCTGTGCTGTAGTACCTGCTACCGCAGAAATACTGTGATTCCCGAAAGAGCGGGCATAAGACAGGGTGTTTTCCCAGTTCCACAGAAGACCGTTGTTTTTGTTGCGGCTATAGTTGTTCACATCCACGCGGTTGGCGGCGTTGAGGTAAAACACGGGCGTGAAGCCTTCTCCGCCATAAAATGCAAGATCGACGCCGATGGTGGAGCGAAATACCAATCCTTCGATGATTTTGACTTCGGCAAATGCATTGCCTACAATCTTATCACTCCATCCGAATCCGTTGGCTACTTTGAGTGCCGCAAGTGGGTTCAAAATCTCAGAAGTCACATAAGGAGAAATGCCAAACACCCCATTTTCATCTGACACAACCGGGAAATTGGTGAATACCGAGGAGCTCAATACCGCAGGATCTGTCTCATAAATAGGCGTGATGGGGTCCAGATTGATGGCACGGCCAAGGGGTGAACCAAACTCGGTGTTTTCTGCGACACCTGTGGACTTGATGTGCGAATATCCGATGGTATTGCCAAAGGTGAGACGCTGATTGATTTTGTGAGTTGAATTGAAACGAGCGGAAAATCGCTGGTATCGGGAATCTTCTTCAGATACAATCCCGGTTTGGTCATAGTAGCCAAAGGAGCTGTAGTAAGAAGAGCGCTCGCTTCCTGCGGAAATGCTCACTTCATGGTTTTGAATGGGAGCGTTATAGTTGAATACTGCTTCTTGCCAGTCTGTGCCTTCACCGAGCGACTGAGGGTCGGGGAAGAGAATGTTTCCGCCAGCAGCTACGGATGCCTCGTTCATGAGGGTTGCATACTCTGTGGCATTGAGCACAGAAAGTTTTTTCCAGGGGCTCTGCACGCCATAATAGCCATTGTAATTGACCTCCATTTTTCCGGCTTTCCCTCTTTTGGTAGTAACCAAAATCACACCGTTGGCGGCTCGTGTTCCGTAAATGGAGGCTGAAGCCGCATCCTTGAGTACTTCGATAGACTCAATATCGCCGGAGTTGAGGTAGTCGATCCCGCCACCTACTGGCACGCCATCCACCACATAGAGGGGTTCGCTACCATTGATAGAGGTAGTGCCCCGCACCCTCACAACCGAGGCAGCTCCAGGTTGACCAGAGTTGGTTGTCACCCGAACACCAGAGGTGCGGCCCTGAAGCGCTGCTTCCACTCGCCCAACAGGATAGTCGGTCAGATCGTCGGCGGTTACTTTGGAGATCGCGCCGGTAACTTCACTTTTTTTCTGAACACCATAGCCGATCACCACCACTTCGTCAAGAGATACCTCGTTGGCATCGAGTACAAAGGTGAAGGTGGTCTGGCTGCCAACTGTCTTGCCAGTGGTTTTGTATCCAAAATACGTGACAACGAGGCTGTCACTTGGCGCCGCCTGGATGCGAAACGCTCCGTTGGCATCCGTAATGACTCCGCGGGCGGTGCCAAAAACCAACACGGTGGCGCCATTTAAGGCTGTTTGTTCGGCATCGACTACAATGCCCGACACAAAGTCCTGGGCTGATAAGGGCGTGGTGCCCATCATGGCCAGGAGTAGTAGTAGGTAGAAAATTCGTTTCATAGCAAAAATGGTCGTTGCCAAATGGCAACAGTTAACCTGGATAAGTAGTGAATAAAAAATCTGATGGCATGTAGTAGTTGCCGACAACCTAAGATGACCACGGGTCACCCATCACCTGTTTTGAGCAGAAAATGATTCTTGTCTGTCAGTGCGTCTGGCAAATGCCCAAGCCAGACATATTCGTAATGTCATCCTCACCAGAAATTCTCTGCCAAAGTGCAGGGTAAATGCCTGGTATAGATGCCTCAACCTAGAAGGGAAATCTTGTATGGATGAAAGTTGGGTGGGCCTTGCTCGCTGGCAGAAGGATTCTGCACAGCGGCTCTTTTGTTCTCTCGTTTTTCATTGAATGGGAAATAGTAGTAGTGGAAAATCGAATGGCAAATGCTCCCGGCTTATCCTGGTTGCCAAGAACCTGCTCTATACAATCTTCGCTTTTTCCCCCCAAATCATCAGTATTTCTACACTGGACAAATACTGGACATCCTGAAAAAACCCTCAGAATGAGGATCATAAGGAGCCATGAACAAACAAATCAGGATCCCTCACCTTAAAGGTCCACGAGGTAGGCATTGAGATCTGCCTCTTTGGGCAGACCTATTTTTTTCTTCATCCGAAACTTCCCCTTCTCTACTCCACTGAGGGTAATGCTCATGATGGCCGCAATTTCGCGGTTGCTGAGATGCATTCTGATAAAGCTCGAGAGCCGCACCTCGGTAGGGGTAAGGGTTGGGTGCAACTGCCTCAGCTGTCTTATAAACTCCTGATGGGTATCATCAAAATTGAGCTGAAACTGTTCCCAGTAATCTTCTTCTTTCAGCTCGCGATCTATCGAGCCTAGTAATTGCCGCCTCATTCCGACAAAATCAGTGCTTTCCTCTACCAGGTTTTTGATGTTCATGAGGATTTCATTTTTATGCGCTGTTTGGAGCAATACCGCACTCAGGCGCTCCTTCTTGCTGCTGACCTCCTGCTCAAGTTTTTCGTTTTGCAGGCGCAAAATTTCTTTTTCAGCCTCCCGTATTCGGTTCCTGTTGCGTTCTTCCTGGCGAATGAGAATCTGCCGCATCACCGCGACCATGGTTGAAATGGCCAGCAAGGTGCTCAGAATCCGGAACCAGATGGTTTTCCAAAAAGGGGGCGTGATCTCCAGCGTCACAATTCGGGATTCTCCCCATTTGCCGTTGCTGTGAGCTGATTTTACTTCAAAGCGATAGCTGCCTGGTCCAAGATTGGTATAGGTGGCATAGCGATGATTGGCCTCTACATATTGCCATTCTGGCTCAAATCCATCGAGTCGGTAGGCATAGCGAATATTCTGCGGCATGGCAGGCGCTATTCCGCTAAAAGCAAAAGAGAAGGAATTTTCGCGGTAAGAAATGCGAATGCTGGCAGCCGAATCGTTGAGGGTGCCTTCCCAAAGGCGATCTTCCAGATACACCCCGGAAGCCACTTGTTGGTTGAAAATCTGAAATCCGGTGAGAACGGTCGGGGGAGGTGTAGGCGGGAGATAGGGCTTATTGGGGTTAAATGCGAGAATTCCATTGAGGCTGCCAAAAAGGAGGGTCCCATCTGAAAGCCGGAGCGTTGATTTGGGGTTGAATGGATTATTTTGGAGTCCATCTTCGAGAGAATAGCTGCGAATATCTCCCGATTCGGGCGAAATACTTGCCAAGCCCCGGTTGGTACTCACCCAAATCAGCCCATTGAGATCCTGGTTGATAGATTCGACCAAGTCTGAAGGCAGGCCATCGCTTTGCGAATACTGAAGGAATCGATCTTCTTTGGGGAGAAAACAAATCAGGCCGCTGCCTTCCGTTCCAATCCAGATATTTCCATCCCGATCTTCAAACAAGCTTCTCAGGTGGTTGTTGCGGATGCTGTTGGAGTCATCTTCCCTGTATTGATACCGCCGAAACAGGTCATCGGCTGGATCATAACTACACAACCCTTGTGATTCGGTGGCGATCCAAATCAGGCCGCTTCGGGCCTCCATAATGTCCATCAATACCCAGTCGGACAGGCTCGCATCGCTATCATAGCTCGGCAAAAATTGGCGGAAATGAAGTTCTCCTTGGCGAAGGTATTTGAGCCCTTCTCCAAGCGTAGCGAGCCAGAGACCGTCGTTTTGATCAATCAGAATGTCCCACACATTTTCAATCTGCTGCCGAGGGCTGTCGCCAGGCCTGAAGCGCAGCGTGGCAGAAGTAGGAGTCGCAGGTTGAAACAAAGACAAGCCATCGCCAAAGTAGCCCAGCCACAGGTTGCCATTGTTAGTGAGGGCTACCGAAGTCACCACATTCCCACCCACATGGCTGTTGTGGGTGGTGAAATATTGCTCCTGCTTCGTATTGGGGTCATATCTCAGCAGGCCTTTGCCATCGGTGCCAGCCCAGATCACCCCTGCACTATCTACGACCATCGACAGCACGGAGCGGCCTCCAAAACTAAATCGGGAGGAAAGGGGATGAATCAGCCAGAAATAAGGCTTGCGGGCGTGGTACAAGTTGATTCCACTATTGAAGGTTCCGACCCAAATATTTCCGCTCCGATCTTTGAAAAGATCATACAAAGCGTTGGAATTCAGGCTCTCGATCACTCCGGGCACATGGCTGACCACCCTGATTTCTTCTGTCTCCAGATCGAGAATATTCAGCCCGCCCCCGTCTGTGGTGATCCAGATCGTTTGGTTGTCTTCCATCATGAGGTCGGTAACGAGGTCGCTGGCAAGTTTGCCGCCCTTTTTTTCAAAATGCTTCACTTCCCCCGATTCAGGAGAAAGCCGATACAGGCCGCTGCCCGTAGCACCCACCCATAGGTATCCCCGCTTGTCCCACAGTAGCGATTTTTCAAAGCTCTCCATGTCTGGCGAGCCCAGTTCCATCTGATGAAAGGCTTTGGTATGATCCAGGTGGGGGTCATACAGGTAAACGCCTTGCCCACTCGTGCCAATCCATACGTTGCCAGAGGGATCTTCTGTAAAATCTACAGGAAAATTGCTTCCGATCATGTGCGCGGGCGCTTCATCTACTCCCAACTTCATCACAACCTCATGATCTGGCCCCAGGACAATGGCGCCTTGCCCGTTTGTTCCCAACCAGAGCTGCCCCTGACTGTCTTCAAAAAAGCGCCTTACCGTCATGCTTGTCCAATTGACAGAGGCTTCGTTGGCGGGACGAAATATTCGGAATCGCTCTTCACTGCGATCCAGAATCAGGATGCCACCGTCTCTATAGCCAGCCCAGATATTTCCGTCCTTGTCTTCATATAGCGCAAAGATCCGCCTGCTTCGGTTGTCGCCGCCTGCGCCTGCCTCATATAATTCAAAGCTATAGCCATCATAGCGATAAAGCCCATATCTCGTTGCTACCCACAAAAACCCCCATCGGTCCTCGATGATGTCATACACCGTGCCGTTGGAAAGGCCTTCGGCGCCAGCAAGGTGGGTGAATGTCAATTCCTGAGACAGCAGGAGCGGACCAGCGCATAAGCACCAGCTCAATATCCAAACTTGACTCAAGATTTTTAGCATAAGGAGAGGTTGTCAAAGACACTCCGATCATTTCGGCATCGAACCCAAAATAAGGAAACTTCAAAGCTCTGTCTCTATTGTGGTCCAAACGATTGCGCCTATTGTGCCACTCAATCCGCTACAATACTACCAGGGCCCTGGCTACTTCCTCTATCACGATGGACATGCGAGTCAGGTCAAGGGTTTGGAGGGTGTCGGTTTTTTCGTGATAGTGAGGATTACGGAAAAATGCGGTATCGGTGATCATCAGGGAGCTATAGCCAAACTTCCAATAGCTGCGGTGGTCGGAAAAATCTACACCGGTGACCCACTTGGGCGCTGTGAACCTCTTGACGGGGATGGCATCGGCCTTTCGCAATTTTCGGGTAAATTTTCTTGCAAATCTACCTTTTAAGGGTTTTCTCACCACTGTGATAAAATTCCCCACATTCCCATAGAAGAGCTTCAGCATACCCAAAGGAAATTGCTGTGAGTGAGCCTCGTCTTTGAAGTATCCGATCATTTCGAGGCAAAGGACTCCATATACATCGGCTTTTTGTTCATGCAAGGAAGCGGCATGTACATAGCTTCCCATGTTTTCCGACCGGAAATATGGCGGTTCTTCCAATGTCCAGGCCACAAATTGTATTCGGTAGCGAAGGGGCTGCCCGTGCAGCATTCTTGCTAATTCCAGCATTCCTGCTACCCCAGAGGCGTTGTCATCCGCTCCAGTTTGGTTTCCGCACACATCATAGTGGGCTCCGACCACAAGAAGCGGAGCGCTCTTAGGACCAAGTTCGCCGATCACATTCCGATACGTTATTTCATTAACCCGATAGGGCTGCTCGTAAGCGGTGTCGCAATATTGCCTGAGCACAGAGCAGAGGTAACGGGCATGCTCATCCAACACTTCCGGGTGCGAGGCATTCCTGAAAACAGGGGTTTCGGTTAGCACTAGCAGGTGCTTCAGCATCAAGCTGCTATCTGCCTGAGCTGTGATGCTTGAGGTGGCAAAAACAGTCGTCAGAAAAAGAAAAAAAGCTGCTAGATTCTTCATCGGGAGTGGATTGACAAGGCTTGATGGTACGAAAAAAGGCAGCCTCTATTGGATTCCCCCATACACAAGGGGCTCTTAGCTAAGGTAGCATTTCACATCTGCTTTCCCTTGCAAAAAATAGCAGGCGTGGTAGGTTCGCAACCCACGCACTCGTATATCAGCCATACCTACACCTCACTCAGCTCCATCCAGCGTTCGGTTTTCTCTTCCAGCTCGATCTCCTTGAGTCGCAACTGTTCGCTCCAGTTGTTGAGGGCTTCGTAGTCGGTGGAGCCGGAAGCAATGAGCCCTTTCAATTCCTCGAGGCTCCCTTCTATCGTTTCTATCTCCTGGGTGAGTTGCTCCAGCTCGCGCTGCTCCTTATAGCTAAGCTTACGCTGCTTTTCTGGCATATTCACCGCTGCTGTGGGTGCTTTGGCGACCTCAGCTTTGGGAGCAGGTTTTTCTGCTTTATCGGGTTTTTCTTCCCGCTTCAGGATTTTGGTATCTTCCTCCGAATCGCGATACTGTGAGTAGCTACCCGGAAAATCCCGGATTTCGCCTTCTCCCTCAAAGACAAACATGTGATCCACGAGGCGATCCATGAAAAATCGGTCGTGGGTCACCACGAGCAGGCAGCCGTCAAAGTCTGCGAGAAACTCTTCGAGCCTGCGCAGCGTGATGAGGTCCAGGTCATTGGTAGGCTCATCGAGAATGAGAAAGTTGGGGTTGGTCATGAGGATGCGCAGCAAGTGAAGGCGGCGCTTTTCGCCACCACTGAGCGTGCTCACCATGTCGTAGTGCCGATGGCGCGGGAAGAGAAAATGCTCCAGCAAACTCGCAGCCGATAGGGTTTGGCTCTTCGATATTTCGATCATTTCGGCGGCCTCGGTTACCACCTCGATCACACGAGCATTGTCTTTGAAGTGGAGTCCCTCTTGTCGATAGTAGCCCGTGACGATGGTCTCGCCCCACCGAATTTTCCCCGAATCCGATGGCTCTTCGCCCAGCAGCATCCGCAGGAAGGTGGTTTTGCCCACCCCATTGGGCCCAATGATGCCGATTCTGTCGCGGCGATTGAAGGTATAGGTGAAGTTTTCCAGAATATTGACCTCGCCGTAGGCTTTTCGGAGGTTTTTGATCTCCAGCACTTTGCCACCGATCCGGCGGCCTTTCACCTGAAGAGATACCTCGCTCGTGTCCTGCTTATAGCTGGCTTTTTCGCCGAGTTCATGCGCCGATTCTATGCGTGACTTGGACTTGGTAGTGCGTGCTTTGGGGGAACGACGGAGCCATTCGAGTTCTTTTTTGAACAAGCTTTTGGCTTTGTCGGTCTCCGTGAGGCGATTCATTTCGCGCTCTTCTTTCTTTTCCAGATAATAGGCATAATCGCCCACATAGCGGTGTAGCTCCCCGCCGTTGAGCTCAAAGATCTCATTGGAGACACTTTCGAGGAAATAGCGGTCGTGAGTCACGAGCAGCAGGCTTTGCTTGGCAGTGGCCAGAAACTGCTCCAACCACTCAATCGAGGCCAGGTCGAGGTGGTTGGTAGGCTCATCCATGATGAGGAGGTCAGGATCGCCGATCAGAGCCTGGGCAAGCGCCACGCGCTTTCGTTGTCCACCTGAGAGTTCACCGATTTTTCTGTCAAGAAAATCTACCTCCAACCGACCGAGAATCTGCTTGATTTTTACCTCATACTCCCAGGCATTGGCATTGTCGATCTTGCCCATCACCTCGATGAGGGCATCGGTGGCGCTGGGATCAATGGTGCTGAGTAGGGAGAGTTCTTCGTAGCGTCGCACAAGTTGCAGCTCGGGCACATCTGCATCAAATACCACCTCGGCTACGGTAGCATGAAGCGGCAAAATCGGCTCTTGCGGCAAATAGGCTACCTTGAGGCCTTTGCGAAAACTTACCTTGCCGCTGTCGGCCTGCTCCACGCCCGCGGCAATTTTCAGAAGGGTTGACTTTCCGCTGCCATTGACCCCAATCAGCGCTACTTTCTGGCCTTGGTCGAGACCAAAGGAGATCCCTTCAAATAGGACCTTGTCGGAGAATGCTTTGGAGAGATTTTCTGCTGAAAGGAAGTTCATGCTGCGAAGATAGCGGAAGACACGGGATTGAGCCAGAGAAAGAAAGCACAGATTTCATCTTTCCTACTCTCGCGTATGGCGCTATTCCTCCTTCACCCCGCATCAGGATGAAGCGACGAGACCCACTCCTTCTTTCACTTCAATATTCACGACACTCTTGATTTCAAGTGTTGCCTGGCCAGCTATGGCTGCTTGTAGCACCTCATTGATGCGTGCCCGGTCGCGAAGAAGCTCAGATACCCGCTCTTCCATGTGCTTGGTGTCGCTCCCAAAGCGCTCCTGCATGCTCAAAATCTGCATGTCAAGAAACTTAATCTTGTCATTGATCAGCGAAAGCAGCACCCGACGCGCTTCCTCGGCACTATATGTATTGTCGATAAGGGTAAACTGATGCAACTTGCTCATAATAGGTGAAAATTTGATTGGCAAATCTCACAAGAATGAGTCATTAATTTTCATTTATGTTTTCAATGGGAGGTATAATTAATTTTTATTAACCTCCTCCTTCCACACTGATCAAAAACCGGAAGACAAGGGTTGAGTTGATGAATTTTTGAGAGAGGGAAGAAATCACCACTAAGGCACTGAGGTCACAGAGAATCACAGAGAAAACACAAAGCCTTCGCGAACCTTCGTGTCCTTTCCGCCTTTGTGG
>JANQTF010000343.1 GCA_030731845.1 Bacteroidia bacterium | reverse complement strand
CCTTTGAATACGAGCAAAGTAGGGATGCTCATCACGCCAAACTTGATAGAAGTCTGTGGATTTGCATCGACATCCAATTTGCCGATAACAGCCTTTCCTTCCATTTCTCCGGCAAGTTCTTCAATCATCGGAGCGATTGCGCGACAAGGTCCGCACCATGCTGCCCAAAAGTCAACGAGAACAGGGGTTTCTGAGTTTAAAACAATAGACTCAAAGTTAGCGTCGGTGATTTCGATCGGCTTAGCCATATAAATACCAGTTGTAAATAAAAATTCAGTGAATAGATTGATGCAAAGATACGAAACCTGCTCGGAATCGTTGTAAATGCTTGATCGCTTTCCGATCAATATCATAAAATTAACACATGATAATTTCCTTGTTTATCGGGCAGCAGACATTTATCGAGTTCAAATGTTCTTTTTGATTGTTATCGACCCTTGATTTTGCGATGTTTTCCGGCAAACATAAGGTCTTGCGCATAGGCGGAATGGAAAAAGGAATGAGGAAAGCCCAACTTCACTGTGCTGGCTTCATAGAGGCGGGGCATGAGTTCGCCAGGGATTTGGACTTCAACAGGCTTGGGTATATCGGCTGGCAATGTCGATGAATTTGCCACCGGCTTCGGCCTGGAAATCAAAGATTTGCTTGCATGTTTATCTGCGCCCCAGCCCCATTCGGTGCCAAAGGTCATCGTCCCAAGAGGTAAAGCTGTGAAAACGCGCAGGCAAGTGTGGCCAAATATTTCGTAGTTCATCCAAAACGGGATGTCAGTGGATAGAAATAAGAGGACTGAAAGGTGATTGATTGTCCAATGTGGTAAAAATGGGGGGGGTGAGTAAAAGAGGAAATGGTTATGACTTTATCCAAGCCGAAACGAGCTCCAGGCCACGATCAATGAGCTGATCTACAGCCGCTGCTGGATCGGGATGAAAAACGCCCGTGGGCCTGTTGGCCAGGATGACCGACAAGGAACCGCATTGGTGGCCCAAGGCACGACCGAGGGCGAGAATGCCCGATGTTTCCATCTCCATGTTGAGGGTTGTAAGCCCTTCGGCAGATACAGTAGCCATGAGGTCGGGGAGTGCAGGCAGGGCGACAGGGACTCTGCCGAGGCTGCGCCCTTGGGGTCCATAGAAACCCGGAGCCGTAAACGTGATGCCCTGAACGACGTCTGGAAAAGATTCGCTGGCAACCATGGAGAGTGCTTGGTCGCCTCTTGCGCCATAGGCCAAGGCCGCGATGCGGGGAAAATCACCCAGAACTTTCCGTGCTGCCGCCTCAAATGGAAAAACTCCTTCTCCCTGTGTGACATAGAAGGGCATCAGTGCGTCTAAGCCTATAGAAGCATGGGAGAGCACCAAGGTGCCGGGAGGATGCTGTGCTTGTAAGCCACCACAAGTCCCCATTCGAATGATTTTCAGGCTTTTGAGGTGTTCTTTGACGGTTCGGGTGCGAAAGTCAATATTGGCCAGGGCATCGAGCTCATTGAGCACGATGTCGATGTTGTCGGTGCCAATTCCTGTAGAGATAACGGTGATGCGATGCCCGGAGAGAGAACCCGTGATGGTTTGAAATTCCCGCTTTCCTTTTGTGAGCTCAATGAAATCAAATCGCTCCGCTACTCTCGCCACCCGATTGGGGTCGCCTACAAGGATAATAGTCTCTGCAATATCGCTGGGCAAGAGGTTGAGATGATAAACAGAGGTGTCGGCGTTGAGGATCAGTTCTGTGGATTTCATCAAAAGAAATTGGCGTGAATGAAAAAACGATCACTGCGAAAGATTCGCAGCAAAGAAACAGGATCTTTTGCGATAGTCGGCCCAATTCTCTCCGTAATTGATCAAGTAATGAAATATGCCGGAAGAGACCACAAAAAAAACCTTTCACCAGTTCCCTTTCAATATTCAGAAATGATGCAGGCAATCAGGAAAATTTATGTATTTTCGCCCACAATGAGGGCAACTTTGCGATTTGATTGCCGTTGTAACATTCCGAACTTTTCTCAGAGGAGGCCGGAATGTATTTTTGTGTCTATATGGGGCTTGTCCTTGTAAGAGTTGACCCTTATCTTCGCGCTCCTAACCACGAAAATAGCCTTAGTTTTACGCTCCTACCTACCTTATTGAACTGAACATATACCCCGCTATACATGAGACAGCTTAAGATCAGCAAGCAGATAACCAATAGGGAGTCACAATCTCTCGATAAGTACCTTCAGGAGATAGGGAAAGTTGAGCTGTTGACCCCCGATGAGGAGGTAGAACTTGCGCGCCGGATCAAGCAGGGCGACCAAATAGCCCTGGAAAAGCTCACCAAAGCCAACTTGCGCTTCGTGGTGTCTGTTGCCAAGCAATACCAAAACCAGGGTCTTTCTCTCGGTGATTTGATCAACGAAGGGAATCTCGGTCTGATTAAAGCTGCCAAGCGATTTGATGAAACCCGCGGGTTCAAATTTATTTCATACGCCGTTTGGTGGATTCGCCAGTCTATTCTGCAGGCGCTTGCCGAGCAGTCACGTATTGTGCGCCTTCCTCTCAACCGCGTGGGTGCCCTCAACAAAATTGGAAAGGCATTCTCTAAGCTTGAGCAAGAATTTGAGCGCGAGCCTTCTCCAGAAGAAATTGCTGAGGTACTCGAAAATATGTCGGAGGATGAAATCTCCGATACCCTCAAAATCTCTGGCCGCCACGTGTCGGTAGATGCGCCTTTCGTGCAGGGAGAAGAAAACCGTCTTCTCGATGTGCTCGAAAACGACGCCGAGCCAAATCCAGACAATGAGCTCATAAACGAGTCGCTCAGCAAAGAAGTAGAGCGTGCCCTGAGCACCCTCACGCAGCGCGAAGCCGAGGTGATTCGTTTATACTTCGGAATCGGGGTGGAACATTCCCTCACCCTCGAAGAAATTGGCGAGAAATTTGATCTTACCCGTGAGCGCGTTCGTCAGATCAAGGAGAAAGCCATCCGTCGTCTTCGCCACACTTCCCGCAGCAAAGGTCTCAAGACCTACCTCGGGTAATCTTGTCAGAACACCATTTAGTATATGCAGGCCGAAAGCGATTTCAGCCTGCTCTTTTTTTGTAGGGGCTTCATTCAATCTGTGCATGGTTGAAAACAAGGCGAAAACCACCATCGGGAGAAGCCTGTACTTTGCAGTAGCGTGTTCTTGCGTGATGGATGAATACCTGGGTTTGTTGAGGATATCGGCTGAGTATTGGGAAGAGATATTGAATTTATTTCCTATTTTCTCATTCGTTAACACATCCTATGCGTTTTATTCCTCTCCTTCTCTGTCTGTTTTCTTGTTCGTCAACGCCACAGTTAACCGAGCTTGACTTTCGGGAATCAGACGGCAGTCTCACCCTGTTTTGGCAAAACAGGCCTGTGCTATCCTATCAGGTTTCAGTAGCCTCCCCGCCGGAAGGCAATCCAGCCTGCTACGAGCGGTCAGGTTTTTTTCATCCGGTTTATACTCCCTCAGGACAGATCGTCACGGATGGGTTTCCCGAAGGGCACATGCATCAGCATGGCTGGTTTTATGCATTCACCAAGACCACTTATCGGGATAGTATGATCGATTTTTGGAATCAGGCGAAGCTTCTTGGGAATGTTCAGCTCCGGTCACTTGACTCCACTTCCGTGCGGGGAAATCGGGCCGATCTCTATGCGACACTTGATCATGTCAGTACTTCCTTTGGTCCTATTTTAGAGGAGCAGATTCATGTGACGGTGATTCCAGGAGCTTCCTTTCATCAGGTTATGTGGAAAAGCACCGTCGTCAACCGAAGTGTTGATACCCTTTTTGTGGAAGACTACCTATATGGCGGCCTCGGTATGCGAGGCGCTGCAAGTTGGAACGATGCAGATACCGTCCATTTTCTCGATACAGCCAGGTTTCTTACCAGCCAAGGCCTATCCCGGAAAGAGGCCAATCATAGCCGTCCGCTCTGGGCAACCATGTTTGGAACATTCGAATCCGGAACAGGAGGCTTTGCTGCCTTTGATCATCCAGACAATTTTCAATCCCCACAACCGATCCGGGTACATCCGGAAATGCCTTATTTCTGCATGGCTCCTATGGTTGGACATCCCTTTTTTCTCGCACCTAACGAGCCACTCCAGCTTCAGTATCTGCTGATCACTTTTGATGGGGAGCCCGATGTGGCAGTGTTGGATTCTCTTGCCGTTGAAGTTGGGAAGACAAAGGATGAATAGGTCTTTTCAATAGAGGTTTTCGGTAAAAAAACGAGGAGGCAAGCCAGAATCCTGACTCACCTCCAACTACCTGTGTTTGCATGTAAATCTTTGTAGGGGCTTGCCCAGTTGGGGCTATTTGCTGTTGGTCTTTTGGATATTGAATCCGAAGGAAAGGCCAAACATCCAGTCCTCTTTGTTATAGGAGACAAAGGCGTTGACCGGGATGTTGAGATATCCTGAGCGGAAAGTTTTGCCAAATGCCCAGATCCAACGGGTGAACAGCTCGTAGTCGCCACGGCTGTCGAGGCGCTTCACGAGGTCGTAGGGGAGAGGGCCTAGATCAAATCCCCATTCACTTTGCAGGTGCCATTTGTTGTCATCGTCGAAATAACCGCGAGCCATTTGCCTCAGCCCGATGGAGGGCCCGAAGGCAAACTCGATCCCGGTTTTGGATTCCCGAAATCCGTTGAGAATGACAAGGCTTGGCAGGAAGCGCGATTGCTCCAGTCCGCTCACCATAGGAATGACCTCCACCAGAGCAGAGAAATTGCCAGAACTGAGGTATCGAAACTCTTGCTGATAACCAAATTGGGTCATGAAGGGCGCAATGTCGAATCCACCTTGGTTGAGCGGGGCGCTAAGCCTGTCGCCCGTGGAGCCATAGAAGTAGGCGAGGCCCATGCGGGGACCATTGTTGGTGATTTTGGTGGTGGGCATCACGGTGAGAGTGCTGTAGTAGGTGAGGGTGTTGGTGAGATTTGGGTCATTTGGCAAGCCAAAGAGACTGTTGAGAGACATTCTCACCATGTGTTGCAGGTGTTCGGGCTGATTGAGGTATTCGCTTACTTCGGTTTGGTCGAAGGTGCCGCTGGCAATGTTGAGCAGCTTGAGGGTGATCAGGATCTTGTCGCCATATCGCTCTACGCTGCCAGAGAGAACCTTGTCGGCTTCGAGGAGCTTGCCTGCCTGGGTGAGGCAGCGCTTGCTATAGCATTGGTTCAGGTCGATGGCGTCACCTTTGAGCATATCGAGCATATCGTAGCGATCTACGACTTCGTACTTCTCCATTTTTTGGAGTTCGAGCCGCAGGAGATTGCCCAGGGCCATGGGGTCACTGTCGATGGAGACGGCATCTACATATAATACAGCTACCCTCGGCTGTAGCTGTACCTGCGTTTGAGCAGAGAGAGGCAAGAGGAGAGAAAGGCCACAGATGAGGAAGAGAAAAGTAGAGAGTTTCATAAGGAAAGGATTAGGGAATCGCATTGACTCGTGGTTGAGGAGCTGATTTCTGTTCCCAAGCTATGTTGCTTCTATTTTATCCCTTTATTGATTTCCGCAACAAGGTGTTGGTATTTTCGCGTTTTCAGCGAAAAATTGGCTTGCTCTGCCTATGTCATTTGCAGAAAACGAGAATTTGGACCTTGGTAAGGCTGCTTTTTGCATTTTCTGCAAAAAAAAGAGGGTACTATTTGCAGAAAACGCGA
Organism: Bacteroidia bacterium; assembly: GCA_030731845.1. GTDB lineage: Bacteria > Bacteroidota > Bacteroidia > J057 > J057 > JANQTF01. The sequence goes on along the minus strand of JANQTF010000343.1, from coordinate 4,785 downwards.
AAAAAATATCTGAAAATTCCCCCTTGATTTATCTTGAGTGCCTCTGTTCACAGGATCTGGCTTTCCCGAGTTCCATCTTTTCCGATTCATCCAGAATAATGAGACATTTGCCAGCTAGCATTCATGTCTGTTGACCAAGGCCCCACATCACTTACTTTCGGCGACGAACCTCGCCATCGGCTATCGGCAAAAGGCCCTGGCCTCCGACCTCACCCTGAGTATCAGGGCGGGAGAGTTGGTGTGTCTGCTTGGGCCAAACGGAGCGGGCAAATCTACGCTCATGCGCAGCCTGGCAGGATTGCAGCCCATGCTGCAAGGCGAGTTGATGATTGCCGGAGAGAAAGCGCCTCACTCGGCGGCTTTTTTGTCGAGGCAGCTTGCGGTGGTGCTTTCAGAATTTGATGGGGTAGGGGGCCTCACAGTGAAGGAGTTGGTAGAGATGGGGCGTGCGCCTTATTCAAGCTGGGCTGGCAGGCTCGGCAAGCGGGACCACGAGATCGTGAGCGAGGCCATGGCCGCCACCGAGGTGGGGGCATTTTCCCATCGAAAAGTAGGGACCCTGAGCGACGGAGAGCGGCAGCGGGTGATGATTGCCCGGGCAATGGCACAACAAACGCCCCTCATCATGCTGGATGAGCCCACTTCTCACCTCGATATTGCCCACCGCGTGCACACCATGAGGTTGCTGCATCGACTCACAAGGGAGCACCAAAAAGGCATTCTCCTGAGTAGCCACGATCTCGATCTGGCCCTGCAAGGGGCTGATCAGCTGTGGATTCTCTCCGAAAAAGGACAGATGACCATCGGCGCACCCGAAGATTTGGTTTTGTCTGATCAGTTGGCACAGGCCTATGGCACAGGCGGCGAAGGCTATGACTGGAAGCATGGCGGCCTGCGCCTGCTTGCAGGTGGCGATCGGCCAATGGTGCTGCAAGGGCCGGAGGAGCTGCTGATCTGGGCACGTCGTGCCCTGGCTAAGATCGGCTGGCGCGAAGGCAGCCTCGCCGAAAGTCACGACAGCCTCACGGCTCACGGGCCTGCTCACTGGGAGCTGAAGCTCCAAGGGCAAATTCACACGGCGGAGTCATTGGAGGAGGTGTTGGGAATCGTGAGGCTCGCCGTTTAACCAAATCTCCCCTTCTCATTTGCCAATCCTCTCCCTACCTTTATGGCATGAACGATTCTCCCGCTGACACAGATTTTTTGGCTGGAGCCATGCTCCTGATCGATAAGCCCAAAGAATGGACCTCTTTTGACGTGGTGAATAAAATCCGCTATGCCATCAACATCAAAAAAGTGGGGCACGCCGGCACGCTTGACCCGCTTGCCACGGGGTTGCTCATCATTTGCACAGGCAAATTCACCAAAAAACTCACCGAGCTGCAAGGGATGGACAAGGAGTATGAAGTGATCTTCAAACTCGGCGCTACCACAGCGAGCTATGACGCTGAGCAACCGGAGGAAAATCTCTGTGATGCCACGCACATCACGCGAGAGCAGGTGGCAGCGGCCATGACCACATTTTTGGGGGAAATAGATCAGGTTCCGCCAGTGTTTTCTGCGATCAAGGTAAATGGAAAACGCGCCTATAAATCTGCCCGGCAGGGGCAGGAGGTGGAGCTCAAGTCACGTCGGGTGTCCATCCTGGCTTTTGAGTTGCTGGAAGACGATAGCCTGGAGGCGAACACGTTTTCTGCCCGCATTCATTGCACCAAAGGCACCTACATCCGGTCCTTGGTTCACGATCTGGGCCAGGCACTTGGCGTGGGCGCTTATATCCGGGAGTTGCGTCGCACAGCGATCGGAGAGCAGCGCATTGAGGCAGCTATGTTGCTGTCCGATTTCTTGGCGGCTTTGCCGCCAAGACCAGAAAGGGCCAAGAAAAATTCCTAACTTTCGTTCAGTACTGCAACTCTCCACATGGACGTTTTTCACTCCCTCGAAGAATATTCCGCCGCTGCGCACACCATCGCCACCATCGGCACCTTTGATGGGCTGCACGTAGGGCACAAGGCCATTCTCGCCCGCATCATCGATGAGGCCAAAGCGCGCAATGGCAAGAGCCTGCTCATCAGCTTTCATCCTCACCCCAGGCTCGTCCTCTTTCCCGACAATAACCCTCTTCGATTGCTGCATTCGCTGGAGGAGAAGATCGCCATGCTCGATGCAATGGGACTTGACCGGTTGCTGCTCGTTCCCTTTACTAAGGAATTTTCCCGTATTTCCTCCAAGGCCTTTATTCAGGATGTGCTGGTGAAAACCGTGGAAATGGAAAAAATCGTGATTGGATATGATCACCGATTCGGTAAAAACAGAGGCGGAGGGATTGAAGAACTCCGTGAATACGGTCAGCAATGTGGCTATGAAGTGGAGGAAATCCCTGCCCAGGCCATCGACGATGCCAACGTGAGCAGTACCAAAATCCGCTCTGCGCTGCTCGAGGGAGACGTGACCCACGCCAACAAATACCTGGGGTATTCCTATGGCTTTGACGGACTCGTGGTGCACGGCGAGAAGCAAGGCCGTCAATTGGGCTATCCCACTGCCAACCTCAACCCCGTAGATGAGCGAAAACTAATTCCGGCAGACGGGATTTATTTTGTGCGGGTGCTCGTGAAGGATGCGTGGCACTTTGGTATGATGAGCATCGGAAAAAAACCTACGGTAGGAGAATTTGAGCGAACCCGCGAGGTCTTTATTTTTGATTTTTCAGGTGATCTCTATGACTCGGTTTTGCGGGTGGAATTCATAGAATGGATCCGCGGAGAACTGAAGTTTGACTCCCTTGAGGCACTGATCGCCGCCATTCAAGGCGATGAAGCCTTCTGCCGGGCCCGAATGTCCTGACTCTGGAGTAGCACTCGCCCATTTGTTGCACATGGATCGTAGAAGGTTTTTCTCCTTTGGTAAAGAATACTACTTCCTGCCTTTGCTGATTTATTCACTCGGCATGGGAGCGGTGTATGCTGCTGCCTATTTGGCTGGCCTGATTGATCTGGGGCATGGTGCCGCGTCTTTTTTCAGATGGGATGCGAAGTTTTATCTGTCAATTGCAGAGAATGGCTACCTCTACGGGCCTGATGTAGAGGGGAATACCGGTTTTTTTCCGTTGTTTTCGTTGTTGTGGCGAATCACCGGGGCGAGCGTTCCGGGTGTACAACTCATCAATACCGGGATATTTTTTGTGAGCCTGGCGCGCTTATGTAAAAGCCTGAAGCCAGACATCATGGTGTTGGGCTTCTTTCTCACGTCGCCTTTTGTGTTCTTCATGTTTGTGCCACTCACCGAGTCCCTGTTTTTCGCGACGAGCGTGCTGGTGATTGCAGGAATTCATGAGCAGAAGCGTGGGATGGTGTTTCTGGGAGTGCTGTTGTCTTCTCTCACACGGGCAAGTTTTTTCTTTCTGATTCCAGCTGGGGTGGGAATGCTGTTGATGAATAAGCCCATCCGGCAGATATGGAGCGTCAACACCTGGCGAGAAATTCTGTTGCAATTTTTGCTGCCTGCCGGGCTGGGGCTCATCACAGTTCTGTTGATTCAGTGGTGGCAGACCGGCGAGTGGTTCAGTTATTTTGAGCTACAAGGCAAAGCTTGGGGACGTGTGTTCAGTCTGCCCGCTTTTCCGATCGCGTTGACCACGGAGTTTTGGGCAGAAAGATGGAGCTACCTGAGTTTTGCGCTGTGCTGTCTCGCATTGGGAGTCGGTATTTGGTATTTCGTGAAATGGCTCAAAGGCCGCGATGTATCGGGAAGCATTGGGAATGAGGAGCTCTTTGCGGTGATCTTTGTAGTGATGAGCCTGGCTAGTATTGTGTTTTTTAATCCCAAGTGGTATTATTTCGGGTTGGGTGAATATCACAGCACGGTGCTCACAGGCGTGAACCGCTACACACAGGCCACGGCCTATTTTTTTGTATTCCTGATCTTCCTCTTTCGTCAACCAAAAATCAGCTTGCGAAGAATTGCGCTATTCATCCCGGTTACCTATCTCATCTGGCTTCTGGTTTTCCCGGCTTATGTGCTGGATGTTCATCCACTTTGGAAAATGACGACAGTGACGTTGATTCTGTGCAGCTATGCTGCCTATCATGCCACACGCTGGAGGCCACTTGCCATTCTCCTCATGCTGTGTTCTATGGCATTTCAGGTCGCGATGGTGATATATTTTGTGAAGGAGGAATTACAGATTGATTGAGGCGGGGATTGAGTATCAACATTCCTCATTTTTTTATTTCGTAAGTCATGGAAAGCCCTTATATTTGCATCCTCAATCGGCGCGGTAGCTCAGACGGTTAGAGCGCAGGATTCATAACCCTGAGGTCGGGGGTTCGATTCCCCCTTGCGCCACAGAGAAAAAACCAGCTTGAAGTAGCTGGTTTTTTTGTGTCCAGACTTTTCGGTAGCTCAGAGGGGGAGAGCGTCCTGGTCACAACCGGGAAGGTCTTTGCTCCTGATGGCCAACTTGGCAGGTCAACCTATCATCAGAAAAGATAGCCTTGGGACAATTGGAAATAACCTACTCATTGTTGAAATTAAATGGCGCTTTGTTTAAAACGATCTCTCGTCGCATTCAACCCTTGATCTATTTCTGCTTCATGGCCAAAAAACGAAAGAAGAGTAGCCCCCAGCCACCAGTGATATCCCCAAAGCGGTATATCAAAGAGAAAGGGCGCGCCATCCCCATCGGACCCTGCTATTCTTCACGGGAGAAGATGTCTAAGGATTTGGAGAGTGGCCTTTTTCAACTGGTTGTGACACGGGCTAAGCCTTCCGGGAAATTTCTCG
>JANQTF010000342.1 GCA_030731845.1 Bacteroidia bacterium | reverse complement strand
ATACTGCTCTGAGACACCTTGCCATTGAATGGTGCATAAATCTTATACTTCTTCATTCTGGCCTCCTGGCTTTTGATTGAATAGTAGAGATTCTGAATGTTCTTGGCGGTGAGATAGTAACGCTCCTGGTCAGTGGCAGCTGTAGGTAAGGCTGGCAGTGGTTTGTCGAGGTCAAAGCTATCCAGATATGCCACCCAATTGGGGAAACTTTCGGGATAATCTGCCTTCATGTCTGGAAGCATCAGGGTGATTTGATTCATCAAGGAACTCTTCTGAGCTCTCAGGGTCATCAAAAATTCCTGGTCGGCCATGTTCAGGAGTGTTTCTCCCTTGCGAAAGTATGCCCCTTCTTTGAATAGCTTGCCTCCGCTTCGGTAGGTTCCACTTACTTCCGAGAAGATCTCTACGCGATCTCTGGCAGTGAGTCTGCCATTGACTTCGATTTTTGACGCAGCTGTTTGATTGGTGACTGGTCGATAAGAAACCTGAGAAATATTGGCCACAGCAGGAAGTTTGTCAGCTGGTTTCTTCTGAGAAGAAACCATGCTCGATATCCCGAATCCAGCGCCCAGAATCAGGACAACAAAAACGAGCGAAATAATTGCCGATCTCATGTGGTAAAAAGTTTCATTTGTTGGGTAAAATCGGTTACAATCGTAACCATATGGAAAAGACTATATATGGTGTCTGGTGTTGACAAGAATTTTGCGTAGTGTTCTTTGGAGGGTCATGATCTCCTGATCGGATATGCCATTCAGCGCTTCCTGGTGGATTTTTTCTGAGAGGGGTCTCAGCACATTCTCCATCTCTTTTCCTACATTGGTGAGATAAATCAGCTTGTTCCTCCGATCATTCTGATCTGGCACTCTCAGGACATAATTGAGCTCCTCAAGATGGTCAATAGCGCGTGTAACGGCTGTTTTATGCCGTCCCGCAAACTCCCCTAGCTTCGCTTGATTTTGTCCATCCTGCTCCCACAAGTGGACCAGCACGATCCATTCCTCCATATTCAGATTATACCCTGCTTCCCGAATACTATCGGTCAGGGCTTTGGCCATCGCTCTTCCGATCATGCCCATAAGGCGTGCGAAAAGCGGTCTTGCAGATGTGGAATTTGGACTCTCCATTGGTTACAAACGAAACTAACGGCACGATTCCAAAAAGGTTTGCTGAATGCGAAAAAAGTTTCAGTAAGGACAGGTTTGTGCAAGAAAGACTTGAAACCTTTTGAAAATCACGGATTCACCTGAATCCGATGAATACACTGATCAGTCCCACTCACGCATTTCAGCACATAACTTCCCGGACTCACAGACGACAAGTCCAATGGCCAGGAGCCGCCAACAGGTCGAATGGTCTCACGATACAGCGCCTTGCCCTGAAGATCAAACAGCTCTATGCTCATTTCTTTTGCTGGCAGAGCCTGCCAGGAAAGAATCAATCGATCCTTTGCAGGATTGGGATAAATCTCAATCGTCCAGCCGCTGCCATAGCGCCCTCCACTCAGTGCCCAATCCAGCACTGTAACCCGTGCCGAATCTGACCCAGCACAGCCATTTTGGCTTTCAGCAGTGAGATAGACGGAATACACTCCCGCAGAATCATAGATATGCGTTGCTGCAGAGCCAGTCGAACTACTTCCATCTCCCCAGGTCCAGGTGGCGTTCGTAATCGTCTGCGAGGAATTAGAAAAGCTTATTTCTCCTCCCAGTGCGAGATAAATGGCTGTGTCTTTGGGCGAAATCATGACCTCAATATCGCCCGCAACTACTTCCACCGGTACAGGCTGCCTGCAGCCTTCATAGGCAATCTCCCAATCAAACAGGTAGGGATAGCTTGTAGCTCCCAGCGTAGATCCGGTAATCGATACCACAATCTCCGAAACATAAGGATAAGCGACTCCCTCAGTTGTCGTGAGCAACCTCACCTGGCCGCTGTTTACCCCCAGCTCATGCCCTACGCCTGCTGGCACATCCATATCTAACACCACTGTTCTCGGCCCAAAGTTGAGGAAAATGGTGGTGTCTTTAAGGATCGTTCCAGTAGAAGTACGAAGTTGAAATCTGCGATTTCCATCTCCCTGGGAATAAACCTGAACCGATTTCAGGCGAAACGGCAGCTCCGCATCGAATCTCAGAAAAGCAAAATCAGTGGTGTAAGTCCCCAAATCTGCAGAATTCGTTTTTCCAGCAGTTACTACTTCTGTCCGGGCGACAAATACGGTTGTATTC
>JANQTF010000341.1 GCA_030731845.1 Bacteroidia bacterium | reverse complement strand
ATTCACCAACTCAACCCTTTCCCATGCTCCCTAGCGTTTTGATTCTTGGCTCAACTTCAGACATGGCGCGCGCCCTGGCTCGGCTACTTGCCAGCAAAGGCCACCCGCTCTTGCTCGCAGCTCGCAATGGCGAGGCCATAGAAGCCGATGCGCAGGACCTGCGCGTGAGATTCAACGCCACAGTGAGCACCCACCTTCTCGATGCCGCCGACATCGCCGCGCACGAATCCTGGTATGCAGCCCTCCCGCAGCGCCCTGATTGGGTGATTTCTGCCATTGGCTACCTCGGAAAGCAACAAGAGCAGGAAAAAAACTGGGCCGCAGCCCACCAAACCATCCTCGCTAACTATACAGGCGTGGTGTCTCTCCTTCATCATGCCGCCAATGACATGGAAGCCCGTGGCAGTGGCATGATCGTGGGCATCAGCTCGGTGGCGGGGGAGCGTGGCCGTGCCAGCAACTATTACTATGGCAGTGCCAAGGCAGGATTCACCGCTTTTCTCTCCGGCCTCCGCAACCGACTCGCAAAAAAAGGCGTGCACGTGCTCACTGTCAAGCCCGGCTTTGTGGACACCAACATGACCGACGGTCTCGACCTTCCGCCTCTGCTCACTGCACAGCCCGATGCCGTGGCAAAGGATATTCTCAAAGCCATCCACAAGCAGAAGAATGTGCTCTACACCAAGTGGATGTGGAAATACATCATGCTCATCATCCGCAACATCCCAGAAGGGCTGTTCAAAAAGTTGTCTTTGTAGAAAGATCGTTTTTCTCCAACACCTTTTTACGTTTGCGATAGCTCACGAGGCCCACGCCTGCGAGCACAATCGCTGCGCCGATCATTTGCACGCCGCTTAGGTGCTCCTCCAGCAGCCACCACGCCAGAACGAGCGTGGACACCGGTCCAATGCTGCCCAAAATAGCGGCATTCCCTGCCCCCAATCGCTGTATCCCCGCCGACATGAGGTAGGGCGGTAAAATGGTGGTGATCACCGAGAGCAAAATCGCGAGTTGATACAGCCGGGGCGGATAGCCAGTGAGCTGAACGGCATCTGCCATCACGGAAGCATGGACAAACACGCCCAGCGTGGCCGCAAGCATGGCCCAGGAGGAAAACATCATCACACCCATTCGGGGAATGAGCTGCTCGCTCCCGAGCAAGTGAAGGGCATAAGCCAACGCGCACAAAAACACCCAGAAAGCGCCTTTCCAGAGCAAGGATGCCTCCGGCACCACAACATCGCCGCTCAGTGCGAGCAAAATTCCGCAGTAGGTGAGCACGAGGGCCACCCATTGTCTGGCAGAAATGCTGCGCCGCCAGATCAACGCGCCCAGCAACACCACGAGCGTGGGATAGGCAAACACGATGAGTCGCTCCAGCCCGGCGGTGATGTATTGCAGCCCGATGAAATCAAACAAAGATGCGAGGTAATAGCCCAACATGCCTACCAAGGCAAGCAAGGCCCAATCTTTGGGGCGAATGGCTACTTTTTGCCGCCGCCAGGACCAGATGCCCATGGCCAGAAAAAACGGCAGCGCAATGATCATTCGCAGCGTGAGCAACGACACCGCGTTGATCTCATACACATACGCCAGCTTGATGATGACCGCTTTGGTGGAGGAAAAAATGGAGCCTAACAGCACAAGCGTTACCCCAAACCATGCTTCCGAAGGAAGGCGTGCATTTTTGATCATGCCTGATGTCCCTCCAGAATTCTCATGTAGGAAATCCATTGGCGCATCACGCCGGGGTGGTTGAGGTCGTAGATCCAATGGTGGTCAAAGATAGCCAGGGGAACGTGGTTTGAATCGGGATTTCTCCCGATAAACATGCTGTGAAACCGGGTGCCTTGCTCTTGCTTCATTCGCTTAATCTCCAGCCTCAGTTCTCTTTCCACCCGTGGAATGAGAAAGTCGGAGATCACCATTACGTCGGCCTTTTGATATCGTTGCTCGCGCAGCAACCGGGTGGCTTCTTGCAGAGCAGGTTGCATATCTGTGCTCCCGTGAAAGCTCATTTTGAGGAAAGCAATAAGGGATTCGACGCTTTTTTCCATGCCAGTGAGCTCCAGCGCGCGCACACCAGTGGAGAAAGAAATGAGGTAGCAGGCCCGATTTTCTCGCATCGCCAGCTCCGTGATCGCGAGGGCCAGTCCTTTGGCGATTTGCTCGGGGGTGCCATACATGGACCCACTTGTGTCGATGCAGAGAATGAACGGCCCGTTGGTTTCGCTGGCCGAAGGCTCCATGATCTGTTGTTTGGGGTCTTCTTCGCGCTCCACATCGAGGGAGCGATATTGAAAGGTGAGGAGCTTGTGCTCCACATATTTTTGAGAGAAAATAATCTCCGTTTCAGGGGTGCTGAGCAGCGCAATTTCTGAAGGAATGACCGATTCTATGCGGTCGCTTTGGTGAATGCCAATGATCTCGGATTTGCCGAGCGGGTTGGGTTGCCAGTTGTTTTTGGGCAGCGGGTCGCTGCGTCGCTGAAGCTCTTTGTCCTGCATATTCGATTGCCAGCGCCCCAGCCACACCATGAGGTCTCGCAGTTGCGGGTCGGTTTTCATCTGAGCGGAGATGGCCTTGAGTTGACTCCAGTTGATTTCGCGCCAATTTCCCAGAGAGCTGTTCCAGGCTTGTCCGAGAAATTGGGAAAAAGGCTCGATGATGTCTTCCATTTCCTCCAATCGCTCGGCTTTTTCACTCAGATCGCCGATGTAGTCGCCCCATTTACCCGAGAGAAAGGTTTGCTCTGTGGCAGTTTTGGCGGAATGCAGCTCTTGATCCCAGTCTTCGAGAAAATTTTCTCTCAGAACTGCATGATCCGGGCTAATGGTGCCAGATCCATTGTATTGTTCTTCCTCAAATGCCCGCTTGTAGAATCTCCACTGATTTGCTTTCTCTGGATAATTAGCGGACAAACTTTCCACGCGCTGCAAAAACATAGAAGAAGGCAGGTCATGTAGATGCTCCCTCACATGGCGAAAGTGACTTTCTTCGCCCTGAAAATCATGGTGCGCAAGAAACCTCAGGTTCATCTTCATACACCATCGCAGGGTTTCTTTAGCCACACTGAGGGCAAACTCTTCGTGGTTTTTGGTGGCTTTGCGCAGCCTGTTTTCCTCCAGCACAGATAGGATAATGGAGGCCCAATTGGGAAAACGTGCCTCGATTCCGGAGTCCTTCAATTCCTGGATGGAGGGATAGCTCACATCATAGAGATGCATGAAGAGCAACTCCGCGAGAAACCTGCGGTCCGCCGGGTTGAGAAATTCGCTGGCGCCCAGCCACTCCGAAAAAGCGCCTTCAACTGTCGCCCACCTCTTCATAGCTATGCTGGGTTTTTTGGGTGTCGAGTTTGAGGTCGAGAATTTGTCTTTTGGCGAATGCGTAGGCTTGTTCGATATGGGGGGCGAAGTCCTGATCGAGAAACAAATGAGACCGTATATGATTTTTTTCCTCCTCATACTGCTGCTCGAGCCGCTCCAGTCGCTCCTGGCACCCTCGCATCAAGATCGAGGCTTGTTGATTCCACATCGTGATCTGCGATGCATGTGGATTTTTGGGGATGATTTGTTTTTCTTCCACCTGCTCCATCAGAATCTGGTATTCCTTGCCACTGATTTTGAGGCCGCCATCTTCGGTTTTGCGGGCACCGGTCCGTTGGATGGCACGATAGATCCCTTCTTTTCGGTCAAAAAGGGGAAAAATGCGCTCTTGTCCGGTATTCATCTGATCCCAGTCTTCCTCTTTGACAAAAACGGGCTCATCACCCCGATACTTGAGGAGCTGAAAATAGGTGACGCCTTCTTCATCCCTGGCAGCCTTGGGCTGGGTCACTTCCCGCACTTTGACCATGCGGGTTTCTTCGGTGATCTCTTCCCGCCACATGTCGAGCTGTGCCCGCAGGCTGCCGAGTTTGGTGAGTCGCTCGTATCCATGCCTCACAATGGCTCCTGTGAGGAGGTCTTGCATCTCTTTTCGCTGCTCATAGCGATCCCACAGGCAATCCACGAGCAAAAACATATCGGCGAGGATGACGCTCCTGCGATCGTGAAGGAAAGCTGAGCATCGCAGTAAATTAGCCACTTTTCGCCATCTGCGATCCGAAACGTACCACTGCTGATCTGGGTCGGCGGTGGCATTTCGATTTCGAATCATGCGCCTGATCTCGTGGATCAACCCTAGCAAATGAGGGGGGAGATCTATGCTGTCGATGCTGGTTTGCCAGCTTTTATATTCTTCGTCGGTGATTCGAAGTGCCTCGGGCACGAGGTCTTCCTTGCTCCGCTTGTTAGGCAGGGAGAGGAGGGCTTCGAATTTGTCTTCCGTTTCGATGCCTTCTACCACGAGCCGAATGAGAAATCGGTCCCAGAGCGCTTCGAGGCCTTCGCCCTGTGCGGGCAATTCATTGGAAGCGGCAATGAGGCCGCGAATGTCCACTTTCACTTCCTGCTCGCCGTTGCGGTAGATTTTTTCATTGAGCACGGTGAGAAGGGCATTTTGAATGGGTGGACTCGCCTTCCAGATTTCATCGAGAAACACGATCTGGGCACCGGGAAGGTAAAACTCCGTGATGCGTTCGTATTTGTCGTCGTTTTTGAGGCGACTAATGGAAACCGGGCCGAATACTTCATCAGGGGTGGAAAATTTCCCCATCAAATATTCGAAGGCTTTGGCATGGCTAAATGCCAGTTTGAGTCGCCGGGCGACCATACTTTTGGCTACGCCTGGGGGACCGAGCAAAAAGATGCTCTCCCCTGCCACTGCGGAGAGGAGCGCCATGGCAAGCACCCGCTCTTTTTCGAAGAGGTTGTGACCCATGTGGGTCAAGAGTTGAGCTATGCGATCCCTAATCATGGATGAGGATTCGTTCATGCGCAGAAATTACGGAGAAAGCGTGACATGGGCGAAAAAGAGTTGAGAAAGCAAGGAATAGTCTGGTGGAAAAGGCCATTTGCTATGTCAAAAGGAGCAGCAGATGATGTTTTTCTGTTTTATGAAAGATCCATGAATTAATAGATTCTGAATATGGTAGCTATCTCACTTTCTTGCCCTGCATTCTTTGAAAAGTTATTGGATTCAAGTCCTCCTCTCACATTTATCCAGGCTTGTTCCTTGGTAAATAAACACCCTGATCACACTTTCAATCTTTCAAATCATGTTGGCAAGAATTCTCTTAGCGATCTTTATTTGCTCTTGCTCCCTCCCAGTGTTTGCCCAGGCGGGGACCGTTGGAGATCCGTTTATAGCGCTAGGCCAAGCCTGGCACGCCCCTTCTTCAGGGATTTATTATTTCTCAATCGACGGAACCTCTTTTTCAACCTATGTAGAAGCTGGCAGTGGCTGGATCCTGATCGCTTCTGGCGAGGGAGATACAGAAGAAGCCAGTTATGCGACTACCTCAGCTCTGACCTTGCAATCGGATCAAATTCTTTCATCCTCTATTTACGCCTCCGCCCTGATCACCGATGTTCGGATCAATGCGACTTCCGGCACCGATATTCCTTTTGATATTACCTCAAGTGCTTCTGGTATTCTCACCAATTTGAGAGCAAATCGCACCCTGTCTGTCGGAACAAGTACCACAGATTGGTCTGGAACAGGCACCTCCTACGCAGATCCGAGGTGTGGCAGCACCGATGCTGGCCTCAATACCAGAATCTATCATTCTGGGTGTCATGGTGGGGGGCTACATTGGCTGGTGGCAGATGCTACCGGACTGGAAAAGGTCAATATTGGTGCTTCCCCCAATGATCTCAATCTATGGATCAGAGCTGCCGCTGTGGCTTTGCCAGTTAGGTTTTCTTACTTTGAGGCAGAGCTCTCCAGTCAAAACACCGTGCTATTGAGCTGGGAGACAAGCTTTGAAACAAATAATGATTTTTTCACCGTGGAGCGTTCAGCCAACGAGGAGACATGGGAGGAAATCACAGATCTTGAAGCTGTTGGCAACAGTAGCACTTTGCAAGAATATGCTGTGGAGGATCGTTTCCCACAAACTGGTCCTTCCTATTATCGAATCCGGCAGACAGATGTGGATGGAAAAGTGAGCTACTCCGGCACGAGGGCGATCAAGATTGAAGCTGCTTTAGCTCCAAGACTCACGCTATATCCCAATCCTACCTCTTCCATCCTCACAATTGAAGGAGGAGATGCTGGAACTGCCAACCCAAAGATCTACAGCCTCATGGGGCAAGATGTGAGCCACCTCATTCATCTGAATGATCAGTCAATGGGAATTGTTGTCATGGACGTGTCTCTCCTGCCTTCTGGGATCTATACCTTTTTGTTGGGAGAAAGGTCAGGTGTTTTCTATAAACAATAGGAATCCCTCCGGCTTGTCCAGGGTGCAAGTTCAAGTGGGCAAGCCGGAGTTCTTTTTTTCGCATAATTGCCCCGAGGCGGGGCTGTTATCTGGATGCTTATCCAGCGGCGATCACCATTCCACGCGGGTTGTGCCGCTGCTGAGTTTCCGTTCGCGACCAGCAAATACAAAGCTGCCTTCGAGGCCGGGTGGCAGGGTGATTTCTGCGAGGATGCCGGAGTCGCCTCGGCGCACAAAGTCCACGGAGATGGTGCCAAGTGGGTGCGGCATACTCGCTTTCACCTTCCGCAACGAGCCTGGCTCCGGGGCAATGATCACCGTGGCAAAGCCAGGTGAGGCGGGCCTGATGCCACAAATAGTGGCGAGAAACTCATAATTGGGACTGGCACTCCAGGCATGGCAATCCGATCTCGTGGGTTCGGGTTTTTCGGCAAATGTGCTGAGCCCGAGGTCGAGCATCGCAAACCAGGGCGCAAGTTCATCCACATAGCGATTGTGCAGTCCCGTCTTGACCATGGCCTGGGTGAGATAAAACCGGAAATAAAAGGTAGCCTGCGTGAGGCTGCTGTCGCTGAGGATTCGCTCCATCAGCGCTGCTTGTTGGTAAGGTGGAAGGGCATCTGTGAGAATGGCCAGGATGTTCGCATGTTGCGAATAGCTCTCTTTCTCCTGTGTATCTGCAAATAGGAGGCGATCTTCAGACCAAAATGCGTTGAAAGCCGCGTCACGTAGCCGCACAATCTGCTCCCGATAAGTAGCTGCCTGGGCTTCTTCGCCAAATTCATCCATCAATTCTGCTGCTTGCTCCAGGGTATAGATGAGCTGAAAGGTGAGAATGGAGGAATGGCTGTCGTTGCCGGGCGGCACGCCGCCAAATCCTGTCTGCTCGCTCCAGGGCCACGCCCAATCCACAAAATTCCACCAGGGGTGGGCGCCCAGCAGATCGTCGGGCCCGACATAGTCGAGATACCAGGACAAAACGCTCTCCACACCTCTGAGGTGTTGGCTCACAAATTCAGGATCGTCGCGCAGCATCCAGTAATCGTGGAGCATGGAGATCCAAAACAGCGAGTAGGTCGGGATGATCTGCTCGGTAGCACAGGGATAGCGACTTTGGGTGAGGCCTTCGGGGGTGCGCGAATCCTCAAAATCGGTGATGGCCCTGCGCATCAGGCGATCGTCGCCAGAGACATAGAGCGAAACCAAGGCTTGAATGCGGGTGTCGCCCACATATTGGAGCTGTTCGTAATAGGGGCAATCCACGTAGGTTTCGTGTGCGCAAAGCTGCGCAGTACGCCAGCCCACGTTCCAAACATCTTCGAGCCGATTCTCTGAAGCAGAAAAGGTAGCCACAGCTTCCAGCGGATAGCGTGTTTCCATTCCCCTAAAATCTTGCAGCACAAGCGGATCATCTTGCGTGATGATAGTCAGTTGCACATAGCGCCATGTGCGCCACCACAAGGGTGAGTAGGACTGATTCTCCGCACCGTTGCCCAGCACTTCGTCCCGATTCCCGATGATTTTCCTGCCTTCGATGTCGTCTCGGTTGCCTTTGCGGGTGGAGAGCTGCCAGGCGACGCCTTCGCCAAACATGGCTTCGGCATAGGTGATGTTGATGCTCGCGCCCAGTCCGCCGCCAATCTTGAGCTCCGGGTAGGCAGTCACGAGTTGCTGCTGATCGAGCAAGATGGAGCAGGAGCTGTGAGCAGGAATCTCAATGGGCTGACCGGGAGCCCAATTTTCCGGCATCACGAGGCCTTCTGCCCGGCGAAGCTGCGCCGCAGCCAGGGGAATCTCCGCCATGGGCGGAATGTCGCGGGGCACGAGCATCCAATTGGCACCCGTTCCTGTGCCGCGAGGGTGTCCCGGCTCCAGGAGTATTGGTTGAATCCATTGCTCATCGTCGAGGGCTGCCTCTGTCCAATTCCAGGGATAGGTGCGTCCGTCAATGGCTTCGCCCGGACCGGCCACATAATATGAATACAGATCAAATTGAGAAGTGGCAATGGGGCTAATGGCTTCATTTTGAAGCACTTTCCATGTCTGATCTGTATTTGCGATTTGCCCGTTTTCTCCGTCTCCCTGAAGGATAAAGGCGGTTTCGTGCGACATTTGTGCCTGGGGCTGATGATCGCCAAAGTTCCAGACCACCGCTGCGATGGTGTTCCTGCCAACCCGCAGCTGCGGACCAATGTCCACCGTCTCAAAACGCCAATGACGCTGATCTCCTCTGGCGGGGCCACGACTCACTGGCACGCCATTCACAAAGAGGCGATAGCGATTGTCTGCCGACACATGGACCACAAAATGCTCTGGAGCGCTGTCCAATTCCATCACTTTTCGGAAGTGGAGCACCGCAAACCCCTGCCGCTCTATGTCAGGATGACTGATCCACCTAGCCTTCCAGTTTCGGGTGAGGATGTCCGGGTTTGTGGACAGAGAAAACTGCGCTGAAGCGATCTGAATCAGACAGGCACAGGCGAAAAAACAGAGGATCTGCTTCATAAAATGGTGATATTCAGAAAATATAGCTGAAAAAGAGCGCCATTTGCAACCTGATTCGTCGATAAAACCCAGGGATTGATCAGCTTGCAGGAAACATCAACTCTCGTCAGGTGAGAAACAAGTTTTCCCTGGATTTGCTTTATCTTGGGTTCAAGAATGACTCCTTATGTGGACTTGTCCCAACTGCCAGCGCCTGTTCAAAACCACCAATCAATCTCACACCTGTGTGGATACCACGATCGACGATCTCTTTGCAGATCGTCCCGATCATTTGGTGCTGGCATTTGACGCGATTCTCCAGCACGTGATGATGTGGGAACCCAACAGCGTGGGCGCTTCTCGATATGCAGTGGTGTTTGCCAACAGCAAAGCATGGCTCATCGTGAAGCCCATGACCAAAGAGCTCGACGTGAAATTTTACCACGATTCTCCGATTGATCATCACAGAATCAAGAAGGTGGTGGATTATGGCGGAAAATATGCGCACCACCTTCGTGTCAGCGAAGAGCATGAAGTGAATGGGGAATTTCTCAAGCTACTGAAAATGGGCTATGACTATGCCCTCGAATAGGTCAAGGCAAGCGATCAGGCTGGGCTGAAGGCAGGGGCAGTTGGCTGAGGATGTTTGTCATTCCTTCCCCCATCCAGGATAGCCCGATCACCACGGCATGAAGCCTTGCGGCAATCTCCGCAGGCAGATCTTCCCGACTCCGTGCCAGGTCTTTTTCAGTCGTGAGCACGATGGCTTCAGGATTGCGGTTCAGCATTGCTGCAATGGCGGCAAAGTCTCCCGGTCGATAGGCATAGTGATCAGGATAGGCCTGATGCTCGATCACCTCCGCGCCAAGGGAGGTGACAAGGGCGTGAAAAGAATCATTGTTGGCGAGGCCAGAAAACAGAACGGCCTTTTTCCCCTGAATGGTATCGGGCGAATGTTTTGTTCCCTTTGTATCGAGGAGCGTCGTGACCTTCATGCTGCTGCCTGCTATGGGTTTTGCCCATGGCGCGAGGCGCAGGCTCAGTTGATTCCACTCCAGCTCAGATGGCAGCTTGTTCACAATGAGGGCATCGGCGTGGGTGAGGGCAAAAAGGGGCTCTCGCAGCCGTCCGCCCGGCAGGAGATAGTCCTGATCGGGCATGCGGGTGGCATCCATGAGCAGGAGATCGAGATCGCGGTGCACCTTGAGGTGCTGAAAGGCATCATCGAGGATGATGAGATCGGGATGGTGGGTTTCAAGCAGTCGCTGAATGCCTTTTGTGCGGGATTCGCATACTGCGATCGGCAGGTTAGGAAAGCGAAGCGCTACCATGAGGGCCTCGTCGCCCACGTCGCGTGAGCGATGGCCGGGAGATACCTGCAGGTAGCCTGAAGTTTTGCGGCCATAGCCGCGGCTCAAATAGGCGGGCGTTTTGCCCTGCGCGAGATAGTGCTCAAGGAGCCAAATCGCCATAGGCGTTTTGCCGGTGCCACCTGCTGAGATGTTGCCGACGGAGATCACCGGAATCGGTGCGCGATATCGCTTTTCCGGATGCGCCATGTACCAGGCCCTGCGCCTGACCATCCAAAACTCATAGAGTTTCTCAACAGGAAGCAGCAATACGCGCTTGAGAGGAGGCAGAGCAATCGGTAGATTCATGACAGAAGTGACAATCAACAATCTGCCCAAGTTCGGGATTTTTTGGCAGGAATGATGGAGGGAATGTGTTGTGGGAAGAGGTGGTTGTTCATGTTGAGTGATGTTGAAATGAATCACGCCAAAGAACC
>JANQTF010000340.1 GCA_030731845.1 Bacteroidia bacterium | reverse complement strand
CTGAGGGCGTTCGGGGCTTTGGCGGGAGCTATCTCTACACCACCATCGAGCGGGCGAGATATTATGGCAACCTGCCCTCCACCGCCATCAATGCCATTTTGGTGACCGTGGAGCCCGGCGCGAATGTGAACGTGGTTCGGGATCGCATCAACCGCAGCTTGTTTGGCGTGAGGGCCTGGACCAAAGAAGGCCTTGCCTCTTCCACCATCAGCAACATTCTCGGCAACAGCGGCATCGGCACGAGCACCGGAACCCTGATTGTATTCGCCATCATCTCCGGATTTTTCATCATTGGCCTCACCATGTATTCCTCCGCCCTCGACCGGATCAAAGACTACGGAGCGATGAAAGCCATCGGTGCGACCAACGGATATCTGAGTCGCCTGATTCTGATCCAGGCGAGCCTGTTTGCGATTGTGGGCTTTGTGATTGGGTATGCCATGCTGCAAGGCTTTCGGATCGGCGCACGAGGCAGTGGCCTCATCTTTGAATTTGACTGGTATGTCGTTCTGGGCATTTTCCTGGTGGCGCTGTTCATCTCCTTGTCCGGGGCGATTTTTGCCATTCGGCGGGTGAGCAATGTAGAACCTGCTTCAGTATTCCGGTAGCGCTCGCGCCCCCATTCTCTTCTCTTTTTCTCCTGATTTTTTTGGCAAATAAAGAATAGGACATGAAATATATCTTGACCGCCGCGCTGATGATCTTCTCCGTGGCATATGCACAAGACAGCCTTCAGCTCGATCACGCCATCTCCATCGCCCTCACAGAGCGCTCCGACCTGCAACAGTATGAGGTCCAGGCCCGACGAAATGAGGCACAACTGCAAGTCATCAAAACCCAATATCTGCCCCAGCTCTCCGGCAATGTGCAGGGCCGCTATAACTTCATCAATCCGGTATCGGTCCTTCCTGCCAATATTTTTGATCCTTCTCAGCCTTCCGATGAATTGATCTCGGCAAGATTTGGTACCAATTGGTCCTATTCTGCGGGCGTATCCCTTTCCCAGCCTTTGTATGCCCCCAGCGTGGGGGGACAGGTTTCGGAGCAATTGCTCGAAGCGCGACGCAGCCAGATAGACGCCCGTGGTGCCCGAGAGCAGGTCGTAGCCGATGTGACCGAGGCCTACTACGGCGTGTTGGCCGGCGAATCTGAGATCTCCCTTGCCCTGGCCGATAGCCTCGCTGCTGCCACTGTGTATCAGAATTTGGTGGAAGAACAGCGTGCAGGCAGGACGCTTGCACCCGAGGTGGAGCAGGCAGAGCTACAGCTCGCTCAGGTAACCTTGCGCCTTCGGCGTACCAGACAAAATCTCCTTACCCTCAAGCAATTGCTACTTTCGACCATGAATCAGCCCCTGGATCAGGCCGAAAACATGGTGCCCGCCGTCTCGCTGGAAAGCTGCCTGAGAGAATTGGAGGAGCCTCGTCAGTCATCTGGCGGGGTGGCAGATCGCGTGGAGTTGGCCCAGCTCAGCCTGGAGCAGGATCTGCTGCGCACCCAGGCGCTCAATCAACGAAAGCTCATGCTCCCTACTCTCTCCCTCGATGCTTATCTTGGTGCCAATCACTTTTCCAATTCGTTTGAACCCTTCAACGGGGCCAGATGGTTTGGAAATAGCTACGCAGGCCTGAGTCTCAACATTCCCATCACAGACATCGTCAAGGCCAGCAGAAATGAGGATGTGATTGAGACCGAGCAAGCGGAAAATCGCCTGGAGCAGCAGGATTTTTTGCGCAAGGCTGGCTATGAGGTTGCCGATGCGCAAGCACAGCTCGACTATGCCTGGCAAAATCTGGCGATCCAGCGACGCGCCGTGCAACTGGCAGAGAATCAACTGCAGGTAGCCACCGCCCAATCAGAAGAAGGCCGCAGCCTTGACCAGGCCAGATGGCAGGCAGCAGCCCAGGCGCAGCAAGCGCGCTACAATGCCCTCAAAGCTTGCTACGATGTGCTCATCGCCGACCTCCGACTGCGACAAGCGCAGGGCAAGGTGATGGAGTGAGTGTGGAGGGAACAGGAAAGATGGGGAAAAGGAAAAGGCTAGTCAAAATCCCCCTATGCGTTGGCATGTGCGTGGGGGAGGGAGAAATAGGGGGTGAAAGAAGTAATGATGAATGCTGAATTTTCCAATGCTCAAGTAGGGGAATGGAAATCAAACAAAGTTGTAAAATGCTTATCATTCACATGTCAATTCTCTAATTCAGCATCCTAATAATGATTCCATGAAGCCACTTTTCCTATTCGCCGTCATTTTGATACAAATCTTAAGTGTTG
>JANQTF010000339.1 GCA_030731845.1 Bacteroidia bacterium | reverse complement strand
GGCAAATTGCAGCGTGGCTGGTTCTCCGAGGCAGACATTGTCTTCGGTCACAAAATCCACGTCGGCCTTGGGCCATACGCGGACCATCATTGAGGCGGTATCTTCGCAACCAAAGTTGTTGGTGGTGCGAATCATGACCGGATATCTGCCGGGCTCCTTCAGCACATGCTCAAAAACGGGTTGACTAGTTACCGTTCCATCCCCGATCAGCCAGGTGAAGGTTTGCATCGTGGCATCGGGATATTGACTGAGACTGACGAACAGAAGGCTGTCATCTTCGCACAGTGGAGCGATCGCTTGAGCTCTGGCCACAGGTGCCGGATGCACCACGATGGTCTGGGTGGTGGTGTCTTCGCAGCCGTTGTTGTCGCGAATGATGAGGGTGGCGGTGAGATCGCCGTAGCCAGAGTAGGTATGCTGAGGCTGCCGGAGAATGGAGCTTCCCCCATCGCCAAAGCTCCAGGCATAAGCTGCCACGGTGGAGGGGCCTGTGTAATTGAAGGTGAATAAATTATCTCCCTGGCACTGCGGGGCAAGGGTGGCCATGGCGGCTGTGGGGGGCAATGGCATAAAGATGGGCTGGGAAGCACTGCGGGAGACGTTGCCGCAAAAATCACTCACAGCACCCGTGAGGGCGACGGTGTAGGTTCCGGCTTGCTGAATCGGGGGATCCACCACAAGGCGATACACCTTGTCGAAGCTGCCCCCATTGTCACAGCTCTCGCTTGTCACCTGCGAGATGGTGTAGGGCCCATCGGGGCCAGCAAAGGTAAAATCTCCGGGATCTACCGTTGCGCACAACACATTTTCCGAAAAGGTGACTTCTACGCCGGTGCAGAAACTACTCATGCTCACAATTTCCGGAGCCACATCGTCAAAGAGGGTCGCATCTGACTGCGAGAAATCAATGGTGTACCCGGCATTGGAGGCGTTGAAGTTGGAGACGTTGAGCACAAAGGTTTGTCCGGTTTGCACCTGCATGCAAGGCTCAAACTGTCCGGCACAATCGGTGCGGCCATTGGGGCCGGTCTCGCCAGCACAGCCGGTGTTGAAGGTGAAGTTGCAGGCAACTTCCAGATTGGGATTGATGCCAATCTGGGCACAGGAGGCATTGGTGATGTTGTAAACAGCCCAGTCATAATCATCCGTAGAATCGACAGGGGTGATGGTAAAGCACAGATTGCCGGGCGTCTGCACTTTAAATACATACCAAACAGAGTTGCGCTCTCCCAGAATCATACAGGAGATAGTCCCGTTGATTTCGTCGGGATTCTCGCCCCTTCCCTGATAGGAATTGGCTTGAAAATAGACATTCTGACAGAGCGGAATGGCCCCAAAGCAGTCTTGTTCAGGCTGATTAGGAGGGAGCTGTGCCCACACAAGTTGGGCGGCAAGGAAGAGAAACGAGGTAAGCGTAAAGCAACGCTTCATGACAGGTGGTAATCAAAGAGTGCAACGGGCAGGATCAGCAAAACAGGAGAGGTAAATGGGGGAGGCCTTTCCGAAAGCTAAATTCTATGATCCAAGGCTAGTCCCACGTTTCATTTTCGAGGTGACATTACATGTACCAATCGCGCCAGAGGGTACGAGAGGCGAAGAAGAAGGGCGTTTTTTCGACAAATTCTCCCCAAACGTTACATCCAGAAAATATATCTTCCCTTGAAATCTGCGAAGCTCAAAGTATCTTCGAAACATCAGCAGGCAGTTGGCCAGCCAGATCTTCCCCAAAGATCCCTACGAGTCTCATTCCATTATTACCTGCAATAGAAATTCTGAATCGTCTTGTTCCGACCGGGCTCTTCCTCCGGTATCCCAGTCAGGCCAAGGCATTATTACCGTTCTACCATGGCATCGTTAGCACCTCACACCGGGGTTTTGGGTCGAAGACTTGCGGCGCACCTGCTCCGCCGCACTACATTTGGCGCCACGCGCCAGGAGATTGACAGCTATGCAGCCCTCAGCGCTGATCAAGCCGTCGATCAGTTGATGACCTTCCCAACCCCTCCTCTCCCACCTGTTGACCCCGCTACCAATCTGCCTTGGGTGGTCACAGGTCGTACCAACGCCAATTCACCCGACGACGATCTCAAGCTCATCCTTGGTGGATGGTGGCTCCACACGGTTTTCGACCCGTCGCAGCCTCTGAGTGCATTCGCCAAAATGACCTTTTTCAACCATTGTTGCTTCCCCATTGGGCACAACGTGGTCGAGTACAGCGAAAACTTCTACTATTCGCTGCAACTCTACATGATCATGGCTGGCGGAAACTACAAGGCACTCGCCAGGAAAATCTGCCTCGACAATGGCATGAATGACTACCTCGACATTGGCGAGAGTGAGAAAAATGCCCCCAATGAAAACTTCGTCCGCGAGTTTTTTGAGCTCCACACCATTGGCAAAGGCCCTTCCAATGGCCCCGGTGATTACACCACCTTTACCGAGCTCGATGTAACGGAAGCCGCTCGCCTCATGACTGGCTTTCGCCGTAACGATGATTGGGCCAATCCTCTCTATCAGGATGTGGAGACAGGCCTGCCACGAGCAAGGCCGTTCGTTAACCGTCACGACGACACCGACAAAATGTTCTCCAACTCCTTTGGCAATCAGGTCATCGCAGGAGAGAACACCGACCTGGGGATGTTTAGCGAGGTAGATCAATTTGTGGAAATGATCTTTGCCCAGCTCGCCACTGCCAAGACCATTTGCCGAAAACTCTACCGATATTTTGTTCGATACAAAATTGATCAGGAAGTAGAAGACGACATCATCGCCCCGCTCGCGCAGCAGATGATCATCAACAACTACGAGCTGATGCCTGCGGTGAAGCAGCTCCTCAAAAGCCAGCATTTTTATGATGCAGACGACGCTGACGCCGGCGATGAAGTAATCGGTGCGCTGATCAAAAGTCCGCTCGACTTACAATGCCAGATTGTTCGCTATTTTAACATAGCCATTCCTGATCCTGTGCTAGATCCATTTGCAGCCTACGTCACCTTCTACACCTTTGGCATTCAGGATTTGCAGTCCAAGGCCTGTTTCGATTTGTTTGAGCCTGCAGAAGTGGCTGGCTATCAGCCTGTGTATCAAGCACCTGAGTATAACCGCCTCTGGATCAGCGCCAAATCTCTTCCATCTCGCTACCAAATTGTGGATGAACATCTCTATGGGCCTGCCCATTTGCTCATCGACGCAATGGCCTTTGTGAATGATCCGGCCAACATCAGCGACTATGCCGGCCCAGACCCGATTGGCACACCGGGGCCCCACCCCGGACCCAAAATCGCCTCGCATCTCGTCAATGAGCTTCTCGACTACCTCGTCCCCGAAACCGTGGACACGGCGAGGTTTGAGTATTTCAGAGATGAAATCCTGCTCGATAGCCTCACCGATATCAACTGGGCCTTTGAGTGGGACAACTATCTCGCTACTGGCGATGACACGAGCGTGAAGCCGCAGATCATCAAGCTGATTCGGGCCATCCTTCAATCGCCCGAGTTTCAGATCGGCTGATTTGAGAGGTTGAGACGTTGAGATCGCTGCGCTGCGAGATGTTGAGACCGCTTCGCTTTGAGAGGCGAGACTGGATCGGCTCCGCCTCTCATCGAGACCGCTCCGGTACGAGACGTTGAGACTAGATCGGCTCCGCTTTTTGTCTCGCTTCTCGCCTCTCAATATCTCGCCTCTCATCGAGACCGCTGCGCTGCGAGACGTTGAGACCGCTTCGCTTTGAGAGGCGAGACTGGATCGGCTTCGCCTCTTGTCCCGCCTCTCAATCTCTCGCCTCTCATCAAGACCGCTCCGCTACGAGAGGCGAGACTGGATCGGCTTCGCCTCTTGTCTGACCCCTGACTTCTGACCCCTGACTTCTGACTTCAAACTTCTGACCTCTCTTAATATGAATCGCAGAAAATTTATAAAAAATATGTCCCTGGCTGCGGCGCCATTTGCGCTGGGCGGGATTCCCATTCGCACCATGGCGCGCTCCATCATGACGAGTTCTTTCACCTGTGATGATGTGAACGACCGCGTGATGGTCATCATCCAGATGCATGGTGGCAACGATGGCCTCAACATGCTCATTCCGCTTGATCAATACGCCACCTACAAAAATCATCGTCCGGTGATCGGGGTGAATGACACAGGCGTGCGGAAATACATCACCCTGGACAATACCTTGCCATCCAACCAGCAAATCGGGCTGCACCCCGACATGGGTGGCGTGAAAGAGCTGTGGGACGAAGGCAAGGCACATTTTGTGAACAGCGTGGCCTATACCAACATGAACGGCTCCCACTTTCGCGGCACCGACATTTGGCTCAGTGGCAAAGATGGTGATACCATCGATGAAAATCCCGAATCAGGCTGGTGGGGCCGCTACCTCGACCACCGATTCACCGACTTTCCCAACAGTTATCCCAACTCAGACATGCCAGATCCTCCGGGGCTGGAGTTTGGGAGCCACATCATCTCGCTGGGGTTTCACCGCGCCACAGGCATTCCCATGGGCATCACCCTGGGCAATGACGTATCTGGCTTTGCCGGGCTCGTGAATGGCGTAGGGGGCGCTTTGCCCACCAATTTTCCTGCCACCGATTACGGCGCAGAGCTGCAATACATCGTGGACATCGAGCGGACCACCAACCTCTACGCCAATCGTCTCACGCAGGTGTATAATCAGGGTGCCAACACGCCGGGTGTCGTGTATCCCGAAAAATACCACACCAACGCAGCCAACAACAACTATAACAACCTTGCGCCGCAGCTCAAAACTGTGGCCCGACTCCTCGCAGGCGGCATCAAAACCAAGGTGTTTTTGGTGAGAATCGGTGGCTTCGACACCCACGAAAATCAGGCTGTGGCCGACCAGCCAAGCTTTGGCGGTCATGGTTGCCTGCTCTACCACATCTCCGAAGCCATGAAGGCTTTCCAGGCGGATCTCGCAGGCCTCGGGTTGGAAGATCGGGTGCTCACCGTGAGCTTCTCTGAGTTTGGAAGACAGGTGGGAGAAAATGGCACCTATGGAACCGACCACGGAGCTTCTGCGCCCATGATGATCTTCGGAAAAGGCCTCAAAGGCGGTGTGTCGGGCATCAATCCCAACATCAGCAATCTGAGCAACAACAACATCATCGGCTATCAGCACGATTACCGACAGGTGTTTGCCACGATCCTGCAAGATTGGTTCGGGGCGAATTATGGAACCCTCGACGAGGTAGAATTCTATGATTACTCGGCCCAGAAACTTGACCTGATCAATGACAACTATATCGACAATGGAACCCCCGTCAACTATGTGGCGGATACGAGCTGCGACCCCACGCCTGATCTCGGGCCACCCGCAGGTGGCGGTGGCGGTACCGGCGGCGGAGGTGGTGGCAATCCCACCTCTATCAAGCTCGAAACAAAGGAAGATAAGGGCTTTGAGATTTATCCCAATCCGGCTTCAAGCCTCACCACGATCACCCTGGAAGTAGAGGGCATGGCTCCGGCCTCGCTGCAAGTCTATTCGATGAATGGCAAGCGGGTCATGGAACAACCTATCCGGCTTTTTGCCGGAGAAAATCAGGCTTCGCTCGACGTGTCCTCCCTCGCCAGTGGTATGTATGTGCTGCAGGCAGTGGCCAATCCAGGCAGCCCGAGTGGCTCCGCTCTCATCGCCAGCAAACGGTTGGTCGTGAGTCGGTAGGGGGAAGGTTGGAAGAGTTGGAAGGTATGAGGGAAATATGGGTATAAGGCTGCGTTTTTACGCTTTAAGCATTTCCTTTTTTCACCACTAAGTCACGAAGGTCACAGAGATTCACGGAGTCTTTGTGACCTTTTGGTTTAAAAAAAGGCTTTGAAGATTCTATGCAGAGAGTAACGCCACATTCACCCACATTCAAAAAATCACCAACTCAATAACCCAACAATTTCTTCCTCCGTGACTCTCTGTGCCCTCCATGCCTCCGTGGTGAATTCTTCAGCCCTTTCCCCTCATCGTTGAATGATAGGCAGCTCAATGCGGGAGGGAAACACCTCGCCGCGGTGGAAGGTGTAGATCGTCTCGACGCAGGAGCCGACGGTTCCTTCGGGACAAATGCTGGGTGGGAGCTGAAAGTTGCCCTTGTCTGCGCCAGCGATGCTGATGCGGATTTTGTGGCCCGGCCTGAAGAGCCAGGAAGTAGGCATGAGGTCAAAGGTGATTTCTACGGGCGATTCTCCGAGGGCATCCTCTAGCCAATCCTGCTCCTTGTAGCCATGCCAGGGCAATTCTGGCAGCACATCATAGCGACCATTGACCATGTCGTCGTCTTCAGTGAGGCGGCGAAAGCCAGCGCGAAGCTGCCCTTCGGTCACGTAGGTGGCTGTGCCATTGGGCGCAACATCTTCGAGATAGACAAAAAAATCACCGTTGGATTGATTGGCGGAAACCCAGAGGTGCACAATCGGGTGTCCGGTCACTTCGGTGCCACTTTCAAGTGGTTCGGAGTCGAAGCTGAGGCACTGCTCGTCGAGCTTGGTGCGGCGCATGACCACGCCCGGGCCAGTGCTCGTCATGAGCCATCGGTTGCGGCGATGACGGCCATAATTGGAGCTAGCGTTGAAATCTACGAGATAGTCGTCGCTGCCTGCGGTGGCAGGAAGAGGGCCGAGGCCCTGAGCGGCTTGCAGGTAAAAGGGCGTCATCTGTTGCGATGCCAGCGGCCATTCCTGTTCAAATCGCCACCCGTCATTCATCACATAAATCAGGACAGGAGGGCGATTGTCGAGGGCATGTTCCTTTCCCTTGAGGTATTTGTCGAAAAAGCGGAGCTGCTCCCAGCCAAGTTGTTTTACATATTTTCCTTCATAGTCAAATTCTCGCGTGTAGGGCCCGCTCACATCACCAAAGTGAAATCGAGGAGCCACGAATAACCGGGCAGGATATTCCTCTCCAAGTGACGCATAATACCGAAAGGTGCCTTTGCAAAAACCATCAAACCATCCTCCTACCTGATAAATCGGGATGCCGGTTTCGATGATTTCGGGCAAATATAGCGAGGGGCTCACCTGCTGAAAGCCGATGGTTTCGTAGCCTGAGGGCCCCGGCGCATCATAGAATCGAAATGTATCAGCAGCCATTTCGCGCACGAGTACATTGTCGAGGTGCTCCAGTGTGGCCGCAAAGTAAGGATTTTCGGGACGGGGTTGCCTGTCTTTATACCTGGGCATTTCGCCTGCCTCCTGCGAGGTAGAGTCCATGCGTGGCCATTCGTCGGTGATTTTGCCGTCGCCGTCCATGTCGATGACCGGGAGAGCGGGCACGGCTCCCATGCCGAGGTCGTACCAATTGCGGTTGAGGCGCATGAGCACCTTGTCAAAGGAAGAGATCCATCGCTTGGCGAGAATGCCGCCGGGCCGATTGGCGGCGGAGTACATCTCAAAGCCGATGACCTCAGGCATGATGCACTTGAGTGCTTCGGGCTGATTGGCGGCGGTCATGTATTGAATCCAGCCGAGGTAGCTCATTCCCATCATGCCCACGTTTCCGTCGCACCAGGGTTGTGCGGCGATCCAGTCGATCATCTCCTTGCCATCGCGGCCAAGTTGGGGCATGAGTGGCAACTGACTGCCGAAGGAGGCTCCGGTTCCGCGCATATCGGCCACGACCATGGCGTAGCCGTGGGTGAGGAGAAAGGCCATGTTTTTCTCGATCTCCGACATGTCGAAGACTGGCCCACTGCCAAGCCCGAGAACCTTTGCTCCGACGTATTTTACCGGTCCGAAATTGGGGATCAGGATGGCGCGATTGTAGGGGGTGAATTGGAAAATCACCGGAAAGGAAGCCGCAGGCGGTCCGCCAACGGGCAAATAGACATCTGCCGCGATGCGCGTGCCGTCGGAGAGTTCCACGTAGGTGGATTGAAAGGAAAAATCGTCGTAGGCAGCTGCATCTGCCTCGGGATAGGCAAAGGGGTCGGCCACCGGACCGGTGGACTGTGACCACGCAGCAGTTCTCAACAATACTAGAAAAACAGTGGCGAGTGCCGTGGTGATCCTCAAGGGGGATATATACATCTGCTGGACATCAGGTAAATGGTCGGCTTCTGCGAATCGGGTGACGCGCGGGAAACCACTAAAATCTAAACGGAGGAAATAGGAAAATGTGAGTCGATTCCTCAAAAAGACCTGGATTAGCCCAATGATTCCGCTGACTTCGGCGGGCTGCAAAGGGCTGCTGTTGGATTCATGGCAAAAGTTGGAGCTTTATCCACACAGGCACATGGTCGGACAAGTCGCGTGCCTCGGCGAGATGTTCGCAGGTTTTTACAAAATCTACCCTTCCGCTGGCAGTTTTGGCAAAGACTGAGCCGGGAAAAAAGACATTGTCGATGGCATAATTGAAATACTCGCCATCAGTATTGCAGTCACGCTTGAGCGTGGTAGGCGTTTTTGAGAGAGCGGTCTTGTAGCCTTGTTGGAAGAAAGGGGTCCAAACGGGATGGCTGTCGTCCAGGTTGAAATCGCCGGCAATCACCACGGCTGTGGTGCCGAGACGCCTTTGGTATTGAGCGAAATAGCGAATCTCCTCTTCCGGCGCGTTATCATGGGTTCTGGCATGAAAATTCACGACCCAGAACCGGGTGGTATCTCCGGCGATTTTGAAGCGGGCGAGAAAGGGTTCGCGATCACATTCTTCTTTGAGCTCGGCATCGAGAAAGGGGCGGCCTTGCAGTTGAAGTTTGGAAGGTTTCCAGAGAATGGCATATCGCTCGCTGATGTTGGCTGAAGGACTTTGGGTAGGATCGCTGACGCGATAATCCCAGGCGGCACCTGTGCGGCTGAGGCCGTCGGCAATGGCGGCTACCTTTTGTGCCCCCGCAGGATCTTTGGCCACTACTTCCTGAATCAGCACGAGGTCGTAGCCACGCAGAATCTGCACAATGTCCTCAACCTGAGGAGCTGTGACAGTTCTCCCAAGATCCTGGATATTCCATGTCACCATGGTGAAGGATTGGGCAAGGCCCAGACTACTGGACAGAATGATTCCCCAGAAGGACAGGATGGATCCAAGCAATTTTGGGTTTTTTGACACAGAACGCAGGTCCAGTTGTTTTCTCTGCCAATGTTTTTTTGGTTGTCTGATCATGAATGAATGTTCTGCTTGTTTTCACCACGGATTTCTCAAATTTTTCCTCTGTGGTGGGCTTCATTTTTTCACCACAGATTTCTCAGATTTTCACAGGTTTTTTTTTCTGTTTTCTTCTGTGAAATCTGTGATGGGGTTTCTTGATAAAATCTGTCTTTGTTTGGCTTCCGTTTGAGCAGTCCCTACACGTGCAGTTCCCAGCCCGGCTCATATTCTCTGGCCCAGTCTTTCATGGCAAGCTCATTGCCGACCACTCTTCCGGTGGTGGAATCTACCTTCACGACGCCTCCATGTTGAAAGGCGAGGTTGCCAAGGTGGCAGAGAATGGTGCTTTTGGCCCCGTCTTGGATGTCGGCGTGGAGGGCTTCTCCTTCGCGGATGCCATTGGCGAAGTTTCTCATGTGGAAAATATCCAGATTGCCTTCTCCACGGGTATCGGTCGTGGCGGAGGTTTCGTCTTCATTCACCCGCTTGATGGAATTGCCTCTGAGGTCAAAGGCTTCGTAGAAGTTGCGGGTGAGGACAGCTGCTCCTTTGGAGCCATAAATCATGGCACCACGGCCCATGCCCCTGAAGCCCAGCGGGATGCAGCTATTGCCTTCCCAGGAGATCATTTTCCCGTCTGAAAATTCATAATTCACCACATTGGTATCGGGAAATTCCCAATCGTCCTGATAAAAGTATCGCCCACCGGAGGAAGTCACGCGGGTAGGATAATCTACCCCAAGTGCCCAGCGGCAGATGTCGATTTCATGGGTGCCGTTGTTGTGGACCTCGCCTGTGCCCCAGTGCTTGAACCAGTGCCAGTTGTAGTGGACGACATTGTCGGTGTATTCACGTCGGGGTGCAGGCCCCTGCCACAGTTCCCAGTCGAGCCACTCGGGCACAGCCGCGGGCTTGCCGGTACCGATGCCTTTCCGGTCGTTGGCATACCAGGCTTTGCCAAGATGCACCTCGCCGATGAGCCCATCCCGAATGTCTTGAATGCCCTGGATGGAAGAGGGTGCAGATCGCTGCTGATTGCCCATCTGCACGAGTTTGCCATATTTGGCTTGGGCCTCCATGAGCATTTCGGCCTCGCGGCCATTGTGGGAGCAGGGTTTTTCCACATACACGTGCTTGCCTGCCTGCAGGCCCATGATGGCCATGGGCGCGTGCCAGTGCTCTGGTGTGGCGATGGTGATCACATCAAGATCGGGCTCTTTGAGCAGCTCCCTGATGTCGCGAAAGCCTTTAGGCCTGCGGCCGGTTTTGTCCTCTACCACTTTTTGTGCCTTGGCCAATGCCCTCGAATCCACATCACAGATGTAGCCGATTTCACAATTGGGGGTCTGCAAAATGGCGCTTACATGGGCCATGCCTCGGCTATTGACGCCCAAAACGGCAAACACGAGGCGGTCATTGGCCCCCAGGATTCTGGCGAATCCAGAAGATTGAAGGCTGAGAAACGCGCCTGCGGCGGCGCTGGATTTGAGAAATTGACGACGAGTGGTCATAGCGTTGTAGAGGCGTCAGGTGAATATGATCCATCAAGGTAGAAAAAATCAGGCGGGAGAGCATCCCGTAGGACCTTGGGAGGTGGGCGGGGAGCTGAT
>JANQTF010000338.1 GCA_030731845.1 Bacteroidia bacterium | reverse complement strand
AAGGACAATCGCTGGAAATGTTGGTCAAAGAACTCGACCGTCATCAGGTCGATTTTTTTCACATTGACAGCAAAGACAATGCGGCTGTTTTTGCAGACATTCACAGCATTCGGGACTGGAGCCAAACCCCAGTGGATCTTCATCTCATTACGGCTAATCCCTTTCTATACCTCGAACACCTGCGTGAGGACCGTGTGGAGCTTGTGACCTACCAGTATGAATTGCTGGAAAACATGGAGCTTCCCATTCTCAATCAAACCGAAACCGGCATCGCCATTGTCTCCGATACGCCGCTGTCGGCACTTGATGTCGTGGTCGAGCAAGTTGATTTTGTGTTGTTCATGACCACCACGCCCGGGGAAAGTGGAGGCCAGTTTCGTCGGGAAAATTTCCAGCGAATCAGGGATTTTCGTCGCAGGCACCCGCAGGTACGCGTGCATGTGGATGGAGGCGTGAATGACGAAGTGAGCTTTATTCTGAGAAATCTTGGGGTATATTCTGCCGTTTCCGGCTCCTATTTGCTCAATGGCGAATCCATCAGTGCTTCGCTGCACAGCCTCAAGGTGGCCGACACCAATTCTCACTACCGCGTGGAGGATTTCATGATCGGCCTGATCGAGACGCCTCTTCTTCCGATTTCGGAAACTCACCTGATCTCGGTGCTGCAAACCATCGAGGATTTTGGCCTTGGATTGGCCATTGTCACCCATGGCGACGGTCGCCTTGCTGGTATCTCCACCAATGCAGACGTGCGTCGGGCCTTGTTAAAACATCCCCAAAACCTTCATCAGGTGCCGCCGGAAGAGTTACTCAACACCAGCCCCCTCGTCGCTTATGCCGACGAGACTGTCGCCGAACTCCTCCAAAAGGTCAAGCAGACCAGCTTTCCTGTTTCTTATCTCCCGGTTGTAGATCGGCAGGAAAAAGTCGTGGGAACCCTTACCTTTGCCAACCTCGTGAAGGGAGAAATGTAATCCTCCGATTCCCGCATTCGTCTAATACGCCCTCAAGATATATCTTCATGATCATTCGCCTCAAATCATCCGTTTCTCCTTCTCAGGCCCAGCAGTTGGGGGAGGCCATCAAAGCCATTGTTGTCAAAGAGCCAGAAGGCTATGTGCTCGTGGCTGGTGCGAGCACCAAGGAGATTCCTGCGGCAGTCGCAGACTTTGCCGAAGAGGGCATTGTCACAGCCACCGATCTGCAATTGGCCTCCAGAAAGTATCGCTCGGAGACGCGGGAGATTCAGTTGCACAAGGAGGTGAAGATTGGTGGAGAAACTGCCAATACGGTGATGATTGCTGGACCTTGTTCGGTAGAATCTCGTGAGCAAGTATCGGAGGCCGCTACGTTTGTGAATGGGCTGGGAATCAAGATGTTTCGCGGTGGGTGCTACAAGCCCCGCACCTCTCCCTATTCCTTTCAGGGCATGGAAGAAGACGGCCTCAAGCTGCTTGCTGAGATGCGAGATCTTCACGATTTCAGCATCGTGACGGAGGTCAGAGACGCCACCCACGTGGACAAAGTCATCGAATACACCGATGTGATCCAGGTGGGCGCCAAAGCGATGTATGACCACGGCATCCTGAAAGCTTGTGGCAAGGCCAGAAAGCCAGTGTTGCTCAAGCGGGGATTTGGCACCACGCTGCAAGAATTTGTGCAAGCCGCCGAATTCATCCTGTCTGGTGGAAACAGCGAGGTGATGCTTTGTGAGCGCGGAATCCGCACATTTGAAACCAAAACCCGCTTCACCCTCGACCTTTGTGGGGTTGCGTGGCTGCAAGAGCACACCAATCTGCCCGTGATCCTCGACCCAAGCCATGCCATGGGCTATCGCTATGGCGTGCCTGCACTCACCCGCGCCTGCACCGCCATGGGCATCGATGGTCTCATCATCGAGACGCATCCCGATCCCGATAAGGCGCTTTCTGATGCCTCACAACAGCTCAATTTCGATCAGTTTGAGGAAATGTATCACAGCCTCATGCCGATCCTCACAGCCGTAGGGCGTAGAATGGTGTAAAATTTTCCGTCTGACCTCTCATTTTATCCCCAAGCCCCCATAGCCAGCTCAGGTTCCCGTCGCGCAGGGGCTTTCAGATCCCGTCTGACCTATCATCTGGATCAAGCCCATTTTCCCACTGACCAGCCAATCAGGACTGCGAAAAGGGTAGGGGCCGGCAGCATCGAGGCCAGCGAGTACATCGCACTTGAGGGTGCGAAGCGAAAGCATGGTAGTGGGAAGGTAGGGAACCAAGTCAGCAAATGGCGTGGTGTAGGCCCAGAACCGATCTTCGATCA
>JANQTF010000337.1:8913-10834 GCA_030731845.1 Bacteroidia bacterium | reverse complement strand
TCTTCGTGTTGGATGAAGGAGATCCTCAACATCCCATCACCCGCTGGGATATGGGAATTAGGCATGAGGGCTATAAGATCAAGTCTCGCCTCTCAAGATCTCGCTTCCCAATATCTCTCCTGTCTGACTTCTGACACCTAACCGTCTGTCTTCTCCTTTGTGACCTTCGTGAACCCTTCCCGACCTTCGTGAGAAAATCTTCCCGCCTGACTTCTGGCTTCTCATTTCAACCCAACCCCCTACCAGCCCACATTCCGACGCGCAGGGGGCTATCAGATCCAGTCTCGCTCTCCTGAGCGCTGCGAAGTCCCGCTTGCGGGATCAAAGCGAAGCGGTCTCAACATCTCGCCTCTCTCCCCCGAACCCAATTTCAATAATTACGTTTTTATAATATTAGAATGCTTCATATCTTTGTAGCAGCAACATGTACTCGCTGATTAATCCCTGAAATAGCGCGAAATGAACGTCCAACAATTTTATGACAAAGGCCTCGCCCATGCTTCCTATGCCATTGAGCACAATGGACAAGTAGCCATTGTGGATCCGGGAAGAGACCCCCAGCCTTATCTTGATTTTGCCAGCTCCCACAACGCCCAAATCGTCGCGGTGATCGAAACACACCCCCACGCCGATTTTGTGAGTTCTCACATGGAGTTGCACAGCCTCACAGGCGCTACCATTTACGCAAGCGCGCTCGTAGGTGCCGATTATCCCCATGAGGCATTTGATGAAGGTGCTGCCATCAAGCTCGGCGGCGTGACCCTCATCAGCCTGAACACGCCCGGCCATTCGCCAGACTCCATCAGCATCGTGCTCAGAGACGAGCAGGGCAAAGACCATGCGGTCTTCA
Source organism: Bacteroidia bacterium (assembly GCA_030731845.1). Classification (GTDB taxonomy): domain Bacteria; phylum Bacteroidota; class Bacteroidia; order J057; family J057; genus JANQTF01. The sequence continues at coordinate 9,984 of JANQTF010000337.1, read as the reverse complement.
CGGGCGATACCCTCTTTATCGGCGATGTGGGCCGTCCCGACCTGCGCGAAAACGCAGGCAACATCACCGCTCAGCGCGAAGAACTTGCCCGACAGATGTATCGCTCCACCCGCGACAAACTCATGAAGCTCCCCGAAGACGTGCTCGTGTATCCCGCCCATGGCGCAGGATCGCTCTGTGGCAAAAACCTCAGCACCGACACCGTGAGCAGCATCGGGCGCGAATTGCGCGAAAACTACGCCCTCCAGCCCATGAGCGAAGACGACTTCGTGGATGTCCTCCTCGAAGGGCAGCCCTTCATTCCCAAATATTTTGGATTTAATGTGGGGCTCAACAAGCAGGGAGCACCCTCCTTTGAAGCCTCTGTGGCCAAGGTCATTCGCGCCGAAATCGGCGCTACTCCTGAGCCCGGACACCTTGTTATCGATACACGCCCTGCCGATCAGTTCAAAGCAGGACACCTGCCCGGCGCGATCAACCTCATGGATGGCGGTAAATTCGAGACCTGGCTCGGCTCCATCGTAGGGCCACAAGAGCGATTCTACCTGATCGCCGAGAGCGAAGAAGCCCGCGAATCTGTTATTCGCAAAGCCGCCAAAATCGGCTACGAAGGCAATATCATCTCCGCCATGCTCACACCTTCTTTCATGATGAGCATGACCCCCATCCTTCAAGTGCCAACTTTCGTCAACCACCTGAGCGACTACACCATCGTGGACATCAGAAATGCGGGTGAATTTGCCGACGGTGCTTTCTTCGAAGGCGCGATCAACATTCCGCTGCCGGAGTTGCGCGAGCGTGCCAGCGAAATCCCAACTGATAAGCCCATCGTGATTCACTGTGCAGGTGGGTATCGCTCTGCAGCAGGATCTTCGATTGTGGACGCAGCACTCGATACCGATCAGCCGATTTTCGACCTCAGCGAAGCCGTCAAAGATTTTCAAACCGCTCATTAAGACAAGCTCATCTCGGTTTTATCCATCAAACGATGAAAAATACCTTCACATATCATGTTTTTTCGCTTCTGATGGCAGCGCTGCTGCTGTCGGGACTCGGCGCTTGCGCCACGGC
>JANQTF010000337.1:0-8813 GCA_030731845.1 Bacteroidia bacterium | reverse complement strand
CAGTTGATCCAATCGGAGACACCCGTATTGGTCGATTTCTTTGCCACATGGTGTGGCCCCTGTCAGGCGATGTCGCCTATCCTCAAGGAGTTGGCAGGAGAAATGAAAGAAAAAGTCCGGATCGTGAAAATCGACGTGGACCGCAATCCTGCCGTGGCACAGCATTATCAAATCCAGGGAGTGCCCACCTTCATGTTGTTTAAGGAAGGAAAAATGCTGTGGAAGCAGGCAGGTATGGTGCAGAGAACGCAGTTGAAGCACATCATCGAAAGTAATCAGTAAGGCATGAATCTCATCAAAGACTGGAAGCTGCCGCTGATGGCGTCGCTCACCCTGGGCCTTGCGCCTTTTGTGCCAGAGCCACACGTGTGGGGCAAGCTCAAGTGGGTGGCAGGCGGTGCCGAGGGCATGCAGCTCATGGACTGGCTCGACCTGCTGATGCACGGCGCGCCCTGGGTGCTGCTGATCGTCGCCATTGGGTATCAGATTAAGCAGCGCAAGCCCGCATGATGCTGCGTAGTCAGAGCTGAGGGCCCTGTGTTACTTGGAAAATAGATAGATACAAGGACTGGAAAGTATATGTTCAGCCGGAATAGATTGGTAAACTCTGGCATTGTATGCCAGACGACACATCTTCCAGCTACGTTTTCCCGTACCTCCTTGTCCAATCAATGTTCCAACACAGGATCACTTTTCCCTCACGTTTCTGACTACTGATTTTCCTATATGTTATCGTTCATTGACGCTTCAACCGTATCGCTCACGGATACAACACAACCCTGGCCCTGGTATGTGGCAGGGACCCTCATTGCCCTGACCATGGGAGCCTTGTTGCTCTTAGGTAGGAACTTCGGGGTGTCGTCCACCTTGCGCACTTTGTGTGCCATTGGCGGAGCTGGTAAAGTCTCTTCCTTTTTTCAGTTCGACTGGAAAGGGCAAATGTGGAACCTGGTCTTTGTAGGCGGCTCCATCATTGGAGGCCTGATCTCCCACTACTTTCTGGGCGCTGCCGACACGGTAGCCATTTCGCCAGAAACAGTCAGTGATCTGGCCGAATTGGGGATCAGCACCGAAAACCAGGGCATGGTGCCACAACAGTTGTTTTCCTGGGAAGCCCTCTCAAGTTGGCAGGGCTGGGTGTTTGTGCTTGGAGGCGGATTTTTGGTAGGATTTGGGACCCGCTATGCGGGTGGGTGCACCTCTGGCCATGCGATCAGCGGCCTCGCCAATCTGCAATGGCCTTCGTTGGTCGCAGTGGTTGGCTTTTTCATCGGTGGACTCGTCATGACTCACCTCTTGTTTCCCCTTCTCCTTTCCTGATTCACCTCCAGCGTTATTTTCTCATGAAAAAAGCATCAAACTCCTGGCTCGGCTACCTCGGCATTCTTTCCGTCGGAATCGTTTTTGGGATCACCCTCACCCAGGCAGAAATCATCTCCTGGTATCGGATTCAGGAAATGTTTCGCTTTCAGAGCTTTCACATGTACGGAGTCATTGGCACGGCCGTGATTCTGGGCATCCTCATCAACCAGATTTTCAAGCGCCTAGACGCCAAAACCGTTGATGGTGAGCCGCTCAACCATCGGCCCAAGGAACCCGGACTCGTTCGCTATCTGCTTGGTGGCACCATTTTCGGGTTGGGCTGGGCCATGACAGGAGCCTGCCCCGGACCGCTCTACATCCTTCTGGGAAGTGGATACACAATCTTCCTGATGGCCACACTGGGCGCGGTTCTCGGCACATTCACCTACGGCTTGCTTCGGTCCCGACTTCCTCACTGATTCGCTGTATGCAGGGAATGGTGAAAAGTTCGTTCTGAAGAAGTCGGTTAACTACCTATTTTCACCAAACAGGTCTCCGGGCCTGCCCATGCACATCGAATATGGCCTCCGGCATTCGCAAATACATCCCGATTCTTGAGTGGCTGCCCGCCTACAAGCGCAGCTCGCTCAAAGGCGACCTCATAGCTGGCCTCACGGTGGGTATTATGCTCATTCCGCAGGGCATGGCCTATGCCATGATTGCCGGCGTGCCGCCGATCTATGGCCTCTATGCAGCCATCATTCCCATCATCATGTATGCCATCTTTGGCACCTCCAGGCAGCTTGCCGTGGGGCCGGTGGCCATGATCTCGCTGCTTGTAGCAGCCGGCGTCAGCAGCATCCCCAATATCGATGCCGATACGTACCTCCTGCTTGCCATCACGCTCTCCCTGCTTGTGGGCATCATTCAATTCTCCCTGGGGGCGTTGAGATTGGGGTTTTTGGTGAATTTTCTCTCACATCCCGTCATCAGTGGATTCACCTCGGCAGCAGCGCTGATCATCGGCCTCAGCCAATTGAAGCACCTGCTCGGCATTCCGGTGCCGGGTTCCAGCCAGATTCATCTCATCGTCATCGGAGTCGCCCGCGAAATCGGCGAACTATCCTGGCTCACCCTCCTCATCGGGTTGGGGGGCATGGCCTTGGTCATTGGGGTGAGAAAGGTGAATAAATCCATTCCTGGCCCTCTTATCGCGGTGCTATTCGGGATTTTGTTGGTGTATTTTGCAGGGTTGAATGAGCAAGGAGTGGCCATCGTGGGCGAAGTGCCGGATGGCCTGCCAGCATTTTCACTACCAATCTTCGACTGGCAAATCTGGAAAACACTCATGCCCACGGCCCTCACCATCGCGATGGTGAGCTTCATGGAGTCGATTTCCGTTGGCAAAGCCATTCAGAATAAGCATCGGGGCGAATATGAAATTGATGCCAACCAGGAGCTCATTGCCCTGGGCATGGCCAACATGGGCGGGTCTTTCTTTCAGGCCTACCCTGTAGATGGCGGATTTTCCCGCACCGCGGTCAACGATCAGGCGGGTGCGCACACGGGACTAGCCAGCATCATCAGTGCCAGCCTCATTGCCATCACGCTGCTGTTTCTCACCCCGCTGTTCTACTATTTGCCCAATGCCATTCTTGCCTCCATCATCATGGTCGCTGTGGTGGGGCTCATGGACTGGAAAGAGGCCAAATCCCTCTGGAAGCACGATAGAAAAGATTTCTACATGATGCTTTTCACCTTCCTCACCACTCTTATTTTTGGGATCGTGGAAGGAATCCTGACGGGCATGGTGCTCTCGCTGGCCTTGGTGATTTACAAAAGTGCCTATCCTCATGTGGCAGTTCTGGGCAGAATTCCCGGCACGAGCTTTTACCGCAATGTGAAGCGATTTGCCGAGGCAGAAACGAAAGACGGCGTGTTGGTACTGCGATTTGATGCGCCGCTTTATTTTGCCAATGCCGATTACTTCAAAGATCAGGTGAGGCAAATGGAAGAAAAGGCCCAAACCCCTGTGCGACTGCTCATCCTCAATGCCGAGAGCATTGTGGGAGTCGATAGCTCGGCGGTGCGCATGCTGAGGCAACTCGTGGAAGAAGGCCGGGAGCGCGGCAGAGATTTTGCCCTCGCGGGGGCCATCGGCCCTGTGCGAGACATCCTGTTCAAAAATGGCCTGATGGACATGATCGGCAAGGATCACGTATTCCCCCACGTGCACGAAGCCGTGGAGCAACTCACCGGAGAAGGCTGCTCCGACCAGTCAAAACGCCTCGCCTGGCAAGTGGGGGTAGATGGGTGAGACTGATAGGGTAAGCGAAAAATCATGGAGGAATGCGCTTCCCAGCCCGGAGGGCGCAACAATGGTAGCCCCGGGTGCAACCCGGGGAAGGCTTGCGCCCCAGAAATAGCAACCCCGAATGGTGCATAAGCCGTCCGGTTAAGCAAGGTTCCAGTCGCTACGCGCCTGGGCGCAGAGTTTGAATTTGTAATTTCTGGCGAAGAGTCGAAGCGCATGGCGATTCGAACCTCGGTAGCATTAAGTGTACCCACAAGGTTTGCAGGCGCATAGCGACTGCCACCTTTCCCAAGTCGTGCTTCTTCAAGATCTTTACGTCAGAACAATAGTGGCTTTAGCCTTAACCGGATGGCTTTTCCCCGACATAGCCTGGCAGTAGCCTGCTGTTTCTCAATCCCTCTAATCACCCCTCATCATTCCTCTTCCCCGATTTCTTTCACTTTTTCTTCCAGATCATGATCGCGGGTTCGGTACTCAAGCAGATACCAGTAGAGGGCGAAGGTGGAGAAACATAGCAAAATGGCTCCACCGATCATCCAGGGATGCCATCGCTGATATACCTGAGACTCAGGGCCGCCAAGAATGAGCAAGCCGGCCCGGGAGATGATCCACACAAAGGCCCAGACGAGCAGCAGTCCGAAACTCCAGCTGATGCCTGATTCTCCATTTTTCTGCGCATGAACGCTCAGGGCGTAGAGCATTCCTCCACCCAAGCTGAGCACAACAGCAATTGCGATGATCGTTACCACGAAATTTTCTCCTTGTTCAAAAACGCCTGAATACCTCGTTGGCAATCTTCTGTCATGCGACCGTGGGCATTCATTTTAGCGGCAAATTTGATCCCGTTTTCAAGCGGAAAATCGGGCATATCGGCGATCATTTTCTTGGTTAGCGCCAGCGACGACGCCGAATTCTGCCGACAAATTCGCTGCGCAAATTCAGTGACATAGCTCCGGATTTCCTCCGGTGGCACGATGCGATTGATCAGGTTGTATCGTTCGGCCCGATCTGCATCGATGAGATCGCCACTGAGCATCATCTCCTTGCCGCGGGTCTCGCCTAATTTTCTCAGCAAAAAGGTCATCACGATGGCGGGCACGAAACCGATTCTCACCTCGGTATATCCAAATTGTGCCTCGGGCACACTGAAGGCAAAATCGCAAACCGTGACGAGTCCGCATCCACCGGCCACGGCATGACCTTCCACTTGTGCAATCACGAGTTTGGGAGAGCGGTAAATGGCGAGAAACAACTGCGCCAGCGAAGCAGAGTCTGCCTGATTTTCTTCGAGGCTGTAGGATTGCAGCTTTTTGAGGTATTCGAGATCGGCACCGGCACAGAACACAGGGCCATTTGCGCGTAGCACAATGACCTTGGCGTGGTCATCTAGCTGTGCTGCGGTGAAGGCGTCGCGCAGCTCCACGGTCATCAGGTCATTGAGGGCGTTGCGTTTATCGGCGCGGTTGAGGGTGATATAGGCTACGCGATTGGTAACCTCATATTCGATCAGCTGATACAGTTGACTCATGCTTCAGGGCTTTATCAGCAAGCTACAGGATTTCAGGGCATGTGCCAAAGGAGTTTCGAGATTGTGAGGCGTGGCCAGGCAATTTTGCCATTTCTGATCCACCCAGGCAGCTTGAAGAGGGCAAATGCAAGCAAAAGTTGACCTCCAATGATCCAGCCGTGAACGGGAGAGAGGGTGTCGAGGGTGAGTTTGGCAAATGGTAAGGCATTCATCACCTCTACCCATGCTTCCAGCCATCCAATCAGGTGACTAGACAGCTCGCCCATCCACATCACCGGCGCGGACCAAGGGCTGACAATGGCGAGCACCACCATGATGAACCCTGTGAGAATGAGCGGGAAAGCTAAAAAGGAGACCAGCACATTGCTGATGAGAAACCACGTGGGGAAGGTGCCGAAATAGAACAGGACAAATGGGGTGGTGAAGATGGTGGCGGCAATCGTGACGCCAAAGCCGCTGTACAAATGCTTGAGCCATACAGGCACATTGGCAGGCCACTGCTTTTCGAGCAAGGGCAAGAGCCAAAAGATGCCCAGCACCGCGCTATAAGAAAGCTGAAAGCCCACGTCGAAAATCACCCCGGGATTCCACAGCATTTGCACCCAGGCAGAAAAGGCAAGCACGTTGAGCAAATGCGAGCGCTTGCCGATCAAGCGAAGCACGAGTACCAGGCCAAACATCATCACCGCGCGGACTACCGCCGCTCCAGCTCCGGCCAGAAACATGTAGCCAAGCAACCCGAGCAGAATGCAAAGCTGCTTCCAGCGCTTGCCGCCAGGGAGCCGACTGATCAGATGAAACAAAAATCCCAATCCCATGAAAATAACACCCACGTGCAAGCCCGACACCGCCAAAATGTGGCTCAACCCCGATTGCGCAAAGGCCTGCTTGCTCTCTGGGCTCAGTCCGCTTTTATCCCCCAAAAACATGGCCTGCGCAATCCCAGCCTTCACACTGTCTGCCATGGCCATGCCCAACTTGGTAGCAATGTGGTTGCGATACTGATCGATCGTGGCGCTCCAGGTTGTGTGCTCATTTCTCAAAACTCTCACTTTTTTCACGTAGGCAGCATGGAAAATGTGCTGGCTGTGCAAATACTCCAAATAGCCCGCATTGCGACTATCAACCGGTTTGAGATCGGCCTGCACCAAAAGTGTGTCGCCTTCTTCAAAGGCCATGTTGTCATCTTGACCCAAGTAAGCCACACAGCGCCCGCTCACATTCAAGAGGGTTGAATCCAGCTTTGCCAAATCCACCCGTAACCAGGTATAGCGACCATAGGGAGTTTCTTTGGGAGCCCGATCCACCACGCCGCGCAGCATCACGCGTTGGCACTCCAGCTCTGCGAGTCCTTCGTTGTGTTCATTCTGATTTCTCGCATCCTGAAACAGGCTTCCCAAGAGGGCAAAGACCACAATCAGGACCAAGCCTTCGATGCGATTCTTGTAAAAGGGGGAACCTTTGCTCATCAAGCGGTAAGCCATGAGAATGAGCAGGAGGATGCCTGAGGCATAAGCATACAAGCCGAGCTTGGCCGCAAGGGCGATGCCGATGAGGAAAGCGATGGCAGATTTGAATAGCGGAGCATGGATGAAGCTTTTCATGCATGCAAGATGAGGCAGATGCCTGGGCCTACGATGGAAAAATGAGCAAGGCAGGTAACGGATTAGCTGGCTATTTTCGTATTTAATCAAGCCTGAAAAAATGCTCAGCCTAAAAAAAAACGCCCATACAAGCTCAAAACAGCGTTGGAAACGGATTTTGTCTGGGTAACGGAAAGCCCGTTATTCCAGCCTGCCGATAGCAGTCAAGGGCTTGAAAACATAGTCGCCATGTGGCGCATCGGCGAGCTCGGGTGTGAGATCCTGCCCCGCCCAGTGGCGGTAGTGGATGCCGTTGCGCCAATGGCGACTATGAGATACGTCGTAAATGATGCCCTTGTAGGCCACCCAAATTTCTTCCCGGTCCTGTCCGTTGCGCAGGGCGAGTTGATTTTTGGTATAAGAAGGCAGATCAGGCACGCTCACGGGAAAAATAGGCTTCAGCGATTTGCACGGCATTGGTGGCGGCACCTTTGCGCAGGTTGTCTGAGACGATCCACATGTTGAGGCCATTGTCCACCGACTCATCCCGGCGAATGCGTCCTACGAATACCTCATCGCGGCCGTGGGCGTCGAGCAGGGTAGGGTAGGAGAGCTCAGAAGGATTGTCTTTGAGAATAACGCCGGGGGCTTCTTTGAGCAGGGCTTTTACTTCCCACACGTCAAAAGGGCGCTCAAATTCGACATTCACCGACTCCGAATGGCCACCGATCACCGGCACGCGAACAGCAGTCGCCGTGATGCGAATGGAGGGGTCTCCGAGGATTTTGCGGGTTTCATGCACCAGCTTCATTTCCTCTTTGGTGTAGTCGTTTTCGAGGAATACATCGCAATGAGGCAGTACGTTGAGATCAATTTTTTGTGGATACACAGCATGATGCGCTGTGTTGTCGCGCTCACCGAAGAGCTGATCTACGCCGGCTTTGCCTGTGCCAGTCACACTTTGGTAGGTCGAAATCACGAGTCTTTTGATGCCAAAAGCTTTGTGAAGCGGGGCAAGGGCCACGACCATTTGAATGGTGGAGCAGTTGGGGTTGGCGATGAGGCGAGCATTGCCAATGCTGTTGAGGTTGACTTCGGGCACCACGAGGGGCACGCTTTTGTCCATGCGCCAGGCCGATGAGTTGTCGATCACAAGGGCGCCTGCCTCTACGTATTTGGGGCCATATTCGAGGGAAACAGAGCCTCCGGCAGAGAAAAGAGCCACATCGGGTTTGGCCTCGATGCCGTCTTCCATCGAAATCACGGCGTAGCTTTCGCCGCGAAAAGTGACCGTTTTTCCAACTGATTTGGAGGAAGCCACCGCGAGCAATTCAGTGATGGGAAGGAAGCTGCTCTCTAGCTGACGCAGCATTTCGGTACCGACGAGCCCAGTGGCTCCAACGACTGCAACTTTCATTGATGAGGTTCTTGAAGTTCTGATGTAACAGAATGGCCAATGATGATGTCCTTCTCGCTCGTTATTGCTTCAGCTAGAAGGGCGACTAAGGTACGGATAAATGGAAGGTTAGATGAAAATGAGGGGAGGAATAATGTGAAAAGAGAAGTCAGATGGGAAGGTGTCAGGGGGCAGATAGGAGAAGCGAGACTTCCAGAGGCGAGAAGGGAGACAAGAAGCCATCTTAAAGCCCCCTGTGCGTCGGGATTGTGTGTTGGCGAGGGGGTTGGGGGTGAAATGAGGGGTCAGATGGGAAGGTGTCAGGGGTCAGACAGGAGAAGCGAGACTTCCAGAGGCGAGAAGGGAGACAAGACTGGATCATGAAAGCCCTGGCTTTCCCTTCATCTGGGGCTTCGGATAGAGACAGGTCGCGTCCAGTACCCGCAAAAAAACAGATCCCATAACAAGATGCTTCAAATTAAATCACCCGAAGGGGTGAGGCATCGAGGCACTTATGTTCGGAAATTTGAAGAAACCTATGTCCCATCAAGGCGGTGGTCTCATTTTCCGACATATCCATCTCGAATAAGTCCTTTTCATGAAGCACCTTTCCCTATTTCTGATCGCCTCCCTGCTCTTTTTGTCAGGCTTCTCGCAGACCGCTACGTTGGTCAAAGACATTAATCCCGG
>JANQTF010000336.1:1949-2318 GCA_030731845.1 Bacteroidia bacterium | reverse complement strand
GTCAAGGAGAGCCTTTGCGTCCCGCTTGGTGAGTGAACTGCTTTGGGCTTGTAGCCTGCAAGGTCCAATGTGGAGGTACACCAAACAGAAACCCAGCATGATCGAAAATCGAACGAAAAGCATTCTCTCGCAGGATACCAATCTAAGGTGCTTGCGAAATTTCATACGCCAATTGTTTATCATGGAAGTAATGAAAAAGAAGTAGGCTATGGCTTCACAGCTTCTGCCTCTTTTTCAACGAACAGGATTTTGACCTAAAATGGCCAAAATATTCCATTCAAAAAAACCTTTCACCAGCTCACTTCCTATTTCCATGAAGTGAACAAAACTGATAATTCTGGGCAAGCTCCCAACTAACCGTAACGAACC
>JANQTF010000336.1:0-1939 GCA_030731845.1 Bacteroidia bacterium | reverse complement strand
GATGAGGGGTAGGGCCCCCGGACGAACCAATCACACCCCTGATCAGAGTTATGAACCCTTATCAGGGCGAAAAAGCTCCCAACTAACCGTAACGAACCAGCTTCGCCCTTCGCCGGGGATGATGCCCGGACCGGGATAGCTCACCGCGCGGCGCGTGAAATAGCGCTGATCCAGCAGGTTGTTTACGCCGGTCTCTAGCGTGAGCATGCGCCAACGATAGCGCAGGGTGAGGTCAGAGACGCTGTAGGCAGGGATGAGGCCGTTCACCGCAGAGGAACTGCGGATGGCGTTGGTGGCATCGGTGAATTGCTGGCTCAGAAAGGAGAGTTGATACTGCGCCTGAAAGTTGCCTTTCATGAAGGTAATGCCGCTGCGCAGCATCAGGGCGGGCACAAGCTCCACCTGCTTGTCCAGGATCGACAAGTCGCTCGTGTTCACGTAGCGGGCGTGGTTGAAGGAGCCATTGGCGAATACCACCAATCCGTAGGGATGCGTCTTCCCTTTCAGCAGGCGAAGAACATCCGCTTCCAGCACTGCCTCCACGCCGAGGGTGTAGGAATCGGCGATGTTGGTGCGCAGGCGATAGTCGAGAAAGAGGGGCGGCTGATCTGCACGGAGCAACAGGCCAATCCGGTCGTTGTAGCGGAGATAATAGGCACTCACATCGTAGCGAAAAAGATTGCCGTCTTTTCCCCGGATGCCCAGATCGAGGGTGTAGCCCGATTCGTCCTGAATATTGGGATCGACCTGAAAATTGGGGTTGGCGATGCGCAGATCGGAGAACGTGACCGCCCGGTAATTTTGCGAAGCATTGGCATAGAGTTCCAGGGTCTCCTTCGCCTGAAAAGACAGCCCCAACCCAGCCAGCAAAAAGGAGCGGATGCGTGCATTCTCTTCCTCCACCACATTGTCCACCACCACATTTCCTGCCTGGTCGAAGAGTCGCTGCCGATAATAGCCATCCGAGAGGGTGCGGATGTGCTCAAATCGAAGGCCCGGCGTGAGGGTGAGCCGATCTCCGAGGCGAAAAATCTGTTCGGCGAAAGCCGCGAGGTTGGTATTGGGGAACTCAAAATCTGACCCTTCGAGCAAGTCAGGATGGGCAAATCGAAAGTCTGCCTCTGCTCCGGCGGGGCCATCGCCCTGGCGCTGATGTGTGCGCCCGTGATAGGCGCGCGCGCCAAGGAGCAGGGTGCTGCGTCGTTGCCCCAGCGAGAAGTCGCTGAGCCAGCGCAGTTCTGCGCCTCCGTTGAGGTAGTCATCGCTGATGAGGGTGCGGGTTTGTCCAAAATCGGCGACGGTGATCCGATCGAGCAGGCCCAGCGCCTCGCGCGAGGATCGGTTGCCGAAAAGCCTCAGATTGAGCTTGCTGTGCTCGCTGAGGGACTGATCCCAGGTGAGGGCGGCGAGGTTCCAGCCTACGCGAAACCAGTTGCGCTCGCGCAGTGATTGGCGGGCGTCTTGGGCAAATTGGGTATCGGTGAGGCCACCGGGCTGCTGGGCCAGGTAGCTCATGTGGGTGTATTCCAGCCGGATGCTGCTCGCTGCAAAGGGGCGCCACGTGAGTTGTCCAAAGGCGGTTTGGTTGGTGAATGCAGAATTGGGGCGCCAGCCATTGCCCTGCCGATATTGATGAAAGGCTTGCCAGGAAAGCTTTTTACTGCTGCCGGAGATGCGGTTGTAGCTCCCGTAAAAGCCGAAGGCTCCGAGGGTTTGGCTCCCTTCCCAGGCGATCGGGGTTCCGGCTTCGGGCTGTTTGAAGACGAAGTTGATCATGCCGGCAAACTGCGGCCCAAATTGCAGCGAAGAGGCTCCCCGCAGCACTTCGATGCGCTCGAGCGCCTGCATGGGAGGCGTGTAGTAACTTTCGGGATAGCCCAACGCATCGGCGGCGATGTCGTAACCATTTTGCCGGGTGTTGAAGTTGGCGCTGCGATTG
>JANQTF010000335.1:30418-33877 GCA_030731845.1 Bacteroidia bacterium | reverse complement strand
ACCGTGGAGCTATTAAGGCCCAGTTCGCGCGCGATGTCGTGAATCGTTGATTTTTTGTTGCTCAAATCCATATCAGACCCCAAAAGAGAATCCTGGTGAAACGATGTTGCCACGGCAAGTTACCAGAATTCAGGAAAATATTGCGGCGAATGCGCAATCGATTGCATTTTTCGAAAATCATTTGCTTACTTTGCTTCCTCATTATCACTTAATACTTCTACTTCTCATGGTTATCACGTTTGGTGAAATAATGCTCCGCCTTGCTACGCCCGATTATCTTCGCATCAACCAAGCTAGCAGCTACGAGGCTACTTTTGGGGGAGGCGAGGCCAATGTGGCTGTCTCTTTGGCCAACTATGGCATTCAATCTCAGTTCGTTACCCGCCTTCCCGACAACGACCTCGGCAAATCTGCCATCATGGAATTGCGCAAATATGGTGTTGGCACAGACCACATCGTGACCGGTGGCGACAGATTGGGGATCTATTTCCTCGAAACCGGAGCTGTGAGCCGTGGAAGTAAGGTGATCTACGATCGGGCATGGTCTGCCATCTCGCAGATTGAGCCTGGCATGATTGACTGGGACAAGGTATTTGAAGGCGCTACCTGGTTTCACTGGACTGGCATTACGCCTGCCATTTCCGAAGGCGCTGCTGCGGTCTGTCTCGAAGCGGTAAAAGCTGCATCCGAGCGGGGAATTCCCGTTTCCACTGACCTGAACTACCGCAAAAATCTCTGGAAATGGGGCAAGACACCCGCCGAGGTGATGCCTGAATTGGTGGCGCATTGCGATGTGATTTTGGGAAATGAAGAAGATGCCGAAAAGGTATTCAACATTCACCCCGAAGGCGTAGATGTGACCCAAGGTCATGTGGAAGCCGAGGCCTACGAGAGTGTGTGCAAGCAGCTGATGGCTCGTTTCCCCAAAGCCAAAAAAGTGATCGTGACCCTTCGCGGATCACTCAGCGCCAACCACAACAGTTGGTCAGGTGTGCTCTACAACGGCAGCCAATTGTTCCAGGCACCCACCTACCAGATCACCCACATCGTGGATCGGGTAGGGGGCGGCGATTCGTTTATGGGCGGCCTGATCTACGGATTGCTCACCTATGATAACGATCAGAAGGCGCTCAATTTTGCTGTGGCGGCTTCTTGCCTCAAGCACACCATCAAAGGAGACTTCAACCAAGTGACTGTGGATGAAGTGGAAAAACTCATGGGCGGCGACGCAAGCGGACGTGTAAGCCGTTAAGGTTTTATTACTTGAAGAAGCGTCTGCTTGTCCATCCCCAGTTCTCCCTTTTCCTCACTGATCAGGCATTTTCAACATGGCTCATTATAGAAGACTGCGCGTAGCGCAAACAATTTTGGACACAGGTCTCGTGCCTGTGTTTTACCACAGCGACATCACCATTGCCAAGCAGGTGCTCAAGGCTTGCTACGATGGCGGAGTGCGCATTTTCGAATTCACCAACCGTGGTGATTTGGCCCACGAAGTGTTTCGCGATCTGAACGTATATGCGCTCAACGAGCTTCCGGGCATGATCCTGGGTGTGGGATCAGTGGTGGATGCGGGGACTACGTCTCTGTATTTGCAGCTCGGAGCCAATTTCATCGTATCTCCGGTGCTCAATCCTGAGATGGCCAGAGTCTGCAATCGCCGCAAGGTGCTGTGGTCGCCTGGCTGTGGGTCTTTGAGCGAAATCTCACAGGCAGAGGAATTAGGAGCCGAGATTGTGAAAATTTTTCCTGCTACTGAAGTGGGCGGTCCTGGCTTTGTGAAGTCTGTCCTGGGCCCCAATCCCTGGACGTTGATCATGCCAACCGGTGGGGTGAAGCCCGAGGAACCCAACGTGAAGGAGTGGTTTGAGGCAGGCGTGGCCTGTGTGGGCATGGGCTCTCAGCTTTTTCCAGCGGATTGGATTCGTGACGGCAAATTTGCTGACATTACGAAAAAAGTAGCCGAGGCCATGGCGATGGTTCGCACATATAGCAAGCACATTCAATAATCCAGAACTTCCTCAATCCCTTTTAATCAAACGAATATGTTGAACTATCAACAACCATTTGAGAGCCTGGCTGGCAAAGTATGTGTGATCACAGGCGGTGCCGGCTTGATTGGCGAGGCACTGGCCCGGGGTGTGGCATCTGTGGGAGGAAAGCTCGCCTTGCTCGGTAGAAATGGCGCAAAAGCGGAGCAGCTCGCCCGGCAGCTTCAGCAGGAGTTTGGCATTGAGGCCATCGGCATTGGCGCGGATGTCACGGATCGGGATTCCCTGGAACTAGCCCGGGAGATGATCCATACCAGGCTCGGGAAGATTTCTTTTCTGGTGAATTGTGCCGGTGGCAATCATCCTGATGCCACGGCTTCTCGTGGACGAATGACAGCAGATAAGGACATGACGAATTCTTTCTTTGAATTGACCGAAAGTGGATTCAAGCATGTCATGGACCTGAATTATCTCGGCACGATACTCCCTACACAAACCTTTGCTCAGGATATGGTGGAAAATGGCGAGGGAGTTGTGGTGAATTTGTCTTCTGTTTCGGCGTTTTTACCGGTGACCAAAGTGGCAGGCTACTCCGCTGCCAAAGCCGCGATCAACAACTTCACAAAATGGTTGGCTGTGCATTTTGCGGAAACGGGCGTTCGGGTGAATGCCATTTCTCCTGGATTTTTTCTCACCGAGCAAAATCGCTTTCTTCTCACAGAAAAAGAAACGGGGGAACTAACTGACCGCGGTCGCACGATCATCTCTCAAACACCCATGAAGCGCTTTGGCGAAGTGGAGGAATTGGCAGGAACCCTGCTCTATCTCCTCTCGCCGATGGCTAAGTTCGTCACGGGCGAAGTAGTCCTCGTCGATGGTGGATTCACAGCTTTTGGGAGGGTGTGAGGCTAGGAAGGGTATGGGAAAGGTATAGGGAAATAAAGGTATAAGGTGATTTCTTCCTTTCACTCATTTAACCATTTCTTTCTGTTCCCTCATTCAACAAATCAACCACTCAACCATTTCCCCCGGCCTATTCTACCACGGCGCGTAGGTTCCAGTTGATGTTGATGCCATTGGCAGTGCGGGTGCTGAGTTTTTGCCAAAGGCCATCGCTATTATCAAAGAGATAATCTCCGTAAGGAGCTGCGGGTCCGCGATCGCAGCCAAGCACCTGTCCATTGACCTGATTGTCAAAGCGAAAGGCGATCCACAAGTCTTTGGTCGCGTCAATCTGCCGAGGGTTAGGCAGGGAAATCCGGTTCCAACTTCCGGCCTGGATATCGGCGCCAACAGCAAAAGACTGCACGAGGTCCACAGGGGCAGCATTTGCCGTCCCTTCATACACTTTAATCGTTGCAGAACGAGGTTCCTGCAGCACGTAAAAAATCACCTCCGTCAGGGATTTACCGTCGAGGCCGGAAAGTTCGGCGGGGGTGAATCTCACAGCCCCTTCGAAGGTGCCGCT
>JANQTF010000335.1:8131-30318 GCA_030731845.1 Bacteroidia bacterium | reverse complement strand
TCAAGTGCTGGCTTCAGTTCCTGATAAGCGGGAGCGTCTTGCCAGGTTTGCAGGCCTGCCTCAGAGAGCATCTGATTCATTTCCTGCTGATAGATGGCCTCAGCTTCATTCCATTCTGGAGAAGCTTCATGCAATTGATGGATGGCGGGCAAAATAGAGGAACTAGGCAGTTGCTGTTTGGGACTGAATTGGATCCAAATCCAGGCACCGCCAAGTACCAGAATAATCGCCGCGGCAAGCCTCACCCAGTTATCAAATGTCATGGCTTTCCTGCGCATGGGGACAGGGGCATCCAATTTCGCTTCGATGCGATCCCACAGATGGCCCGGAGGGGTGTGCTGATCGAGCTCTTCCCTGTGATTTTCGATATATGACTCTATGTGCTTCCACATGATGTTTCTTGAATTGATTGGCCAGAAAGCCAGTGGTTAATCTTGTAAATGTGAGACGAAACAAACAGGCAAGGGTAACAGATCAAGACTGATAATGTTGCTGTAATCGTTCCTGAAGCAGTTTTTTGGCTCTGTGAAATTGAGATTTAGACGTAGAAACGGAAACCCCAAGGATGTCGGCGATTTCCTGATGGTCATACCCTTCGAGTTGATAGAGGGAAAAAATGACTTTACAGCCCTCTGGCAGTGTGTCAATGGCTTGTTGGATGGTATTTGCATCGAGGCGTGGCAAAATGGTTTCAGGCAAAACCGGGTCGATAGCAGCTTCAGCCTCTGCATGTTCGAGGGGCTCAAACTCCATTTTGTTGCGCTGCAAGGTGGATACACATTTATTAATCACAATCCGCTTGAGCCAGGCGCCGAAGGTCGATCGACCTTCGAAGCTGTTGAGCTTGCGAAAAGCACTCACAAAGGCCTCCTGTAGCGCATCTTCAGCAGCAGCAGTGTCGCCCAAAATCCGCACACAAATGTTGTACATCGCCCTGGAATAGAGCTGATATATGCGAAATTGAGCAGTCCGGTCGCCTTTTTTACAGGCTTCCACGAGGTCAAGATGGGGAGAAATTGTTGTAGCGTTCAACGCGGTTAATTCAGCCGTTTTGTCAAATGACTCACTATTATCATCCATAGTTGGAACTTCAGGTGATTTTTTATGCAGAAATCCATATTTTTAGGGTATGGACATTTATCTACTACTCTTTTCCCTGGGGTTGAGCATGTATTTGGTTGGCGTTCACTGGACCTTTCAATTGGTTCACTTCCCCTTGTACACACGGGTTGGGACCAATGAATTTCAGGATTATCAGGCACTTCACCAACAAAAAATATTGTGGTCCGTCCGGATCCCACGAATGATTGCCCTGTTAATCGCCATTGCCTTGATTCTACTGGAACCATGGGGCCTCGAAAAATGGGAGTTGTGGGCCTACTTTGGTTGCCTTTCTGCGGCGACAGCTATTTCCTTTCAGTTTATCAGACCGCTGCAAGGCATGCTGAGCCAACAAGGATATTCTACCAAGGTCATTACCACCATGACGCGGCTGCACTGGGCAAGAACCATTCTTTCTACGGCAGGTGCCCTGATCTTGTTGATCGCAATCGCCCGACTCCTAAATAAGGCGATGGCATAGCCTTCCTCGCCCCTATTTTCCCATACAACCACATATCATTCCGATCGTATGAATGGATAATTACATTTTTTTATCCCATATCTGATTCCTATTGCATAATAATTACCTTTTTTGTCCTAAAGGTTTATCTTGAAAATACTATCTTCCTGCACAAAAGCTGTGTGGGAATAAGTTCAAGGCCTGTGACAGCATCATTAACCATACATTGGCTTTGCTTCGAATATGCCAGCGTTTCCTGACTACGTGAAGCCCTGACCCAATGACACCGATTATGAAAGTGAGTAATATGCGGATGAGAATTGTAATGGCAGTAGCCATTTCTGCAGTATTCGTACTGTTTAGTTCCTATACCTGGTATCCAGGAGTAGATGCGGATCGGCCCCAAGGCTTGCTCAAAAGCATGATGCAGGTCATGAATTATTATCATTATCAACCACAGGACCTCAACGATCAGTTTTCCGAGCATGTGTTTGATCAATACATCGAACGACTGGATTATTACAAGCGCTTCCTTACGCAGGAAGACCTTGACAAGCTCAAGGCCTACCGGGAAGGCATAGATGATGAAATAGAATCTGGCAGCGAGGAAATGTTCCTCCTATCAGTAGAATTATTTGATAAGCGTGTAGATCAGACTGAGGGTTTCTTCCAGGAAATTCTGGCGCAGCCCTTTGATTTCACCAAGCAAGAAAACTACGAAAACGACCCAAAGCAGGAGTCCTTCGCGGCCAATTCAGAAGAGCTCAAAGCCAAATGGCGTCAAAGCCTCAAATTCCAGACCCTCTCTCGCCTCTCTGACATGCTCGATCGCCAGGAAAAAGCCCTGGAAGCAAAAGAAGAAGGCTATGAGGTAAAAACTTTTGAAGCCATGGAGGTCGAAGCCCGTGCCAAAGTGCTCAAAAACCAGGAAGACTGGTTTGCCAGAATCCGCAAAACAACCCTCGATGACCGGGAGGCAGAATACATTAATGCAGTCCTCAGCATTTATGATCCCCATACCGGCTACTTCCCTCCCAAAGACAAGTCCGATTTCGACATTGAAATCTCTGGCAAACTCGAAGGAATCGGTGCCCGACTCTCTCCTGAAGATGGCAACATCAAGGTGGTCTATATTGTGCCCGGAAGTCCCTCCTTTAAGCAGGGCGAACTGGAAGTCAATGACATCATTACCAAAGTCGCCCAAGGCGAGGATGGAGAGCCCGTTGATGTCACAGGCATGGAGCTCGATGATGCCATTCAGCTCATCCGCGGCAAAAAAGGAACACTCGTGAACCTCACCGTCAAAAAATTAGACGGTAGTGTCATCGTTGTCCCAATCGTGCGAGATGTCATCGAGATTGAAGAATCATTCGCCAAATCTGCCATCGTCAAGCGGGAAGAGGATGGGCTCCGAATCGGATACATCGACCTTCCCTCCTTCTATTTCGACTTTAACGACCGCAATGGCCGCCGCTGTGCCTCCGACATCAAAAAGGAAGTGCAGAAACTCAAAGCCGAAAATGTAGATGGAATCGTCATCGACCTTCGAGACAATCTTGGTGGATCCCTCAACGACGTTGTCGAAATGTCGGGATACTTCATCGAGCAGGGACCGATTGTGCAGGTGCGCTCCAAACAAGGTCGCCCTCAGGTGCTCTCAGACAATGATCCTTCCGTGCTATATGACGGCCCACTTGTGATCATGATCAACTCCTTTAGCGCCTCTGCTTCCGAAATCATGGCCGCTGCCCTTCAGGATTATGATCGTGCCATCGTGGTGGGAACCACCTCTTATGGCAAAGGGACCGTGCAGCGATTTCTCGCCCTCGATGACCTGCTACGCACCGGCGCAGAGGCTGACCCGGTTGGCGACGTGAAGCTCACCATCCAGAAATTCTACCGCATCAACGGTGGCGCAACCCAACAACGCGGTGTCGTGCCAGATATCATCTTGCCCGATCAGTACATGAAGTTGGATGTAGGCGAGCGCGAGCAGGCCTTCTCTATGCCCTGGGATGAAATTTCTCCTGCAACTCACCGCGACTGGACCGACATGCCCGACCGCGACAAACTCAGAAAAGCTTCTGAAGCCCGACGAAAAAACTCGCTGCAATGGGAGATGATCGAAACCAATGCTACCCGCATGAGAGAAAGACAGGATCAGGATATCTATCCCATGGAAATAGAAGCCTACCGCGCACAGGAACAGTCTCTTCGCGAGCAATCCAAAGAATTCCGTGACCTGTTCAAGCCCATTGATGGCATTGAAGTGGTATCCCCCTTAGCCGATGCTGAATTCATCAATACCGACTCTGTGCGCATTGCCCGCTATGACCGCTGGCACGCCGACCTGAGCAAGGATGTCTATGTCAATGAGGTGATTAACATCCTCGGCGATATGCAAAAGAAATAAGGGAGAAATATCTGTATTTCTCTTTTACAGCGCCATTGTCCATTGCCATGAAGGCTGGACAGTGGCGCTTCTTTTTATCATCATCTCCCCGAATGCTCCCCTTCCATTGCAGTTTTTCAGAGGTTTGGGAATTTTATGGAATTTCTGCTGCAACTTGCCGATATTTCAAGTAAATCCCTATTGATTGGGGGCTAGTAGTGAAGACGTTACAATTAAAATTCTCCCCCTTATGAACTTTCAACCCCATCGGTTTTTGGTACTTCTGAGCGGCTTGGCACTGATGGTGGCACTCAATTCCTGTCAACCCTCCGCTTCCCAGGCTAAGGGAAATCCCGTGTCAGAGCTATCTGACAAAGACACCCTCATGGCTTCCTTACGGGAACTCCAGCGAATGACCATTATCTATCCCGCATCTTCTGATTCTGCGAACCAGTACCTTGCATGGGGGGAGAAAATGGCCCAAAACAGCCGATTTTTGCAGATTGATGTCCAAAGCGACCTAGCTTTCCCTGATTCCCTGCTACACAGCTCTGTGCTGTTTTTGTTAGGAAAAATGGAAGACAATCGCCTGATCAGGTTCTGGGAAGACCAATTACCTGTCACCCCTAACTCCTCAGGATTTCGGTTTCAGGACAAAAACTACCTCGCATCGAATCACAGCATTCTCCTCTCCTGGTATCCTAATCCCCTCGCCCCTACGCTTCCTTTGGCCATACTCACTGGCAACTCCGAAGAGGCAATATTTGCGATCATGAATCACTCATCGGGGCGCGGAAGGATGGGAATGCCCTGGAGCAGCTGGGATTATCAGGTGATGCAGGGAGACCAGAAACTTCTCATTGGTAATTACGGCAACGACTGGAGAGCAGACCCGCAGGTGCGCTGGGAATTTGATCTTAATCAAGATGCAGCCTGGGCTGGCACTTTGGTCAACATCCGTACCCATGAGTTCGACGATCTTGGCCTCTGCGCTGCCATTGGCGATAGCCTGGAACAAAGAAGGCAAAGATGGGAAGCCTGGACCGGCAAAAAGCTCCCCTCCGTTTCCATCGACTATCACCTGTATGGCCACCCCGAAACGATGGGTATTAGCCTCGGCGAAATGGAAACTGGTCTTCGACAGGGCAACAGCATTCACCGGATCGTGCATCCTGCCTTTGTGCAGATCGACCCGGGGCTGGAGTGGGAGCTGTGGATGGAGCAAACCTATGGCCCGCCATCATTACAGATTATTCAGGACGGAATTCGGGTGTTCCTCACCCCCGATTTTCAAAAACTTGGGTTTCACGCCCTTGCAGCCTCTCTGATCCGTGCAGAAGGCAATGTGCCGCTACAAACCATGCTTTCAGCAGATGCCTACACCAGGGAATCCTCCCTCGTAAGGGATTGCTATGCAGGTGCATTCGCTGAATTTCTGCTCGAATACCTTGGAAAAGACAGCCTACTTGCATGCTATCAGCACATGGCAGAATCGTCTCCTGAAATGGCCGGGGCCTGGGACAGCTACCAGAATCAGCTCATGGACAAGCATCCGGAAAAGGGTACCAATAAGGTTACGGTGAGCTACCACAAAGGCATGACCTTCGCCCATGAAGGCTATCAAGTCTATAACGGCTATGGTTCACGCCTGGCCGAGAATGAGCTCCAAAAGCTACACGACCTCGGTGCCAACGCCATTGCCATTGTGCCCTATACCGGTACAAGCAACCCAAAGAGTATGGAGCCTTTCCGATGGTCGGGCAGTGCGGGATCAGAGAACGATGCGAGCGTCATTCTCTCCTACTACAAGACCCACGCTACCGGCATGAATACCATGCTCAAGCCACAAGTCTGGGTACAGGGCGGTTGGCCGGGCGATGTGGACATGCCAAAGGAAGAAGATTGGGAAGTCTGGTTTGATCAATATCATCGCTGGATTCGACATTATGCTCTCTTATCTGAAATCCACAACATGGAGATCCTTTGCCTCGGGACCGAATTCAGGTATGCTACGTTGAAACACCCGGAGCGGTGGAGAAACCTGGTGAGTAGAATCCGGCATATCTATCATGGCACCATCACCTATGCTGCGAATTGGGGAGAAGAGGTAGAAAATCTGGGATTTGCCGATGCCCTCGACTTTGTAGGCGTCAACTGCTATTATCCCTTAAGCGAAAAAGAAGCCCCAACGGATGAAGAACTCGCAGCCAGGATGGAAAAAACGTTGACCATGCTGGATCAGTTGTCCAAAAAATGGAATCGCCCTTATGTGATGACCGAAATCGGGTTTCGCAGCATTGTGGCTCCCTGGCAGCATCCTCATGCAGAAGCCGGAGAAGCAGCAGTGAGCAACACCGATCAGGCCCGTTGCTACAAGGTGGTGCTAGATGCCCTGCCTCGACATCCGGCCTGCCGAGGCCTATACTGGTGGAAATGGCCCAGCCATGAGACCTATGCACACCGCAATCCACGAACATTTACCCCATGTGGAAAGGAAGCAGAACAAATACTCAGAGATGCCTACCAAAGTTGGTGATCCGCATTTCATCCTTCCTAAAATTTACAGATATTAGATTATCAGTGTATCCAAACACAAGCCGCCCTGCTATATCAAATGCATGTGTTTGTGTTTCTTCTTTGATTAGGAGCGAGTATTTGGCACTTTTGCCCTTGCATCCGAATGTCTCCATACTATGAAACGACTCCTCTTTTTAACCGCCCTGCTCATCCCTCTGTCCATCTGGGCTCAGGAAAACCAAACAATTCGAGCTTTTAAAGCCGAGAAACTCTACGTTCGTGGACTGGAACTATACCAGAATGGCGACGTGAGAGGTGCCATTCAAACCTTCGATCAGGTGATTGCGCTTGACCGAAATCATGCCCAGGTCTATCAGGCCAAAGGCGATGCTTTTTTTGAATTAGGCGACTATGACGAAGCCATCGAAAGCTACGCAATCGCGGCACAGCAATACCCCGACAACGCCAGCATCCGCAACAGCCTTGGCGTATCTGCAGCAAAAATGGGGATGTATCGCGCCGCCGAATCCTATTTTCTCGAAGCCCTGCAAATCGATCCTAACCTGGCATCGGCCCGGCGAAACCTCGAAAAGGCTCAGATCAAAGTCAGGGAAGGAAGCAATCCCAACGACATTGCAACCAATACCTGGGACGATTCGCCCATCAGGCCCACCTACCCTACCAACACTACGACCAATGGCAGTGGCTGGGGAGAGCCTTGGCCCGAAACCACGTATCCCTCCACACCTTACCCCACGACTACCAATCCCAACAACTCCGCCGATGACTGGACCACGGGATTTTCAAATCAAAGCACCACAACGCCCCCTGTCACACCCGTACGGGGCGAGCCAGCACTCCCTTGGGAAAGACCAGATCGCGACCCACGCCAAACCACCTTCTCTCGTGACCGTGGCCAGATCAATGTCGCTTACCGTAGCGATCCATTCGTACAGGTAGATCAAATACGGGTAACCGAAAACAGTACCCTGGTATCTTTCCTCGTCCAATCCATTAGCCGGGACCCATTCATGATTTCTCTCCAAGGCCCTGGCAGCCCCGGTGCGCTGATGATTACCGACAGGCAGTTTGGCCGCTCTTATCGCCTCAAAAATGTACGGCTCGATGGCTGGCCACAGGACCCATACGAGCTGCGGCCCGGGGAAAACAAGCTCATCATTGCCGAGTTTGAACGCATTCCTACTGATATGTACTTCTTCCACATCATTGAAGGAGAATCAGAAAATTCCGGGTCGTGGGATTTCTATGACGTAGAGCTCGTACCAACCCCTTGACTTACCAATTTCACATTATAACCCTACCGACCATGTGGAAACATTGGCTCATCACTACATTATTTTTCTCTGTCCTACTTGGCGCCATTGCCCAGGTAAATCCTCAGTATTACCTCCAACAAGGCATTACTGATTACAGAGCCGGAAGATATGAAGAAGCACTGCGGTCATTTGACCGGGCGATTCAGGCAGACCCCAGTTCTTCAGAAGCCTACCTTTATAGAGGCAACACGCAGTTTATTCTGCGTCGCTACACTGCCGCTGAGACAGACTACACCTCCGCACTCGAAACCAACTACCGGGCAAGACCCGAAAGCACCGGAGGCACTTATCGCGCTGAGGGAATCACCATCATGGAACCCAATCCAGCCTCACGTGACAAGGACGTGTATGCCTTGCTCTACAACAATCGCGGCGCGGCCAGATACCTTCAAGGGCGGCGCGATGACGCCATGCGTGATTTTGACCTCGCACTCGACTTCTCCCCTACCCTGGAACTAGCCCGTGAAAACAGGCAGATTACAACCGGCAATCCCTATCAACCACAGCCCGTAGGGCAGAAGGACACCCCCCTCAGAGGGGTAGCCCTGGGACGGCCCATCGACCCCATTACCTTTGACGACCCCAATGAATTGCGCGAAGCGGCCAGTGATGTGCGCGACGTGCGCACCGACGGGAGGGTGAGCGGCATTGCCGGACTTTTTCAACCCAGACCCTTTGAAAAAAGAAGCATTCCCCGAAAAGGTAAAATCTATAAAGAGCCCAGGGTGGCTGCTGCCTCTCAGAATTATATCCGCATCGTAGAAGTGCAAATCACCGATCGCGAAACCCTCGTGAAAGTGGCCGCAGAAAACCGCGAAGGAAAAAGCTATTACACGCGGGTTTTCCCCCCCGGTAGCAAAGAAGCCTATGTGCTCGTGGACCGCAATCCAGACGGAAGAGGAGGAGAACGATATGAACTCCTTCAGGTAGAAGGAATCTCTACTGAGTCTGCTGGGACTCTCCTCAAGCCAGGTGAAGAAATTATGTTCACCCTGAAGTTTCGCAAAATCGATGATCGACTTGGATATGTGAATCTGGTGGAAGGAAATCTTCAGGTCGGTTCTGCCTGGAATTTTTATCAGATTGATCTCACCAGATAAATGCAGGATCGCTCGCAGGTTCCTGACTATTTTCTCATCTTTAACCCTTGTGTTCATGTGTGATCACAAGGGTTTTTTTTATGTCTTATTTCTATATCCATGCAGCCAACCTTCTTGGATGAGGTAGCCAAAGCACTCGTATCAGAACATAGCGAGCATATCAGCGAGTTGTGCCTCGTGGTGCCCAACAAGCGCGCCATGGTGTTTCTGAAACAATCCCTTGCCAAAGAAATAGGGAAAGTATCCTGGGCACCGATGATTGTTTCGATTCAGGAGTTCCTGAGAAAAGCCTCAGGGGTACAATTCCCGGAATCGCTTACCCTGGTGCTCGAGCTCTATGAGGTGTACAAGGAAGAAGCTCGCAAAAGAGATGAAGCGTGGGACGAATCGCTGGAAAGCTTTTTTTCATGGGGAGAAATGCTTCTCAAAGATTTTGACGAAGTCGATAAATACCTCATACCTGCCGATAAGCTTTTCACCAACATTCTCGACTTGAGGGAAATCGATGCATTTTTTTCCCTCACAGAAGAAGACAAAGAGGCACTGGAGAGACTTTGGCAGGCTCTGCGTGGCAACAAAGCCGATCGGCAGGAAATGGAGGAGAGGTACCTCAACCTGTGGAGCCTCCTGCTACCGGTGTATCAGGCCTTTCGGCAAAGACTGGAGGAGAAACAATATGCCTATGATGGCATGGCCTACCGAAAGCTGGCAGAATCGGTCTCGCTCGGCACCATGCCTGCCAAAGCACGACACTTTGTCTTCATTGGGTTTAATGCCCTCCTCAAATCGGAGGAGGTGATCATAGAGCAGCTGCTCAAAGAAAAAAAGGCTAGCGTATTTTGGGATGTGGGCCATCTATATATGTGCGAAGAAGAGACGGAGACCCCTCTGCTGGGCAAGGAACCCGGTAAGTTTATCCGCTCCTACCACATCAAATGGACAAAATCGGGACTGGATTCCCGCTTCATTTTTTCACCTGACCTGGGAAAGCGCATCATTCACCTTGTGGGCGCACCACAAAATATTGGACAGGCTCGCTTTCTGGGCCTCAAGCTCCATGAGATCGTGGCGGAGTTTGAGGAGGAGAATCGCAAAAAGAAAGACGAAGACATCCCCTCGAAAAAAAATGAGAATCCCAATGAGATCCCTTGGGAAAGGAAGGCCGTGGTGCTGGCAGATGAGCAGATGCTCTTTCCTGTGCTGGAGGTTATTCCTACTGATGCCCAGTTTCCCAACGTCACCATGGGATACCCGTTGAAGCAGACCCATATTTACCACCTGCTCTCCACGGTGCTGAGCCTGCTGCGCAACCGCAAGCCAAGTCCCAATGGGTCCTGGCTAATGGCCCATGAGGATGTGGAGCGGCTCTTTTTGCATCCTTATCTCCACGATTTGTTTCCTGAAAGCAAGGCCATTCTCCAAGACATGGCCAAGCGAAACCTGCTGATGCTGGATTCTGCCAGTGTGCTGCAAACAAATCCCCCGACGATCATTCAGCAGATTCTTCGCTTTCCGCCACAAAACAACAAATATGAATCTGTGGAGCAGGTGGTGGCCTACCTGGACAAGATCCTGCTGAACTTCTTGACCGATGAAACCCGGAAAAAAAAACTGGAGCAGGAGTTTCTGGTGCGGCTGCGGGAATCGCTCACAGCACTGGCCAATACCCTCACCAAATACCATCAGCACATTCGCACAGACGGGTTGGGCCGTCTCTTGCAGCAAGCCCTCCAAAGCATCAAAATCCCATTTCAAGGAGAGCCCCTAAAGGGCTTGCAAGTCATGGGGTTTTTGGAAACCCGCGGGCTGGATTTCGACCAACTGTTCATTCTGGGCACAAATGAAGGCCTGCTTCCCGACACCTCAAGTGGGAATTCATTCATTCCCTATTTGCTGAGGAAAGCGTTTGGCATGCCCACTTTTGAGGAGAAAGATGCCATCTATGCCTATCACTTCTACCGGTTTTTGCAGCGCGCCAAAGAAACCTGGCTGGTGTATAACCGGGTCGTTTCCGACCGGGGGGGCTCCAAGGAAGTCAGTCGATTTATTCAGCAGATCCGATTTTTCCTAAAAGATGCGCCCAATATAACCGTGATCGAGCATCAAGCCAACGCGCCTGCCCTCGTGCAGCAGAGCTCCGGGATCACCATCCCCATGACCGATGACATCAAGGCCAGGCTACAACAACGATTTGGCACCCTCAAGTCGCTTTCTCCGTCTTCTTTGAACGTGTATCGTACCTGTTCTCTCCAGTTCTATTTCAAATATATCGCCGAGCTCAAGGAACCCGAAGTGGTGGAACAAACCATCCCGGCCAATCTATTTGGCACCTTGCTACACAACACCCTCGAATCGGTATATGAAGCCCTGCCCCACGAGAGGGACCTCACCAAAGATCAGATCTTGAGGCAACTTGATCATTTGGAGGAATATTTGGACCAGGCGGTATCAAAAGCCAAATTGAGCAGCGAATACCTGTTTCAAGGAGAAAATCTTCTCAAACGCCAGGCCATCCTCAAGCAATGCAAAACCCTGCTGGAGCGGGATGCCGATGATGCACCATTCGCGGTACTCCACACGGAGCAGAAGCTGGCTTACCCAGAATCGCTGGAAGTAGCGGGACTTTCCTTCAACCTCGAGGGGACCCTCGACCGGGTGGACAAGCGCGATGGCATCGTCAGGATTTTGGATTATAAAACCGGACAGGTTCACCTCAAATCAAAGGTAAATCTGGAGACTCTGTTTGAAGAAGCCGGAAGCGACCTCGAATTTCAGGGCTATATGTATTCGCTGCTATACCAGATCACGCATGCAGATGCACCCGTGCAGACGGGCTTTTATGCCTTAAAAAAGCCATCGAGCGGGATCCAGTATTTACAATCCGGGCAGGTAATAGATCGGGAAGTGACCCGAGAATTCGACCAAAGGCTTCGTGGCATGCTCCATCGCATGGCTACGTCTGATTTCACCCAAACTGAGGATGAAAAGAAATGCGAATACTGTGCCTATGCGGCTATTTGCCAGCGAGACATAGGGAAGAAATAGGGCTCCTTATTCCTAGATGGCCTTGAGGCTAATATCGAGGCTGGGCGCAGAATGCGTGAGGTAGCCCATGGAGATATAGTCCACGCCAGTGAGGGCGACTTCACGCACGTCTTCGGGGAGAATGCCACCGGAAGCTTCGGTTTTAGCCCGACCACCGATCATGGCAACCGCCTCCCGCATCATCTGATGGCTCATATTATCGAGCATGATGATATCGACTCCCCCTACGGCAAGCGCTTCCTGCACCTCGTCGAGGTTGCGGGTTTCCACTTCTATCTTGAGGGAGAGCCCATTTTCTGCGAGATAGGCCTGACAGGCCAACACAGCGGGGGTGATTCCGCCTGCGTAGTCGCTATGGTTGTCCTTGATCATCACCATATCGTAGAGTCCAAACCGGTGATTGGTGGCCCCACCGATCTTAACAGCCCACTTTTCCATGTGACGAATGAGGGGAGTGGTTTTGCGGGTATCGAGAATCTGGCAGGGCAGATCAGCAATGACGGCAGACACTTCGCGGGATACCGTAGCGATGCCCGACATCCTCTGCATGAAATTGAGGACAATCCGCTCAGCCTGAAGAATGGACCGCGGATCGCCAGTCACGATGAAGGCTACATCGCCTTTGTGGGCCACATCGCCATCGTTCATGAATATTTCCATGGTCAGCGACGGATCTACGAGGAAGAATACCCGTTGGGCAAGTTCAATCCCAGCGAGCACGCCATGGTCTTTGATAAGACAACGAGCTTTGGCTATGTGGCCTGTGGGCACGGTAGAAAGCGTGGTATGGTCGCCATCTCCGAGATCCTCCTGGAGGGCTCTGAGAATGATGAGATCGGTATCGGGGTGATTGAGAAAATCCATACCGAAAGGTAGAAGGAAATGGGGAGAGAATCCAGCCATCTCTGGTGCTTTGCCAAACAACAACGGGGCTCCTCTGATAGAGAAACCCCGTTGGGATTGGTCATTCAATCAGATAGGAAGCTTAGCCCCTATCAATTCTGATTTCATCAATCGTTCCTCCAGACACTTTTACGAAGATATTAATCTCAAAAGTGCCTCCATTTGTACTCTTGTAAACCCCTGAGGCGAAGGCAGTTCCACCGGAATTACCTTCATACAAGATGTGAAATCCGTTGCTGGGAAAATCACTCATGAATTGACGAAGCACATATAACGCCTGGTTGCGGTCGTAAGTTCTTGTGGTGCCACTCATGGTAATCCCAACATTCTGACTTAGATAGGGGGCAAAAACCTCAGTTGAGCCAGCAGACAGTCCGGACTCAATCTCCGCAATCGCCCTCAGCCTAACGTCAGTCTGCCCAGCTACAGAGCAGGGAAATAAGAAGCAAGTAATAAAAAGCAAAGCCGCTGTATATACCAGTCGCATACTCTCGGGACCTTGAAAAAACAAAATACTCTCGGTTATCCAGTGCATGCCAGAACCGTGCCAATGGACGTGTGTCCTTTCAGTATGATAGATCTATTTCCGTGTATATCTTGCTAAGGCCTTATATCCGATAATTTTTATCCTTGAGGATCTGGATAACCTCCACAGGCTTTGAAAAAACATTATACCTTTGCGCACATGGAGTCAACAAACGTAATCCTCGTGATCATGGATGGTTGGGGCATGACCACAGAGCCTTCTGTGAGCGCCATTGCCGCGGCCAATACCCCCTTCTATGATCTGAATATGGCTACTCGGCCTCACACCACCCTGCAGGCATCTGAGCTGGCAGTGGGCCTCCCTGAGGGGCAAATGGGTAATTCAGAAGTAGGCCACATGAACATAGGGGCAGGCCGGATCGTGTATCAGGACCTCGTCAAAATCAACCTCGCCATCGAGTCTGGCGAGATCGAAGCCTATGATGCCTACCAAAAAGTTATCGCATATTGTCAGGAACACAAGAAGCCTCTTCATCTGCTTGGGCTCCTCAGTGATGGGGGTGTCCATAGTTCGATACAACAACTCACCGGACTGCTTGGATTATTGGCCAACAAAAACATCACGGTTTTCCTGCATGTCTTCACAGATGGACGGGACACCTCTCCAAACGGCGGTGTTCAGTATATCCGTGATATTCAACAAACCATGGCCCAAACCGGGGTGGGAAAAGTAGCCTCCGTCATCGGAAGATACTTCGCCATGGACCGCGATAAGCGCTGGGAACGCGTAAAAAAGGCCTATGACCTCCTGGTAAACGGCATCGGAAAATCCGCCAAGGATGCTGTTGCAGCGGTGCAGGAATCGTATGACAATGGCGTGACCGATGAGTTTGTTGAGCCCATTGTGATCACACAAGAGGATGACAGCCCAGTGGCTACTATTCAGGACGGTGATGCCATTTTGTTCTACAACTTCCGCACAGATAGAGGAAGGCAACTGACCCAGGTACTTACCCAGGAAAATATGCCCGCGCATGGCATGCACACCCTTGATCTGCACTACTGCACCCTGACCAGATACGATGAAAGCTTCAAAAACATTCACGTAATTTTTGAAAAAGATAACATCAAAAACGGGCTCGGAGAATATTTAGCGAACCAGGGAAAAACCCAAATTCGCATTGCCGAAACAGAGAAATATCCGCACGTGACATTTTTCTTTAACGGTGGACGCGAAGAACCCATGGCTGGGGAACGGCACATGATGTGCCCGTCTCCAAAAGTAGCCACCTATGACCTGCAGCCAGAGATGAGCGCAGCAGAGATTCGAGACAAAATCATTCCTGAAATCCAGGCAAAAAGTGCCAATTTCATTTGCCTTAACTTTGCCAACCCTGATATGGTAGGCCATACCGGCGTATTTGAGGCTGCGGTCAAGGCCGTGGAGACCGTGGATCAATGCACACAAGCGGTCGTGGAGGCTGCCTTAGATAATGGCTATATTGCCCTCGTGACCGCCGACCATGGTAATGCTGAAAAAATGCGCAACCCAGACGGGTCACCACATACCGCACACACCACAGCCCTCGTGCCACTTATCCTTCTCGATCCTACCAATAGCTTCGAGCTTAGCAACAAAACCGGCAAGCTCGGCGACCTTGCCCCTACCATCCTCACACTGATGGGACTGGACCACCCTGCTGAGATGACCGGAGACGTGCTTGTGAAAAAAATCTAATAAGCCCATTCCCGAGACCTACATTCATGATGCATGCACCCCGATTGATCTTCCCTCTTCTCCTCCTCTTCGGAGTAGGAATGGCTTCCTGTGGAAGCAATCAGCAGGGGTTTCGTCACCCTTTCCTGAAGCAGGTGCACGAGCAGATTGCCATGAGTTGTGACGCCACAGATGCACTGTACTTCAAATATGTGCGCGACCTCTCTCCTGAAGGATCTCTACCAGAAGACAGCACTTTTGCACTCAATGATAGCTGCAAGCTCCTTGTGGACCTTCAGTATGCCTATGAGCAAACCTTTTTGGAGCCTGGTATCCAGGATTATTATGACGTGAGTCACCATGGAGATACCCTCATGGCTACTGTCATTCCTGGCAAAGAAGATAAGGCTGGTCTCCTTTCACAGAAAATTTTGTTTTCCCTTCCAGACTCTACCATTCGCTACATCGGGTTGGTGATCAACAAGGATCAATTCCTCTACGAGCTGAATGCCACCCTCGAGATTGCCTTTGATTCTCTGGGAAGGTATGAGCGACATCAGCAGGTGGTAAAAGTGCATGTGTTTGGGGGCGACACCTATTTTGCAGAGACCCTGGGAAAAATTCGTTATCCATGACCTGGCTAGCCGTTTTTGTGGGAGGAGGACTCGGGAGCCTCTGTCGATATGGCATTAGCAAATGGATTGGCCACCATGGGAGTGGTTTTCCTAGTGGTACGTTCATGGCAAACCTGATAGCCTGCCTCATTTTGGGGCTGGCATGGCGCTATTTGATGGACAAAGGTCAAGCCTGGAATGCTGTAAAAACACTCGTTATGGTAGGATTTTGCGGCGGGTTCTCCACCTTCTCTACCTTCAGTATGGAAACCATTCGGCTCGCACAATCTGGCAATTGGTTCATCGCAAGCGTGTATGTGCTGGGGTCGGTAGGCGCTTGCCTGCTTCTCCTTGCCGTGGTTGTCTCCAAATCCTGATGCCTGCAAATCTCATGGAGGCCCTTTTCTCATCAACCAATGCCCCGAAGATGATCTCCGGGGCATTCGCGATATAATCGACAGGATTTCTTAAGAAGCCCATTTTATGCCACATCCGATGGCCTTGGTAGATTCCCGAGGCACCGCAGTGCCGGCTTTGAGCGCCTCAATGGCTTCTTCCACATACTTAGTCTCGACGCCGGAGGCGTCTTGCGGGTTGTCATCGATGGAGCCGATATAGCGAACGACAAACTTGCCATCGCTAACTTGAAGCAGGTACACGTGAGGCGTGCGGGTAGCGCCAAAGGCTCTGGTGATGTCCTGACTCTGATCAAACACATAGGGGAAACCATAGCCTTTTTCATCAGCGCGGGCGACCATTTTGTCGTAGCTATCGCCTGGAGATCGACCAGGGTCATTGGGCTGTATGGCCAAAACGGGCCAGCCTTTTTCGTTATAGCTATTGGCCAGATCTATGATTCGCTCTTCGTAGGCTACCGCGTAGGGGCAGGTATTACAGGTGAAAACGACAATGACGCCTTCCTGATCGGCGAAATCACTGAGGGAGACCATTTCGCCATCAATGTTTTTCAAGGAAAAATCTTGAACTTCAGCGCCTATGGCATATCCTTCCTGGGCATGGGCAGCGCCTAATCCAAGCATGATGAGACCAGTGAACAACAAACGTTTCATTGTGATTGCTTTATTGGTGAATAGAGGGTGAGACGAATTAATCTAGTGCCAACAAATCGGGCTGTAGCCAGGTAAGCAGGCTCTCATAGGTGAAGGAGCCTTCGTGAAACTGCCGCAAATCGCTCCCGGGCTGAAAGGCAAGGGTAGCAGGAATCGCGCCCGACCAAGAGGCATCCATTTCCTCAATCCAATCAGGATCGCGAAGGCCATCGGTGAGATAGATCACTTCCCCTGCAAACTTTTTTTCGGCCAGATACTTTTCCAGATTGGCGGGGCGAAAGTCCAGACTCACAAAGACTACCTTCAGCCCGTGAGAATGATAGGTATTGGCAAGGGTAAAAAAATGATCCAACTCTTCTACGCAGGGGCCGCACCATGTAGCCCAAAAGTTAATGATCTGGGGTCTGCCATCCATTGTTTCCATTTCGCTTTGAAACTCAGCCACCGTGAGGGAGCGATATTGCTGCGAATACAGACCTGTATGGAGCAGGATCGTGAGAAGAGTGAGGAATAAATACTTCATTTCTGCTTAAACCATCAATGCTGCTGAAAAGTTCTTTGGGAGGTATTTGCCAGATTCGCTACAAAAAAACACAATCAGGAATGCTAGCTCCCATGTATCTTCGCGCAAACCGTTCCGTAAGAGCAGACCAACCGGCCAACCTCCTTCCCAATACAAACGGATATTGTATCAATAAGTGATAAGTCCTCCCCCATCTTTTCGATCTTTACGATCATTGCAGATAGAAAACCCCGAATCCTTTCGACAAAGGCTGTTACAATGGGCCTCAGGTCACCCCTATGTGTGCTGGCTCGACAACTGTGACAGCGATATAGACCCGCATGGCCGGATCGAGTGGATGCTGGGCTTGAGCCGAGGACCAGGGCTTCACAGTTGGGCCGAGTGGGAGGCTCAGCGAGGAAATTGGATCATGGGAGGCCTGCCCTACGAATGGAAATCGCATTTGGATCAGCGCCTGGAATCGGCCAATCCTCCGGAGATTAGCTGGCCTGAACTGGCAGGGTTTGTTCCGGAGTTGCTGCTGCTACGGCTTCGGGGCTCAGACAGGTTGTGGGTGATCAAAGAGGAGATAGAAGAATGGGAAGCGGAAATAGAAAGCCAGGCTCCCGCGAATGAAGAACTCGTTTCGCCTGTTTTTCATAGCAATTTCAGCCGCGATGGCTACCTACAAACGGTAGAAAAGCTGCGACAACATATCAAAGAGGGAGATTGCTATGAGATCAATCTTGCTCAAACCTTTACCGCACATGCCAAAATCAATCATCCGGAGCTGCTCTTTCTTCGCCTGATAGGGATATCGCCGGTTCCTTTTGCCGCCTACCTCAAATGTGGAGAGCGACATCTGATATCGGCATCGCCGGAGCGGTTTTTACAGCATCGAAAAAGGACTCTGCTCACCCAACCGATCAAGGGCACAGCCCGCCGTGGCAGCACAGCACAAGAAGACCAACGGATGATAGAGACCTTGCTTCACTCAGAGAAGGAGCGGGCAGAGAATGTGATGATTGTAGATCTGAGCCGGCATGACCTGAATCAATTTTGCCGGCCTTTTTCTGTGCAGGTACCAAGCCTGTTTCACATTCAAAGCTTCCCGCAAGTGCACCAATTGGTGAGCACCGTACGCGGAGAGCTAGCTGAGGGTGTTTCTGCAACGACTGCATTGTCGGGCATCTTCCCGCCCGGCTCCATGACAGGAGCGCCCAAGCACAAGGTCATGCAGCTGATTGATCAGTATGAGCCGACCGGCAGAGGTCTGTATGCCGGGGCGGTAGGTTATATCAGTCCCGGGGGTGATTTTGACTTCAACGTGGTGATTCGAAGCTTGATGTATGCAGAAGAAAAGGAAATGCTCAGCTATCATGTGGGTGGTGCCATCACCTATGATTCTGATGCGGAGCGGGAATATGAGGAGACACTTCTGAAGGCCTCAGCCATCAGGAAGGCGCTGGGAGCGGAGGCATAAAAAACAGCCTTCTTGCGAAGGCTGTTCAGAAAAAATTGCGAGTAGGAAAAAATGGTACAAAAAAAATCACAGGACTAAGCAGTCTGTGTTTTTGCCAGCATTTCTCTGGCCTTATCCAGGATAGAAGTATCATCAAGCACAACGATTCCCCCTTGGGGACCGGGCTCGATATGAAGCCCTACGGAGTCTCCGAGCTTATAGTGCTCTCCCCCAAAATAATTGCGTACAGTTTCTACCGTAACGCCGAGTTCATTGGCCATGGCATGCATAGTGCCATCAGGCAATTTGTCTTTGATCTCGCGGAGTTCTTTGAAGGTTATTGTCATGATGCTATGAGGTAATAGGGTTACTTTACTTTGCATCAAGATAGCAAAATCTGCAAAAGAAGCAAGTGCTTTCTGGCATTCCAGGGGGTGATTATCAGACACCTAGAGATAATTTCAGCTAAAAGGAAAACCAAAACGCTACGGTGAAAAAAACATTTTTCCGCACTCGGCTTCTATCTTCTGGCACCTACCAAAACAGGACTTGTGAGCATATCAAGCAATCCATCTGGATACAAGATGGCTTTCCCTTTTTGGAAGGTGCTGATCGGCATCCATACGGCTTTATACTCACTGCCATCAGACTCAATCCCATAAAGGGTATCAAGTTGGAGGAGGACAGAATCATCAGATTCACCCGCAAACAGAAAAATCAGTTCATGATGCGGCAGCCCCTCATAGGTAAACACATTCTCCAATGCGCCCATAAAATCGAGATTGTCAATCTCAAGGTTGAGCTCTTCCTTCAATTCACGACGCACCGCATCCCAGGAGTATTCTCCAAACTCAATCCCGCCGCCTGGTGGGCGATAAAATAGTTGATTCGCTATGGAATCATAGCCTTCCTGCACCAGAATTTCCTGATTCCTTCTTATCACACAAAGGGCAACTGGACGTACTGTGGATGGTTTCATAAATGAAAAAAAGAGCTATTAAAATCTACGGAAGAAGAATTTCCCTCACAATGAGGATGATGCAAGCAATGTTGCATTTACCCTTCAAAAGAAGAAAAATCTATTGCGTGGATAAGCACGTTTCCTCCATTTTCCCTACAACCAGACCAGGCCCCAAACTTGACAAAATCCGCAGCTTCTTCTGGTGGCTTGTCAAATTTTCACTCCGAGAAGTGATTCGCATCATGATTCTCCTGCCACTAGGCAGAAAATCTTACATTCACAGGGACAAAAATCAGTCGGAATTCAAAAAAAGTTTACGTGTGGCCTGCCGTCCGGCATCATCGCTAAGCCGCAGCAAGTACCATCCCTGGGGCAAACTGAGCTGAAGCGACAGCTTGCCATTCGCATTCCCAACTTCTTCCTGCACCAACTGCCCCATCATATTGATCAAGGAAACGTGGTACGTCGTTTCTGGCCTGGCTTTCCATGTAATTTCAATCAATCCATTGCTGGGATTAGGAGCCAACACAAGGCCCAAGTCCTGCTGATACTCCTTTGTGTTTCCTACTACAAGACAGGGCACAAGTGGGTCTGAATCAATCTTATGCTGGCAGAGATATCGCCTGATGACTTCCCGGTGGGCACTGCCATAGAGCAAAGAGTCAGCAGAAAAGAGCAACCTGCCAGCTTGTTGCATGGTCATTCCAGAGAAAAAGGTGTACATCGACTCCAGCACAAGCTTGTCCGCGACCGTTCGGCCTATTTCCAGGCGCATTTTCATCAGGGCCGAAGACCAGATTTCACCAAAAGCATAGATGCTGAGGGAGTTTGGGGGTGGGTAGGTTTGGGTACTATTGGCGATTCTGCCATCCCAAAATTCGTTGTGACCATCCCAATTAAACAGCATTTCCCATTTATGAGGGGTGAAAGAATAGGAATAGGAGGCTGAGAAATAGTCCCCAATTCCTTCATCTATTCCCCTGCGCTCCCGTCCGGCATTGGTCTCGGGCGAGGCCGCATCAGAAAGAGCGTGGCCATATTCATGGATAATGACATCGGCATCTTCACCGTCATCCACTCCGCCTGTGCCATACAAGAGGTAGGAGTCTCCATTATTAGGGACAAATGCAGATACATCACTCACAAATCCATGTGGATCAACCGAGATGGGCAAATTTTGAAGATTGGCAAATCCAAGTGATTGCACATAGCGCTGAAAACGATCGATATGATAGTAGATCATCACATCTTCGAATTGGGACTGATCTCGTCGAAAATAAAAATTCCCATCCTCTGATGTGGCGGGTGCCGGTGAGCTCGATTTAAGGGAATCTACCCTCACATAAGGCCCAATCAGGCGAAATACCTGGCTAACAGGATCCCAGAGAATATCGTTCAACACCACGGTATCCATCAGGGTTTCAAAAATGGCCTTGTGGGCGTCCATGCTATCGACAAACCAATCTCCATAGTTGACATTGGCGGCAGTACAAGGATTGGGGCGAAAAACCCTGGCCTTGCCCGTAGTGTCGCCATCTGTGGGCTTTAGATATGCAGCCCGATCCAAGCGATATATCTCTTCTTGAGTCTGTGCATTCACCCAAATCTTCCAGCTGGGGTGCTCTCCATCAGAAAAAGTCGTGAGTGAATAGGCCGCTATCCAATGGTCATCCACCTTTCGCCATACAGAATCCAGCAGAACCCGATGGGCACCTTCGCTTTTTGCCCAACGCTGTTGAACGATGGAAGGCTGATCCATTCGTTCCATTTGGAGGGGAAGTTCGCTGGCAACTGGCAATACATAGGCCATGGACAAGATCTCTCCAGCTTTGGAGAGCCTCACTTTTACAAACATTTCATCGAGTGGTATTCCCAGCCAGCGTAACTTGATCAACTTGTGAGAGGCTGTCAAGCTTTGGATATCGTGTTGTACCTGCAACTCTATGCCAGACAAAGCCAACACGGGAAAGTGGCTTTTGAGCCACCCCATGAGGTCCTCCTCCTCCAAGAAGCTGGTTGAAGGAAGTCCGGTAAAGACCAACCTCGAGGAAGGTGGCTCAGGGGCTTCCTTCCATTGATTTTGAGCAAATGCATTCCCCAAGATCATGAGAAGGAAGAAACCGAGAAAAATTCGCATAAAAATCTCTGATTTACCATGATAGACGAGGATTTGGGGGTGGGAGTTGGGTATCAAGACAAAATAACCTCTCAGAAGACCGTAAGATTTCTACGATTCGAAGGTCCCATTTCCTCAGGGAATTCGCTGCAAAACAAAGTGTCAACCTCTGGGCTATGGAGGAGGAGGTACAGGAGATCAGCCAATATCTACTGCGCGATAGGCTTCCATCACTGCAGTTTCACCGTCCTTGCCATCGCGGGAGTTGCCATGCTCCATGCCATACACGCCTTGAAATCCTTTTTCGTGAATATGGCGAAAGACATTGGCAAAATTCACCTCGCCGGTGGTCGGTTCTTTTCGTCCGGGGTTGTCTCCGATCTGGAAGTAAGCAATCTCCTCCC
>JANQTF010000335.1:0-8031 GCA_030731845.1 Bacteroidia bacterium | reverse complement strand
GTCGGTTCTTTTCGTCCGGGGTTGTCTCCGATCTGGAAGTAAGCAATCTCCTCCCAGGCGGCATCGATGTTGGGGATGAGGTTACCTTCTGTGATCTGCTGATGGTAGAGGTCGAAGAGGATTTTACAGCTTGGGCTATCTACGGCTTTACAGACTTCGTATGCCTGCGAAATTTTGGTCAGGAACTGACCAGGATGATCACGGAAATTGAGGGGTTCGAGCACGATGGTGATACCATGCGGCTCCAGGATTTCACAGGCCCGCTTGAGTGATTCTACCACATTGGCGGTCTGATAGCCCATGTCTTTTCGCATGTCCACATGACCTGGCACCACGGTCATCCACTTGGCATTGACCCGCTTAGCCACCGGCACACAATCTCTGATGTGGCCCAAAAACTCTTCTCTGAGGCTTTCATCACCGGAGGTGAGGTTGGGTTCGTTCCAATAGATTTTGTGAGCGACAAACACGCCCATGGTGATGCCACGCTTGGCCATGGTGCTAGCCATGGCTTCCTGAGTGGCCACGGGGCGATCTTTCATGCCATTGTCTTCAAAGGCGTGAAAGCCCCTGTCGGCCATAAAATTGAGCTGATCCACTTCCCCATTTCCTGCATGATGCTTAAACATTCCAAGGTGTGGGGCAAAAGCGAGGGAATATCTTTTATCTTCTGCGATGTTGGCGAAAGCTCCAGCCAAGGGCAGAGTAGCAGCCGCAGAAGCGAGGGTGGTTTTTTGGAGGAAATGTCTTCGGTTCATCTTTGTAGAGTAGAGGGTGGAGGGATAGGGCAAACCTTGAGATCACAAATTTGAAAACTCAATCAGGATCCAACCTTTAGGCGTATTTTCCCAGAGCCATATTTGAAGGGGTTGATCGTCGCCGGCGAGTCGCTCAGCTATTGGAAAAGCATCACCGCCCATCACACTCACAAGGGAGGCAAGGGCATCGGCAAGGGTAGCAGAACCAGTCTGCACCGTGACGAGTCGCTGGCGCGAAATCCCAAATCCGCTACGCGGATCAATGATATGGGAATAGCGCTGCCCTTCCCACTCCAGGTAGCGATAGGTATCGCCCGAGGTAGCAATAGCTGTATTGGCGAGAAAGATCGGTTGAAGCTCCTCGTCGGGCCACAAGGGTAGCACCCGCCATCCCGGCTTGCCAGAGGGCGGGTATCCAAGGGCGATATCTCCGCCCGCATCTACCAATGAATGAGGAAATCCATTCAAGATAAGTCGATCCAGCATTTTCTCAGCGGCAAAGCCTTTGGCAATTCCCCCAAGGTCAAGTTGCATATTGGGAAGGAGAAGCTTCACCGCCTGCGAATCTGGAACAGGAATAAGCGCACGAAAATCTACTCGAGATTGGGCTTCTGCTATACGATCTTCTTCTGGAAACTCTGCTCTCCGAAAAGCACGACGCCACACCTGGCTGAGGGGGCCGATGGTGATGTCAAATGCGCCATCACTGGCATAGGATACTTCCTGCGCCCGGTTAATTACCTCGAAAAGAGGGGCAGAGACTACCCGCATTTCCTGATTCCCAGACCGCAATGAAAGCTGACTCACCTCACTCTCCGGCAAGTAATCGGATAACTGGGCATTGAGGGTATCAAGCCAGAGAAATGCACTTTCGGCAGCCTTGGCTGCCCCGGTCGAATCGGATGCATTGATCACAATCCGAAAGGTGGTCCCCATTTGCTGATGGGCAAATTCCCAGCTTGGCACTTGTTGTGCCACTCCTACTTGCCATAGGAGTGGCAGCACAGACATGATCGGTATCAGTTTTCTCACAAAACTTCTGTTACACCCGGCATCGCGACGGGATACATTCCTTGGGCATCGGGCATGAGCTTGGGGTTGGCATCCCATGCCAGGGAATCAGGGAATAAATTCACCTCTGACTTCATGGCATCCTCCCAGTTGATCCGTTTACCCGAGTAGGTAGCTAATCTACCAAGAATAGCTGTCATGGTAGCTATGGCTCCGTTTTCTGCATCAGAAAATCGATGTTCGCCTTGGGCAACTGCCTCAAATAGTTCATCATGCTCTACCTGATAGGGATTGGGGTCTTTTCGGGCATCATGCTTCCAAATTTCGATACCAGCGTTGGTCTCAATCAGGCCCGGCTTGGGTGCCCGGCCTTTGCTCCCTTGAAATCCTTCTGTGACCAAGTCGAGGCAGCCCGGCTGATGGCGGCACTGGGAGAACATTCGGGTGCCGTTGGCAAATTCATATTCCACGAAGTGATGATCAAATATTTCTCCATGGTCTTTGCCTTTCCTCACTTCCCGACCACCAAATCCATGTGCACTCACCGGGTGGCCTTGCATGACCCAATTGCCCACGTCGAGGTTGTGAATGTGCTGCTCGGTGATATGGTCGCCGCATAGCCAGTTGAAATAATACCAGTTTCTCATCTGGTATTCCATTTCGCTGAGTTTGCGGCCCGCCTGTGCCTCGAGTCCGGCCCGATCTCTCACCCACACTCCACTGCTGTTCCAGTACACCCGGGCGGTGTGCACCTCGCCTATTTCGCCATCATGAATCCGCTTTACCCACTCCCGATACACGGTTTGGTAATGGCGTTGCAGGCCGACCACTACGTTGAGTTTTTTGGCTTTGGCTTGCTCTGCCGCCGCGAGCACCCGCCGGATTCCGGGAGCATCGGTGGCTACCGGTTTTTCCATGAATACATGCTTGCCAGCATTCACGCAAGCCTCAAAATGCGAGGGCCTGAACCCTGGAGGCGTTGCCAAAATCACTACATCCACCAGGGGGATCACTTGCTTGTAGGCATCGAATCCGTGAAATCTTCTTTCCTGCGGCACATCGATCCGGCTCTTGGCATCCACTGATTTGCCTGTAGCGG
This sequence comes from Bacteroidia bacterium, assembly GCA_030731845.1. Taxonomy (GTDB): domain Bacteria; phylum Bacteroidota; class Bacteroidia; order J057; family J057; genus JANQTF01. The sequence continues at coordinate 5,163 of JANQTF010000335.1, read as the reverse complement.
GGTCTGTATATTCTTGGGAGATAATCTCCTGATAGCTTTTTTCTACATTGTCTGGAAAGGCATCGGCCATGGCCACGAGCTTCACCCGATGGCGCGTGCTGAGAGCCTGCACAGCCGCGCCCGTGCCACGGCCACCACAGCCGATAAGGCCAACCCTGATGGTGTCGTCTCCATCAAGCCAGCCAAGAGGGTGAGCCGACAGAGAGGCAGAAGCCAGCAGACCACCTGCTGCCAGGGTCGAAGACTTGACGAAGTTGCGTCGGGTGATTACATGTTTTTCATTCATCGCTTGTCGTAGTTGTCGGGGAATAAAAATAGAGGATATGGGATGGAAGAACCTTCAGGAATATTCAGGCCCGCTTATTCACCAAAAACAAGTGCCCAAAACGCCTCGATCTCTTGAGGTGTGGGCTGAGCTTCTGGCCTCAGGAGTCGAAAACCTACAAAAGGAGCATCGGTATTCCACCACACACTTTTGGGAATCTGCGGATCGCGAACCTGCCAGATTGGATCAGATTTTTTGCGGGCAGCACTCCTGAGCATGTCTGCATCGTCATCATAGGACCCTCCACGCACGGTGCGAGGGAGGAGATTGCGAGGGACTCGCCACGGATTGATCTTGGCAGAATCGCCCATGCTGGCATAAAAATCAGTCTGATATTGGTCCAGGGTCCATTCTGCCACGTTGCCAAGCATGTCATAAAGCCCCCATGCATTGGGTGCTTTTTCTCCAACTTTGTGAAACACCCCCCCACTGTTGGCATAATACCACGCAACTGAATCGAGGGCAGCGGGATCATCGCCTGTGTACCAGGCGGTGGTGGTTCCTGCACGGCAGGCATACTCCCACTCTGCCTCGGTAGGCAGGCGGTAGAAGATGCCGGTTTTCTCATACAGCCACTGGCAATAGCGGAGGGAAGCATACTGACTCATGCTGCCTGCCGGGTAACCAAAGGTCCCCATTCCAAAACTGGGATCCTCATAAGGTGGACTCGGGCGTGTGACTGCATCTGCATCATATTGCTTCCCGTTGATGGTCAGATTGGACTGATCGAATCGACGCTGCCGAAAGACGTTGTATTCATCAAACGTTACCTCATACACACCGATCCAAAATCCATCGATCGATACCTCCTGCCTGGGAGCTTCATCAGCCTGATGACCTGCTTCTTGCTCGGAGCTGCCCATGAAAAAGCTACCACCAGGGATCCTGGCCATAGGAAAGATGACCTCAGTGCCCGGGATAGAATCGATATGTACCTGAATCTGCTGAGCAGAAAGGAAAGGGAGATTCCCCAGCCAAACGATGCTCAGGAACACGTATTTGTAGCCCATAGCTTGACTGTGAAGGTTACAACTCTCTCACCCAGATATTGCGAAAGGAGACAGGATTGCCGTGATCCTGAAGGGCCAAAGGCAGCCGGGTGGGATGGGCAAGATATTGAGGGAAGCCCTTGTACTCAGTTGGGCCTACAATGATGTGGTGGTTTTGCACCAGGACACCATTGAGCAGGACAGTGATGCTACCAGGGATGAGAAGCTGACCGCGTTCCCCAAAGACCGGAGCCATGAAAATGATGTCGTAGGTTTGCCATTCGCCAGGTCCTTTGGTTGGATTTACCAAAGGAGGGCTTTGCTTGTAGATGGAGCCCGCCTGCCCATTGGCATAGGTTTGACTTTCGTAGGAGTCGAGAACCTGGAGTTCATATTTTCCCATCAGGAAAATACCACTATTGCCGCGCCCCTGCCCTTCGCCTTTGACCTCGGCAGGGGAACGCCACTCCACGTGCAGCTGCACAGAGCCAAAGCCCATTTTGGTCTGGATCGCGGATGTGCCACCGACAACCGTCATGGCACCATCTTCCAGCTTCCACTTCACCGGAGACCCGTCTGCGTGCTCCCAATTGTTGAAGGAGGTGCCATCAAAGAGGACAATAGCATCGGAGGGGGCCGCCGTGCCGGTGCCGGGCGTGACTTTTGGGGGTCTGGGAGCCCAGACTTCGGTAGCAACAGGATCTTGTTTTTCGCGGTCCCAATTTTGTGCGGATAGCCACATCGGGCAGATGACAACGAGGAGGAGAAGGGTCGTAGTGAGTTGATTCATGAGTAATAATAGCTTCTTGAAAAAAAGTGAATGGAGGAAATTAGCAGGAAAATAAAGAGAGTGCAACCGGGGGGAATGGTCGATCACAAAAAAATTGGTTTCTTTGGTTTATGAAGCACCTGTTCTTATCCATGGTTCTGCTGTGTTGGGTTGGTATGTTCTCCGGATGTCAGTCCAAAGAGACCTCAACGCCTTCAGAGGAGACGCTCCTCGATGGGATGTATCATTCCATAAGCCCACTTCCGCAAGCGGATACGGTGATGTATGCCATCGGCAACACCGAGTTGTTTGTGCGGATTCAGGGCACAGGCCCTACCTTGGTTGTAGTGCATGGAGGTCCGGGTCTGAGCCATCATTATCTGAGGCCATCGCTTGACTACCTAAGCAGGTCTTATCGCCTGGTGTATTATGATCAGCGACTCTCAGGCCTCTCGGCGCCTGCGTGTGACACGAGCGACATCACGCTTCAGCGCTGGGTGGAGGATCTGGAAGAGCTACGGGAGAAACTAGGCGTGGATTCGATGATTTTGCTCTCTCACTCCTGGGGTGCGCTGGTAGCCATGAAGTATGCAGCGGTGCATTCGGAACACCTGGCGGGGTTGGTGTTTTTGAATCCAGTGGCGGCTGAGCCTGGCTACGTGCAACAAGCCTCGGCACGGTTGCAAGAGCGACTTACTTCGGTGGATCAACTTACAAGAGAAAAACTCATTCGTAGCCAGGAATTTCAGAATGGAGAAAAACAGGCTATTCTGGCAGCCTATCGATTTAGCTTTGCCCAGTCGGTTTTCAGGCGGTCAGTGCTGGACTCTTTGAATCTTTTTATTCCCGACCGATCCATTACCAGACAGCAGCATCTTTCCTACTTATATAAAGATCAGGAAATGCAGATATACAATTATTATATACAGCTGGGCCAGGTGCATTCCCCCACCCTGGTGATTCATGGCAGCTATGATGCTACTCCGGTCGAAGCTTCTGAAAAGCTGGCAGCATCCCTCAAAGGGGAACTTGCAGTGATTCAAGATAGCGGGCATTTTTCATTTTTGGAGACGCCAGAAGAGATGGCCAACCTGCTTGAGAAGTTTTTAAACGGTTTGCACAACACGCACAAATCTTAAATTTTTCCTGGTACAATCCACTCAATAAATAACCATACCTTTCCGTAAAGGCCAATTATGAGCATATTTCTTGGTACAATTGCCAAAATCATGTCCTACTTTTCTGGGTAGAGCCTGAGTATTTTGCAAGGGTTAAAACTAATTACCCCAAGCTTTATGTCAGGATCGAGCAGGAATCAGCAGTATTTTGAAGCAGTAAAAACAACCGTAGAAAAAGCTCTCAATGCAGGTATCATTCACTTGAGCACGGAAGATGAGCAGTTTGATGGTCGTACCATTAAGCTTGATGGGCAATCACATGTAAACTTTTCCTCCTGTAGCTACCTTGGCCTAGAGTTGGACCCACGCCTGAAAGCAGCGGCACGCGATGCAGTTGACCGATTTGGAACGCAGTTTTCGAGCTCACGCTCTTATGTGAGCCTTGGTCTTTATGAAGAATTAGAAGGCCTGCTGGGCGAAATTTTTCACAAGCCTGTGATCGTGGCTCCGACCACCACCCTCGGCCACATGTCTATGATTCCGGTTTTGGTGGGCGATAATGATGTGGTGATCCTGGATCATCAGGTGCATGCAAGTGTGAATATGGCCAGCCAATTGGTGCGCGCCCGTGGTGTGAAAGTGGAGGTGATTCGCCACAATAATTTGGATATGCTAGAACAAAAAATTCAGCTGCTCCAAGAGAAACATGACAAAATCTGGTACATGGCCGATGGGCTATACTCTATGTTTGGCGATGGGGCACCGATGCAGGAGCTCAAGGCCTTACACGACAAATACGATAAACTTCATCTGTATATAGACGACGCTCATGGCGTGAGTTGGCATGGCCTTCATGGTCGCGGCTATGCCTTAGAGCAACTTCAAGGCGAGTGGCCCGAGCGGATGTACTTCACTGGGTCCATGGCGAAGAGTTTTGGTTGTGTTGGGGGAATTCTGGTTTTTCCGAATGAGGAAGCCAGGCAAATTGTGAGAGGCTGGGGAGGAACTATGATTTTCTCTGGTCCAATCCAGCCTCCATTGCTTGCAGCAGCAATTGCTTCTGTAAGAATTCACCTCTCATCTGAACTCCCCGCTTTGCACAGCAGACTCAAAAGGCGAATCAAAACCTTTAACGAGACCGCAGTAGCACTGGGTTTGACGCCTACCTCCATGGAGATGACCCCCATCAGATTCATCAAATTGGGGAATTACGACCTTGGGTTTAAGCTTGTAGAAGAAATCAAGAAACAAGGATTTTACATGAATCTTGCTGCCTTCCCGAGCGTGCCCTACAAAGATACAGGCTTGAGATTTACCCTCAACAACCACCAAACTGAAGCTGATATCCAAAACGTGCTCTATACCGTGAGGGATCAATGGGAAAAGCTGGCCAAAGACATGAATATAGCAATGCCCGAGCCTATGGAGACAGCTCCGACTCGCATTGCTGTGTGATTCTATTCTCTTATTTTTCATCTTCGATCCTTGGCAGGTGAGGCAGGCATGTCTTACCTGTCTTTTTTTTTTGAATTAGGCATGCTCAAAAAATAATTAAGCATGCCGCTACTATCCGCGAAGCCAATAGCGTTTGGCGCCATCAAATAATCCAACTGTAATATATACCGAGTACTTAAATTTTAATTGCGGCCAATAGCGTGGATATTGTGCACACAATCTATCTCAGCATGCACAAGGCCATACAATTATGGGATGCCATTTCCTCGCTCGGCGTGGATCTGGGAGACGTGTCCCGGAAAGCCCGGCAAACACGAGTCACCAACCGGATTGCCCTTCTGGGGGCATTAGCCCTTACTCCACACCTGTTCACCTACCTCGAAAAAGGGCAGATGGTACCCGCGATTATCCACGCCTTCACCTTGGCGCTGTGGTTTTCGTCTTTGTTGATTTCGGAGAAGCAGCACTTTCTGGCCGCGAAGATCACCATCATTGGGGCTTCTATCC
>JANQTF010000334.1 GCA_030731845.1 Bacteroidia bacterium | reverse complement strand
ACCGCCACCAACCTCGCCGCCGGCACCTACAAAGTGATCGTGACCGACGCCAACGGCTGCCAAGACTCCGCTTCGGTGACGATCACCCAGCCTTCCGGCTTGATTGTCAGCATTGCCTCTTCGGTGAATGTATCTTGTTTCGGCGGCTCCAATGGATCTGCCATTGCATTCGGGAGTGGTAGCACAGGCGGATACACATACTTATGGAGCAACGGTCAGACTGGAGCTGTGGCGACGAACCTTGTTGCTGGAACGTATCAGGTGACGGCTACCAGCGGAGCGGGCTGTACCGCAGTAGCTTCAGTTGTTATCTCTCAACCCGCGGCATTGACCGTAACGCCTGTCTTGCTTTTGCCGCTTAGCTGCTTTGGTGATAACAATGCCTTAGCTACTTCCAATGCGATCGGAGGTACTTCTCCCTATGCCTATTTCTGGAGCAACGGACAAAGTGGCCCCACTGCTCCCAATCTTTCGGCGGGAACCTATACGGTCATCGTCACTGATTCCAAAGGGTGTGTAAACAATGGCAACGTCAATGTACCTAATCCAGCACAAGTAGTCGGAGCGATAGGTTCTGTGGTCGATGTGACTTGTTTTGGAGGGTCGGATGGACAGGCGACAGGAACTGCTTCAGGCGGCACAGGCACATTCACTTACCTGTGGGATAACGGCCAGACGTCAGCAACTGCGACAGGGTTGACAGCTGGATCTTATCAGATGGTTGTTACCGATGGCAATGGCTGTTCTGATACGGTATCGACTACGATCTCCCAGCCAACAGATATTCAGATTTCTGCATCTATCCTTACTAATGTGAGCTGCTTTGGCCTTTCCAATGGCTCGGCTGTGGCTTCAGCGAGTGGGGGGAATGGCGCATATTCGTATGTATGGAGCAATGGACAGGTAGGCGCAGGCGTTTCGGGGCTAGTGGCAGGTACTTATACCGTTGTCGTTACTGATGGCAATGGTTGTCAGGATTCAGCATCTGTTACCATTACGCAGCCGGTAAGCCTGGCCCCGACTCTTAGTATTACAGCTGATGTGAGTTGCTTTGGCGGAAGTGATGCAACTGCATCTGTTTCGATTGGCGGGGGCACTGGACCTTTCTCTTATGTATGGAGTAATGGAGACACCCTGGCCTCCACAAGCGGGCTGTCTGCCGGATTCCTCTCTGTGATAGTAACGGATAGCAATGGCTGCCAGGAAACTGCAACCGGAACCGTTCAGGAACCGACCGCTGTCAGTATTTCTCTTCTTGCTACTTCCCCCATCTCCTGCCTGGGAGGAAATGATGGGGAAATTACTGCCATAGCCTCTGGCGGCACGGGTGCTTTCAGCTATCTATGGAGCAATGGTCAGACTGGCCCGATCTCCTCTGCCCTTGTCGCAGGAACCTATTCAGTTGTTGCAACCGATGCGAACGGCTGTAACGATTCTGCACAATTCACCCTGTCAGCTCCCTCACAGCTTCTTGTCTCAGCGACAGTGGTTAGCCAGGTGACATGTTTTGGTGGAGCCAATGGACAGGCAGTAGCTGCTGCAAGTGGCGGCACAGGGTCATATTCATTTTTATGGAGTAATGGACAAACTGGCGCAATGGCGACCAATCTGGTTGCAGGGGTGTATTCAGTCATTGTGACCGACAGCCTTGGCTGTGTAGAGGTCGATAGCGTAGCGATCAGCGAGCCAGCGGCTTTGCTGGTCTCGGCAAGCATGAGTGCCTCTGTAAGTTGTCATGGCGGTGCGGATGGCATAGCCACAGCATCTGCGAATGGTGGCACAGCGCCTTATGCTTACTCTTGGAGCAATGGCCAATCTGGCGCTACAGCGAATGGATTAGCTGCTGGGAATTACTCCGTATTTGTTACTGATTCTGTAGGCTGTGTAAATTTGGCCTCAGTGCAAATCACAGAGCCGGCTGCACTTGTCTTGGCTATGGCCCAGGTATCTGGCGTGACATGTTTTGGTGCTAGCAATGGTGCTGCCATGGTTTCGGTTTTTGGGGGGAATGCTCCATTTACCTATCTCTGGAGCAATGGAGACACTACTGCTACGGCCTCGGGTTTTTCTGCTGGAATCGTTACGGTAGTTGTCACAGATGGAAAGGGCTGCGAGGCGATTGACTCAGTAGTCATCAGCCAACCGTCAGTGTTGGAGGCTTCGTCTTCCCTCCTATCGCCTGTGACGTGTGTAGGTGGAAATGACGCGACCCTTTCTGCTGCCGCGAGTGGTGGCAGTAGCCCATATAATTTTGCCTGGAGCAATGGTCAGAATGGACCAATTGCAACAACTATCTCCGCCGGAGTCTGGATACTCACTGTCACCGATGCGAATGGCTGCCAAGATACGGTCCACATACAGGTATTTGATCCACAACCAATGATCCTTACGACATCGTCTGTTTCTGATGTTTCTTGCTTTGGGGGAAATGATGGATCAGCTTCGGTGAGTGCGACGGGCGGTGCAGGAGGATTCGGTTATCTTTGGAGCAATGGCCAATCTGGCTCATCAGCTACTGGCCTGCTGGCTCAGACCTACACGGTAGTCGTGACCGATGCCAACGGTTGCCAGGATTCTGCTACCGTCAGCATTTCAGAACCTTCCGAAGTACTTGCTACGGCAATGATGCTCAGTCCCACCTCTTGTTTTGGCCTGAGCGATGGATCAGCCATTGCCTCAGCCTCTGGAGGCACTTCGCCCTATAGTTTCTCATGGAGCAATGGGCAGTCGGGCGCAACCGCAACCGGGCTGGCAGCCGGGACTTATGTAGTGACCATCACCGATGCCAATGGTTGTGTCGATACAGCTTCTGTCTTGATTTCCGCTCCAGTCAATATGGCCATTGTCTTCCAAATGGTGCAGCCTGTGTCTTGTGTGGGGCAGACCGATGGGGAAATACTTGCCATTGTGAGTGGTGGAACTGCTCCCTATAGTTTTTTGTGGAATACTGGAGATACGAGCTCCCTCCTTGCTGGCCTTGCAGCCGGGACATTCGTTCTCACCTCTTCAGACGCCAATGGTTGCTCGGTTGCTGATTCATTTACCTTGATTGCTCCCAATGCGTTTCAGGTGGCGATTGACAAGCTTTCTGACATTACCTGCCCTGGTGGCTCTGATGGGGTATTGATCGCGGGAGCGATCGGTGGCACTGCGCCATATTCTTACCTTTGGAGTACAGGTGATACCACGGCGTCAGTTTCTGGGCTGTCAGCTGGCAATTATGCTGTTGAGGTCACGGATGCCAACGGATGCTCCTCTCTTGCGTCAGATTCATTGATGAATCCTGCTGGGGTTCAGGCTGTGATTCAGGTTTTCGATAGTGTAAGTTGTTATAATCAGGCAGACGGAAGCTTGCTTGCAAGTGCCAACGGTGGCTTGGCTCCTTACCAATATGCCTGGAGCACAGGGGGCACAGGAACAAAAATTTCCGGCCTTCCCGCAGGAACCTATTCGCTTTTTGCGACCGATGCCAACGGCTGTATGGATACTACCACTTCGACGTTGCTCAATCCGGATTCCCTTACCCTTTCCCTCTCAGTCTTGACTCCTCTCGTATGTAGTGGGGCAGCCGATGGCATTTTGCTTGCCTCAGGGTCAGGCGGCACCTCTCCTCTTTCTTTCTATTGGGATAACTTGGCATCTGGAGATACGCTCTTTGGCGTAGGAGCCGGTCAGTATGTTGGGGTGGTCGTGGATGTACACGGGTGCGATGTGTTTGACACCATTAGCCTGATTTCACCACCTCCGATTGTGATTTCGCCAGTTATTGTGACCGACTTATCTTGCTTTGGTGCCAATGACGGAGCGATCACGGTGAACGTATCTGGCGGCACGGGAGCCCTTTCCTTGTTGTGGAGCCATGGCCCTATCAGCAATGCAGTCACAGGCCTTTCGGCAGGCACCTATTTGCTCACTGTTACCGATTCTGCTGGGTGTGTGAAAGCGGACAGCTTTGTGGTGAATGAGCCACCTGCCTTGTCGGGAGTGACAGCGCTACTCAATGGGATAAGTTGCTTTGGTTTGTCAGATGGGTCCATAGAGGCCCAGGTATCTGGAGGTACTTCGCCTTATTCGATTCTCTGGAATACTGGTGATACGGCAAGTGTGTTGAATAACCTTCCCGCTGGTATCTACACATTCACAGTCACGGATGCCAGCGGATGCTCAGTCACGGCTTCCTATACGCTGCTTTCACCCTCTGTGGTTGTCGGGGCACTCTCTGGTTTGGCAAGCCCCTTGTGTCATGGGCAGGCTACGGGCAGTGCGACCATATCTGCCACCGGTGGTGCAGGAAATTATTCCTATCTCTGGTCCAGCGGTAGTACCTCTGCAACCGTAAATAATCTACCTGCTGGTACTTTCTGGGTCACGATCACCGACAGCAATGGTTGCCAGGATTCTGTTTCGGGTCTGATGACTCCAACAGATACCATGATAGCCAGTATCTCAATCAGCCAAAGCATTCTATGTGCGGGTGACTTGGGGGCTGCCCTCTCGGTGACGGTGCAAGGTGGCACACCAGGATATTCCTACAACTGGTCAAACGGGCTCACAGGCAGCAATCCTTCAGGATTGGCGGCAGGCACTTATTTTGTGACGGTGAGCGATCTCAACGGGTGTACCGACACCGCTTCCATCGCAGTGTCTGAACCGGACCCATTGGTGATTGCTATCTTGGTCAATCACGCCATTTCCTGCCCATCAGACAGTGACGGAGAAGTAGCTGCTGTGGTGTCGGGGGGCACTGCACCCTATACATTCCAATGGGATAATGGGCAGACTGATAGTGTGGCTATCAACCTGGTTTCAGGGACCTACGTGGTGACCGTATCTGATGCTAATGCTTGCACAGACACGCATAGTGTGACCCTGATTGCCCCTTCGCCCCTACAAACAAGCATCTTGGTTCAGCAACCAATTTCTTGTATTGGAAGCTCTGACGGTGCTCTTTCAGTTGTCGTCACAGGCGGCACAGTTAGCTACACCTATTCCTGGTCCAATGGAAAAAAAGGAAATCAAATCAATAATCTGGCAGCCGGCCTCTATGCGGTGACAGTAACTGATGGGAATGGCTGTATAGATACGGCTTCGTTCTTATTGGAGGAGCCTGATTCTCTGTTCGTACAACCCATGCTGGTATCTGGAATTACCTGTGCCGGAGGATCTGATGCGATGCTTTCGGCCTTGGTCAGTGGCGGCACGCCAGGATTTCAGTTTAGTTGGAGTCCGGGTGGAATAGCCGACACATTGACTGGAGCGGGTCCTGGCATGTATGTTCTCACGGTTACGGATGTGCAGGGATGTACAGCTACGGATTCTATCGAAGTATTCGAACCTGCTCCGATTTCTCTCACTGGCGAAATTACCCAGGAAATTCTCTGTTTTGGTGGCGATAATGGCGCAGTAGAGGTCTCGGCCACCGGTGGTGTGATTCCCTATTCATGGACATGGAAGGACGGGACGATAGGAGAAACCAGAAGCGGACTTAGTGCAGGTTCTTATACAGCCTTCCTGACAGATAGCCTTGGATGTGTAGATTCTATCGCCATCGTGCTGGAGGAGCCCTCGGCCATGTCTCTCGGGATGACAGCCCTCGGGACCGCTTCCTGTGAAGATGCAACTAATGGGCAGGCTCGCGTCTCCGTGATTGGAGGAACTGCTCCCTACCAATACCAATGGTCTAGCATAGAAACCCAAGACACAGCCTTTGCGCTGGGAGCAGGCTGGCAGTCGGTTCTGGTAATCGATTCTGTTGGCTGTGAAGCCATTGATTCGGTGTGGATTGATGTATCACTTCCCTGGTCTGCCAGCATCAGTATTCTGGATACGATTCATTGTTTTGGTGGATCCGACGGCGTGGCAGAGGTGCTGATTTCTGGTATCGGTACGGGCTTCAGCTATTTCTGGAGCAATGGAGAAATGACCAACCCAGCTACAAGCCTGTCTGCCGATACCACCACTGTGTTGATTACAGATCTTTTTGGCTGCGATACCACAGTGTTTGTTGTGATGGATCAGCCAGAAGAAATAGACGTGCGTGGCCGTCAGGCAGCGACCGACCCTGGTGCTGCCAATGGTGCCATAAGGATCGACACCGTTCTTAACGGTGAGGGGCCTTTCTCCTATCTGTGGACCAATGGTGCCACAGGAAGCATTATTTCTGATCTGGATACGGGACTATATCAAGTGATCGTGAGGGACGTCAACGGTTGCGAAGGCACTGCGAGCTTCAGGATTGGGGAAAATAGCCTCGATTGGTCCAATTTTGCAGGAATCGCAAGGTGCGAATTGGGACTCGTTGATATCAGCTGGGATGTGACAGAGGAAACCGGAGTAGAGTTCTTCTCGATTGAGCAAAGCGGCGATGGACTTATCTATACCAGGGTAGCGGAAAGACCGAGTCTGGGCGATACGATTGGATTGAGGAGTTATATTCTTCAGGATTCATTCACCCCTCTGGCCGTCACTTCCTACCGGATCAGGGCCCATTATGCCAACGGAAACTCCACGGCCAGCGAAGCGTTTGATGTGTCTCCCTGCCAGACTGATTCAGGATTCGTAGATGTGTTTCCTGTGCCAGTGCAGCTTGGCGAAACATTTAGCGCAGTCTTTATGATGACCACGCCGGGGGAAGTGCGGGTAGAACTCAGAAATGCGATTCACCAAACCCTGCAGTTTTACCAGATCCCCGACGCAATCGGTCGGCAGATCGTGATTTTCAAGACGGAGGCACTGGCTTCCGGGCACTACTATGTGATTGTGAGCAATGAATCGGAGGCTTACAGTGCCAGGGTATTGGTGGTGGAGTAGGGAAGGTTATTGAAACTTCTCTACGAGCTGTGCGAAGCGTTCTTCTTGCCTGAATTTCTTGATGGCGCTGAAACTTAGGAGACTCTTGATGTCCTGGCCTCGTTCGAGGGCTCTTTCCATGTTGCTATACATGTTTTCGAGCTCATTGAGCTCGGCATAAATAGCTGCCAGGGCTGTGTAGGGTCTTCCTGCGCTGGGTTGAATTCTTACGACGGTCTGAAAATCTGAGATCGCTTCAGAGAATTTGGCCATTTGCATATACACGAGCCCTCGGTTGTAGATGGCATCGGCATAGTCTGGCCGCAAGAGAATGGCCTGATCAAAATCATGTATCGCTGCGTCGTTGTCTTTGATCTGGAAGTAGAGCCGCCCCCTGTCATTGAAAACGGCGGGGTTGTCTGATTGGATGCTGAGCATGTGGTTATAGCGCTCCAGCGCTTTCTCAGACATGCCCAACTCCACGTATGCCTGAGCCATTCTCACATCTACCCGAAGGTAATTGTCATTAGACTGCTCACGAATTTTAGACAAAAAACTAAGGGCTTGCTCGTATTCCTGTCTGCTGATATGGGCGTTTCCTCTTGCCCAGTAAATCACTTCCTCAATTCCTGAGTTGATGAAATCATTGTCCACCTTGAGTTGTTCTTCCGGCATCCTGACAGCCATGATGCCACGATCCAGGCTCACCTCACCAGTAGCATAGAGGTATTGAAAATTCAGGATCACCTCTCCAGAAGTAGGGCGACTATATTCTCCCCATAAGATCACATCAGCCTGGCACTGCCTGATCATATCCTCGGCCTCAGAGAGATCGATGGGGCATTTGTTGGGGATATATTTCACCTGAAAATCCCTGTCACCATCTTCGCTGTCTGCCAGCTGCTCCAGTCTTCGGCGAATTGACTCTGAGATGGTAGGATCAGTGCTCTTGCAATCGTCGGGTAGATGAAGGGGAAGTTGAAGGATATTGTAGGTTTCGTCGTTGAGAAATACGCAAGGAGCATCAGCCCGAAAGAGGCTCATGACCATTTGCGGGACATTGAAGAAGTAGATCAGTGCAGCTGCTGCGATCACCATCAGGGCCGAAGAGCCGATGATGGCCGCCCTGCGCAGGCCGGTTTTTCGTTTTGGCTTGCTGCCGGAGTTGCTCTGCATGGCAGCTGCCTCAGAAGCCGCTGTGGCAGCGGGCAGGCCCCAGTCCAGTCGGTGTTCGTTGTCTTCCAGTGTGTATAGGCCCCATTCAGATTCGGGGCGGTCCGGGTCGCGGCCTTTCCAATTCAGGGTATTGGTGTCCAGATCATAATGCACTTTGCGATAGACAAACTTTCCGGCAAATTGCACCTGCACGGCAAGCCAGGCCTCCCGGATGCTGCTGCCCTGGAGCAATTCAAGATACATTCGCTGGGCAATCTCCTTGGCTGGTTTTCTGCCTGGTCCTTCTATGTCCAGAGAAATAATGGCAGGGATATCTCGTAGCAATAGCTGCTCAATCAGCTCTCTGTGACCGCAGCCACTGAGAAAAACAACCTGCAATCCAGGAAGTCGCCCCAGAACATCCGCAAATCCGATGGGGTCCATGGTGTCCTCTCCCAGTCCCCCATCAAAACGCAGGTAGCGACCATTGATATATCCAGACAAGTGGAGAATCGCCACTTCTGGCTGATATTGGAACTGACGAAATTGGTCGAACAAATAGACCCCTTCTTCAGGAATTTCTGGAACCAGCCGAAGAGCAGTTGTCCTTTTCTCGGTCCGAAGGCTTCGCTCGATGGACTCAAGTTCTTGTTGTATTTGCTTTCGGCGACGGGGGTCTGTCGTTCTATTTACCCCCGCGATAAGCAAGACCGGGGTCGGAGATTCGTGGTTCATGAGAACGGATCAATCGCTGAGACTTGGATAGAAATAGGTTGGACAGTAAATATCACACGAAAAATCAGCTTTTTTCGCATTTAACATTGGAAATTTCACCGGGCAAATCAAAAGACATGTCGAAGCTTGTTTTCGCTTCATCGAGTTTCTCTATATTATTCCTCCAAAAATGTAGCTTTACGATGCTTATCCCCAAGCACATCTGCACCTCTATCGTTACTTCTCCATGCCCTTTTTCTCTCGCATCATTCTGACCGCCTCGATCATAGCTGCCTCTTCAGCTCTTTCGGCCCAGTCCACTTCCCTTCCCATTCCAGCCCCGGTAAAAGAGGCCATCGAGGCTTCCACCCGAACTATGGAAGGTAAACCCGGACCCAACTACTTCCAAAATCACACAGACTATGTCATTCATGCTCAGCTGCATACAGATTCTGACTCCCTGAGCGGGAATGTAGTCATGACCTATCACAATGACAGTCCCGATGCGCTTGACAAACTCGTAGTGCGTCTTTATCAAGACATGTACAAAAAAGATTTCAAGACTGACGACGAAATTAAAAAAGGGGACAGAACCACAGGGACAGGGATCTACAAGCTACTCATAGATGGGCAACCCATAGACATAGATGGCAGCGTAGAGCGAACAGGAACCAATATGGTGATCTCGCTGGCTGAGCCACTGCTCGCTGGTGCTAGCACCACACTGGAGATAGATTGGGCTTTTAGCATTCCGAATGAGAGCCTCATTCGGATGGGCCGCTTTTATAAGGGTTCTTATTTTCTGGCATATTGGTATCCACAGATGGCCGTGTACGACGATGTATATGGCTGGGACATGATCGACTATACCGGCACGGTAGAGTTTTATAATGATTTTGGCAATTTTGATTTATACCTCACGGCTCCCGACGACTACATTCTCTGGTCCACTGGTGTGCTTCAAAATCCAGAGGAAATTCTCGCTGAACCTTTCCTCAGCCGTTATCGCGCTGCATGGACCTCCGATACTGTGATCAGAATCGTGAGTAAAAAGGAGCTCGATGACCAAGTGAAGGTCACCCTTCCTGCTGCCAGTCACACCTGGCATTTTCAAGCAGAGGGAGTGCCCGACGCTGCCTTCGCTGCGGCCAACAACTATTTGTGGGACGGAGCCAGCGTGGTGGTAGATGACGAGACCGGACGCAGGGTAATGACCGAGGCCTGCTACCGGGCACAGGCCAAGGATTTTTACGACGTCGCGGGGTTTGCCCAGGAAATAGTCAGGGATTTATCTACCGAAATCCCCGGAATTCCTTATCCCTATCCTCATATCACGGTGTACAACGGCGACAAAGGTGGCGGTGGCATGGAGTATCCCATGATGGTAAACGATGCCTCAGTTTTCAGTGAAATGTTTGCCTTTAGCCTCACCTACCATGAAATTGCTCACACCTACTTCCCTTTTTATATGGGAATCAACGAGCGGAGATTTGCCTGGATGGATGAAGGATGGGCCACCTTTCTCCCTGAAGACCTCATGGTCAAAAAGGGATATCAGGATGAGCCCCTTCGCTTCTCTATGATGGGATACAACGCCTTTGCTGGTACTAAGTCGGAAAAGCCCATGATGACCCCCTCCTACGAGCTTCAGGGAATGGCTTATGGCATTGCCTCTTATCCCAAACCAGGAGTGGCCTACACCATCCTGCGCGATATTTTGGGCGAAGAAGAATTCAGAAGGGTTCTCCTCGGATACATGGATCGCTGGCACGGAAAACATCCCGGACCCTATGACTTCTTTTTTAGCTTCAATGATCTGTCTGGTAAAAATCTGGATTGGTTTTGGAAACCCTGGTTTTTTGAAACCACACGTCCGGATCTCGCCATCAAAAAAATCAAGATCAAGGGCAAATCAGCCCATTTCCTCGTGAATAATGTGGGGGGGTTGCCCGTTCCGATTCACCTTGTCATCAAGTTAATCGACGGCACAGAAGTCCTGCGCCATGTATCAGCTGAAGTGTGGGCTACCGGAGCCAGCTCCTGGGAGTTTGAGGAAAAATTTGGCCAAAATATCGCAGAGATCAAGCTCGGAGCCGGATGGATTCCCGATGTGAACAATGGCGACAATCGCTGGAAACCAGGGGAGTGAGAAGCGAGAAGTCAGAAGCGTAGCTGCGGGTCTTGCGCCCGCTGCGGGTCTTGCGCCCGCTGCGCGGGTCTTGCGCCCGCT
>JANQTF010000333.1:14228-34105 GCA_030731845.1 Bacteroidia bacterium | reverse complement strand
CACAGGAAGACCATGAAGGCCCCCAGCATTTCCATAGTTGGACCTTCTGCCTCCTACCAGGTAGATGTTTTCGCCTACATGAAAGGCCAGCGCATGGTCGCGCGCACGCGGCGTAGGAAGCAGCACCTCCCAGGTATTGGTGGTCAGGTTGTAGCGGTCTGCCTGATTTACCCAGCCACTGATGTGGCCCTGGGTAATGCCGTTGAAAAAATAGACCCAATCACCCACGATCACACTTTGTGCAGATCCGCGCCGCCTGCTTGTTGGGATGGTGGTCTTCACCTCCCAGGTATCTGTTTTGGCGTGGTAGAGGTAGAGAGAAGACACAGGATTTTCTCCCGGATAGCCGTTTGTGAGGGCCATGCCCACCACAATGATGGAGTCTCGCCATACGGAGGCCTGGAAGTGGTGCACCTCCTGTGGGCACTGATTGCCCAGGTAGAGCGAATCCTTGGCTCGGTCATAAATGATTGGGCATTTCTTGTTGAAATTGCCTCGGCCGCCTACCACGATACAGTAGTCGTTGCCGCCAAACTGGCAAAGGCCAGCCGCACATTCGTGGCGCTGATAGGGAGAAGTGCCTTTTACGTCGCTATAGGCAACCGTATGGTTGCTCCAGACTTGAGAAAATACGAGTAAGGGAAAGCTAAGGAGGGTGAGTAGCGTGGATCGTAACATGGGCTTTTGCGCTGGAAAAGTGGATAAATCTTGAGGTATGGGGAGAATCGTTATTCGTGAAACATGAGCAAGTTTGTTACGCCCAGGGGGGAAAGGGATAACCAAAAGGGGCTATTCCAGCATGATCCTGGTCGTGTATGACTGACCATGATCAAGTGTCAAGCGAAGCAGATAGGTGGCGGCTGGAATGTCTTGTGGAATATTCCATTCGTTTTGTGCCAATAAGGCAGACCAGACTAGGCGCCCATCCAGGCCATAAACCGCTACCGAGCTGGGTTGTGCGCCACGAATCTGCACGGTTCGCTGGGTGGATGTGAGCCGGGTAGGATACACCTCAATCGGCTCTGCCTCTATGATTAAGTTGATTACCGGCGAATAAGACACGCTGCCATCATAATCAACAGCGCGTATTTCGTATTGCAGTACGCTACTTTCAGGAGGCAGCCTGTCGCTGAATTCGTAGGTAGAAAGGCCATCTCCACGAGAGGAAATTTGGTCTAGCAAAGTGGGAATGGTACTCCCGTCGGTCCGTCGCAAAACGTCAAATTTCTGCACCTGCTCTTCATTCACTTCCCATCTGAGCTGAGCAGTACGGGTTTCAGCATCCCAATCCCCTTCTACAGAGACCCAGGAAACGGGAAACACGAGCGGCGCTGACTCATAGCGCTTGACGTAATTTGAATTGGATACATCAAGTTCGTTTCCCCCACTAAGCGAACCCGCGATCATCACGAGGCTATCAGGGCTTACCTGCACGATTTGGGCCGCGTGAAGGGTGGAGGGTAGGTTTGGCAAGGAGATCCAGGTGTTGGTGGTCAGGTCGAGGCCTTTACCAGTATTGCGGGTTCCACCGCCATATTCGCCGCCCCATACATTGATCTGCTGATGGCCTTCAGAATTGGGCTGGATGGCTGCCATGGGGCCGCCCCGCATCTCTTGAAGGTTGGCCGAAGTGGGCAAGGTGGACCAAGTGTTATTGCTCAGGTTGAATACATCTATCTGATTGACTGGAAAAGCATGAAGCCCGCCCGTGCCACCTGTGTTTGATTTTCTGCCGCCTACTATATACACATTGTTGTCATGAAGAAGTGCTACGGAATGATCTCGCTGATGAGGAGAGTTGGGCAGTGTCTGCCAGGTATTGGTAACCAAGTTATAGCGATCTGTTTTTTCGGTCCAACCGCTTTTGTGGCCGTTGGTGAGTCCATTGAAAAAATAGACCCAGTCGCCTACAATCACCGCCTGAGCCGATCCTCTTCTCCGTCCGGATGGAATGGAGCTTTTCAACTCCCAGGTATCAGTTTTTACATGATAGAGGTAGAGATTGGGAACGGGTGTTTCATCAGGATACACACCTGTGAGGGCCATGCCCACCACGATGATGGAGTCTCTCCATACCACAGCTTGGAAATGATGCAGCTCCATGGGAGATTTGGCGCCAAAAGAGAGTTGGTTGAGTTTACGGTCGTAGAGAACAGTGCGTAATTTATCTCCGCTGCCCCTTCCCCCCAACATGACACACAGGTCCTGATTGTCAAATCTGCAATAACCTGCCCCGCATTCGTGTCGTTTATAATTTCCACTGCCGAAGGCAGTACTGTAAGCGGCACTTTGCCCTACCCATGATTGTGCCTGGGCTAGAAATGGGGCTATTAAAAATAAAACCCACAGATAAGTCTTCATCGAAGTAGTTGGGAAATGAGTAAAATGAGACAGAACGCTGATTATGATTGCTGAAAAACCAGGGTGTGACCCAATAATTTCTTTCACATAGTTACGAAATTCAAAATAAAAGCAAAGGTGACTAAACGCATCGAAGGGACGTTTCAGTGGGAATCTCTGCATCAATTGTAAGGCATCAGTTTCCCAATCGCTGATATTGGTGAGCGAACAGATTCACTATTTTGAGTACGAAAGGTATTTCTGTTTTTTGTCGTCGTATTTCGTCAAATCCCGGATAACCATTCACCAATTGCCTGAAGAAATGCTGGGTCCAGGGTCGTCTCGATTAGTCCATACTCCTGCGGCATTCCGGTTTCGGCAGGTTGGAAGAGATGATTGAGCCCCGGGAGCAGCACCACCTGCACTTGCTCGTTACCTCCCTCCTCAAGGGCCGATGAAATGGCCGAGAGATTCAACTCTGGGAGCACTTGCACATCTTTGCCTCCGTTGATGGCAAGTACGGGGCACCTCACCTCTTGCAAGGTAGGCGCGGGATCATACAGGGTGAAGTACCGGAACCATGGGCTCGCCAAAGGCGCAAATTTTTCTGCCAGATTTTTCTCATTCACGCCCAGGGCCATTTTGTCACTCGTAGAGAGGGGGCGGAGAATGTCGGAAGCCTCGCTTGTGAGCTTTTGGATAAACTCTGATTCGGTGGTGGTTTCCGCCAAGATGGTATAAACCGATTCTCTGGCTTCTCTCCAATGATCGAGGGTGCTAGCGGGCATACCCATCTGTCTTAACACCTCTGCCTCTTGTGAGGTCAGGACTTCTTTGCCCGGCACGCCTGGCCCGGCCATGAGAACGAGAAATCCTACTTCTGGCCTGCGGGCAGCAATCATTGGCGCCACCATGCCGCCTTCTGAATGCCCGAGATAGCCGATTTTGGCTTTGTCAATGTCCGGGCGTGCCAGCAGAAAGTCCATCGCAGCTTCTGCATCTACCGAAAAATCATAAGAAGTGGCGCTGCTAAAGTCTCCATCAGACTTGCCTACGCCGCGCTCGTCGTAGCGGAGCACCGCGATCCCCTGCCGGGTCAGGTAGTCAGCGATTACCCAAAATGGCTTGTGCCCCGCGATGGTTTCGTCGCGGTCTTGCGGCCCCGAACCCGTGATCAGAATCACGGCAGGGAAGGGACCTTCTCCTGCTGGGATGGTGAGCGTGCCCGCAAGACCCAGTGTGTCCATGGACCTGAACCTCACTTCTTCGCTTTGATAGGGAAAGGGAGCTGCCGGGGTCTGTGGCCGGCGTGGCCCTTCAATTGCCTCTCGGGCGAGGCTCAGGGGAAGCTTCATTCCCGCTTGTTCAAAGGTGCCTTCGATCTTGCCATCCTGATACAGCCCCTGAAAGGAAGCGCGAAGTCGCTGAATGCGAAACGCCAGGCTGTCGCCATTCACTCTCACTTCATCAGCCACGATGCCTGTGGCCTGCTGATCTGGGCTATCGAGGGTTCCGGTCCAGCTCCCGTCTTCTTGCTCATTCAGATGAATGACAAGCCTGAGCGATTGTCCGGGAAAGTTCAGCTTCCCATTCCATGTGCCAGCGAGGTCGGCAGCTGACTGCCCTTGTGCCTGAAAAAAGGAGATGGTCATGAGAAGGAGGGTGCTGAGTGCGCGCATAGTATTTTGGTAATTAGATAAACATCTAAATAAAGATATGGATCTTTTTGGATCTGCCATAGCTCAGCGCAAGATTTTCTGAGGGAACAAAAAAAGCGCGAAACGCATCTGGATTTCCCAGGAGCGTTTCGCGCAACAATTGTGACAAGGAAGTTGGGTGATTAGCCCTGCTCGGCGGCGTAGCCAAATACTTTTTTGAGGATATCGGTGGTGCGAGCGAGCGGGTCTTCGCGAATTTTCTCTTCCTCCAGGCTCAATTTCAAGAACAGACCATCGAGGGCTTTATCCGTGGCGTACTTCACGATGTCGGTTTCCACCTTTTTGCTCACAAAAGGAATTTGGTTGTAGCGGGTGGTAAGTTGCTCCCAGATCTGGGCTGCATTTACCTGCTCGAGCACATCTCTGATTTTTGGGGAGAATGCATTGAACAAAGCTACACGGGTGTTAGTTTCAAAGTAGGTGGTAGCGGCGCGCTTGTCTTTGCCCAGGAGAATGTTGCTGGCATCGGCGATGCTCATGCCGGTGATTGCCTGTTTAAATATGGGCGCTGCTTCTTTGGCCCCTTTTTCTGCTCCTTCGTTGAGTTTGGCCACAAAATCAGTAACAAGATTGCCCAAGCCCAGCTGTTGTAGCTTTTCTGCTACGAATTGAGCTTCAGGAGGAAAAGGAATAAAAACGGTTGGGTCATTGAAAAAACCACCTTCTTTGCTCAACCCAGTTGCTGCACGGGTGGTTCCTTCGGCCAAAGCCTGCTTGAGTCCCTGGATAATTTCTCCCTGGGTAGGGGTGGTATTTACCGTGCCTGAGGCGCCTTCGAGGATCATCAACAACTGCTCGCAGCCAGTGAAGCTGAACATCCAAAAAGCAAATAGTAAAATGGGAATTCGTTTCATTAGGTTTGTTTGTTCAAAATTTGAAATAGGCGTTTGTCCAAATTAAAGGGCAAATTCATTAACTGTTGTGACAAAAAGATACTTTTGAAGTCACTGTTGAAAAGTTCCTGTGAATAAGGGCTTATGGTCTTGGTTCTCTTGATGGAATGTGCAATTTTTCTACCAAACTTTACGGAGTGAATGAAGAATAGGGTAGAAGGCAAATTTGAGGGCATGACCAAGGCAAGCCTATTCATGCTCATTGTGCTTGGCGGATGGACATTCGCTGGCTGTACTGCCCAACAATTTGGGGGAAGAGAATCTGTGATTCCTTCCTATATCAACCCGGTTGCCTTCGTTGCCAATCCCTATTTGCGCGCTTTTGCTGCAGCTCCGGTTTATTGGTATCCATGGGAGGATGAAGCCCTGCAGGAAGCCAGGGAATCGGGCAAGCTCCTGGCCATCGACATTGGCACCACTGCCTGCTATCCTTGTCAGGTTCAGGAAAAAGTCGTGTACCAGGATTCTGGAGTGATTGCGCTCATGAATGAGCAGTTTATTTCGATCCGAATTGATCGTTTTGAGCGGCCAGATCTGGCGCGGCGCTATTTGTCTCTCCTCGACGGAGGCGGATGGCCACTTCAGGTGATTGCCCTACCCGATGGCAGGCCGCTCGCCGCTGGCAATTATCTCACTCCGGAGCGGTGGAGTGCTGAGCTCAACCGCCAAGCTGTTTTTTGGAAGGCCTCTCCTGCTCAGGCTGAGCGCCTGGCCCAAGACAATTGGCGCCAAATGCGCGATCAATTGACCCCGCCCCGATACACATCCGCTGTTCTTCCTGATTTTCAGGTGCTGGCAGAAGGAATCTACCGTAACCTCGACCGGCAATATGGGGCCACCGCCGGCACACCCAAATTTCCCCTCGTGGTGCCTTACCTGGCGCTGCTCAGGGCAAATGATCTGGCTCCTGCCGCCAAGTGGCCACAGACGGTGGAGCAATATCTTCAGCAGCTGGCCGATGGGGCAATTTATGATCAGCTCGGGGGAGGAATTATGCGCTGCGCAGACGATTTGCAGTGGCGAAGCCCCTGCTTTGAGAAAACCCTGTACGATAACGCCATGCTGCTGAGGCTGCTTGCGGCTCAGTATCAGGTGGCGCCTACTGCCCGTTGGCTCGATATGATGTATGAGATTCGGAGCTTTCTTGAGCGCGAGCTTCGGCTGGACGACTATCAATATGCCTCCGCCCTGCGGCCCGATAGCGAGGGTGAGCTGGGTAGGTACTACCTCTGGCCTGAGATCGAAGTGAGAGCCGCCCTGGCAAATGAAGCCAATGCATTCATTCATACCTACAACATTCGCCGAAACGGAAACTGGGGCCGCGGACAAAATGTGCTCTATCGCACCTTGTCCAACAGTGAACTTGCCGCTGGCTATGGGCTCAATCTCGCTGAATGGGAGGGCAAACTTGATCAGTGGGAAAAGACCATGTTTGACTACCGGGCCCGGCGTGTGCGCCCCGCCCAGGATATGCTACAAATCACTGCATGGCAGTCTCTGCTCATCTCGGCAGCTACCGAATGCTATCACGTCACTGGCGATGATACCTGGCTCAACATGGCCCTGAGAACTGGCGATCACCTTCGCGAATCATTGATTCGAAAAGATGGAAGCATTTACCATGCCTTCCTCGACGGTATTCCAGAAGGAGATGGCTTTCTCATGGATTATGCCTACACGATTGAGGCATTTCTTCAACTGTATCAACTCACCTTAGAGCAAGTCTGGCTAGACGCCGCCTCCGACATGCTGCGCTATTTGCTGGCCTATCACTATCAGCCAGAAGATGGCTGGTTTGTGAGCACCCCGCCTGCCATTCGCGATTGGTTTAGGCAATATGACCTCGACGACGATGTCTTGCCATCGGGGCAAGCGATACTCGCCCGGCAGATCCTCAAAATAAGCTGGATAATCGATCGATCTGATTACCGCGATATGGCTCGCAAGATCCTGGCCTCCATGTCTCCGAGGGTGATGAACGACCCCCTGACTTCCAGCTCCTGGGCCATGTTAGCCGCCGACTTTCAGCAAAGTCCGGTGATTGTGACCGTCTTTGGCACTGAGGGCCGCCAATGGCATTCCGGAGTCGTAGGCAGGATGCCCGCCTCGGTTATTTTTCGAGAGCAACTCACTACCCGAGCTGTTTCTTCCAATCCTGCCCTCGTATCGATCAAGGTAGGGTTTGAGCCCGCCCGAGACTTCCCCAGCCTCAAAGAAGCCGAGATGTTTCTTAGAAATTTGATCGGGAGGTAGAAGGAAGGTATAGAAGGGGGAGGTATAGAGGTATAGGTTGAAGAAGGTATAGGGGCGAATTTCCGCCTTCTTTCCTTCAACAATTCACCAACTCAATCCTTCAACCATTTCCCCTTCATTTTCCTGTGAACACGGCTTTTCTTTTTTCGAGGAAGGCCTTGGTGCCTTCGCGGCCATCTTCAGAGGCGATGGCTTTGCCGAAGCACTGAGCTTCCTGCTCATAGCCAATGGTTTGAGAATATCCAGCTTGAATGGCCGAGAGGGTATGAGCGATGGCGAGAGGAGATTTGGAATAGGCTTTTCGGAGGGTTTCGAGGCAGTTTTCGAGGAGTTCGCCGCGGGTGGTAAGGCGATTCACGAGCCCCATGCGGAAGGCTTCGTCGGCGGAGATCATATCGCCGGTGATGAGCATTTCGGTGGCGCGGCCTTTGCCCACAAGCTTAGGCAGGCGCTGTGTGCCGCCATAGCCGGGCAGAAGGCCGAGGTTGACCTCGGGCTGTCCGAACTTTGCGTTCTCCGAAGCAATACGAATATGGCATGCCATGGCGAGTTCGCAGCCACCACCGAGCGCAAATCCGTTCACAGCGGCGATGATGGGTTTGCGAGAGTTTTCGATATCAAAAAAGACTCCCTGTCCGAAAATGCTGGCCTCCTGTGCCTCTTCTGCGCTGAGATCGCTCAGTTCAGCGATGTCTGCACCGGCAGCAAATGCCTTATCGCCTGCGCCGGTGATGATGGCACCGAGCACCTCCTCGTCCTGTTGTAGTTCGGCGATCACCTCTTTGAGCTCTTCGAGCAGGGAGCGCCTGAGCGCATTGAGTACCTGCGGGCGATTGATGGTGATGACAAGGGTCTGATTGAGTTTTTCGGTGAGAAGGGATTGATACATGATCTTGAGATTGGCGCGACAGGTTGATTTGCGGCAAAGCTACATCAGGTCTTGCGAAATCAGAAAAAGAATGTGAATTGCGCCCAATTCTCTTTTGGCCTGTGGGGAAGTTGGTTTGTGTCCATGACCGCAAGGGCATATTCGGCGCACAGGCCACGAAAAATTGCTTTCCCTTTTCTCTCTCTCCCAAAAAGCCCCCCAAAAGCTTGGTTGGCAGTGGGGTTTTTGGAGATTGATTGTTGGAGCAGCTGCCTGTGCCTGCCTAGCGGTTGTATTGATTTTAGGGAATCGGTGTTTGAAAGCAATAGCGTTGATGTATAAGGATTATATGCTAGATGGTTTGTAGTAAGATGCTGCCAGCATGGTCAAAGAGCCTAGCTAATGACAAAAGACGAAACTCAATCAGATTGGGAGAAAATAGTTGAATTAGACCATGTTTGAACAGCTAGGAGTCGATTTGATTCAAACAGGGGCGTCTGCTCAGTTAAAAAATATTCCTTGGGGTTGCCAAAAGCAATCATTAGACAGAAAGAACATATCTAATTCGGCCAAACGCCCCTCCTAATTCCAGCAAAATCTTTGAGGAACAGGGACGAAACAATCCCTCCTAATTCTGTTTGATTAGAAACGTCCGGTAGTTTGCCACTTCTGTCCAACCATCCTCATAGGCTCTCCATTCACGCAAAAAATAACCCAGCAAGAACTACATTAATTGTATATTTATTCAATCAACAAAAGATTCAATCCTAAACAACTGTGTCTTTGGATAAATTTTTTGAAAAAGGGACGATTCCAGTAGGAATAATTCAAGTTTCGTGACTTTAATGCTTTGCCTTCGTCTCTATTCACGATATGAAAAAAGTGATCACAATGCCACCTCCGCTCTTGAACATTTTCATAATAGACGACAATAAAGCCGATCGGGATCTTATGCATTATGCACTCGATCCGATTCCTGAAATTGGAGGCATCTCACTTGCCCAAACGCCAGATGTGATCGAGGAAATTGATTTTTTTTTCAATCAAAATCCTGATTGTCAGGTTATTGTATTTCTGGATCTTCATTTAATGCCTTTTGATGGCACGGTCATCCTTAACGAACTCAGGAAGCGATACCCTATTGGCGTGCTCCCCGTGGTGTGCATGAGCGGGCACAATGATGAGCAAAGCTGGGCAGAAGCCTATGAAGCAGACGCCAACACTTTTTGGGAAAAACCCATGAGCCTTGATCAATTAAACATCGAATTAAGAAGCATCATCCGCTTTTTTAGCAGAGACAGTTTTGCCTTTGGGAGTGCTCAGGTTATTGAATAAAACGAAGCGAAAGCGCCACATCATTCAAAATTAATCCAGGATTTCCCAATAGCATTACGCCCGGTTTCCAATCCAGCGCAATACTCAGTGGCAAAGAAGGGATGGTGTATTCTAGCCCCATAATCATATCGACCCCAAGGGCAATGCGGCCTAGAGCCGGGTCGCCAGATCTATTATAGTAATTCCGGGGATTCCCGCCTTTCCAGTCGTCGTTCCACCATGCGTTGTAGCGGCCATCACTCCAAAGCGCGATGTGTGGCCCCAGGCCAATAAATGCCAACAATCCCTTCTGCCCAAACGCCGAGGTGTGGGTTTCGGCGAGCAAAGACAGGTGCATCCCTCTTGTCACAGGGCTCACAATCAGCTCAAATGCTTTTGAGTCTGACACAAATATTTTCCCTTGTAGCCCATACCATTCTCCCAATCGCAAGCCCCCACCCAGATGATAGGGCTGTGCATCGGCAGCAGAAGCCAACAGCAAGAAAGGGAGACAAACGATTAGCAAATTGCGGAATCTTTTCATTTCGTTATGGCTATAGATTTGTAGTGCCTGACAAGGAGGCACGGGGTAAGTGGATCAATAAAAAGATCAATGGATGGGGCCACAAAGTACAACTTTCTCAGCTCAACGCAAGAGAAAGCCTCCCGGGGAGACAACACAAAACATGAGCCACGCCGAATGTTCGGGATGACTCATGTTTCCACCATGTGGTCAAATAAAAAAAACGGGTCACGAGCCCGACCATCCTACCAGCGAATGAGGGCAGAACCCCAGGTAAACCCACTACCAAAGGCAGCGAGGCATACCAGATCACCGGGCTTCACTTTGCCTAGCTCCCAAGCCTCATTGAGCGCAATGGGGATAGAGGCAGCGGTGGTATTGCCATATTTCATGATGTTATTGTGCACTTTTTCTTCGGGCAATTGCAGCACCTGTCGCACCGCCTCTGCGATCCGCAAATTGGCTTGGTGGGGCACAAACAGATCAATATCGGAAGCGCTGAGGCCCTGATCATTGAGCGCCTCCATGATTACTTCCGGGAATTTCTCAATCGCAAATTTGAAAACATAGCGCCCATTCATTACCGGAAACACCTGCCCTTCGTCGATCATCTCATGAGTAATGTGACGGGGCGCAGAACCGGATGGCGTGAGAACAGCAAGCTTTTCTGCCTGCTCTCCGTCGGCGTGAATTTTGGTCGTGAGAATGCCGCGATCGGTGCCCTCATAGGATTGCAGCACCACTGCCCCGGCACCATCGCCAAAGAGCACGGTCACATCGCGACCACGGTCTGAGAAATCAAGACCTGAGGAGTGAATTTCAGAACCAACCACGAGCACGGTTTTGTACATGCCGGTTTTGATAAACTGATCGGCTACGGAAAGGCTGTAGATAAATCCTGAGCATTGTGCCCGAATATCGAGGGCAGGAACCCCCCGGCTGCTCATTCCCATTTCCCGCTGCAAGAGCACACCAGAGCCGGGAAACATGTAGTCGGGGTTGAGAGTGGCGAAAATGATAAAATCAACATCATCAGCGGAGAGGCCGGCTCTTTCGAGGGCCATTTCAGCTGCGCGGGCGCCCATGTTGGCGACGGTGTCTTTGCCGGGAGTGAAGTATCGGCGCTGCTGAATGCCAGAGCGCTCCCGGATCCACTGATCCGAGGTGTCCATTTGAAGAGCGAGGTCGTCGTTGGTTACGACATTTTCTGGAACGTAATAGCCGATTCCAGCGATGATTGAACGAGGCATAGTCCTTTTATCAGATAAGTTAGTAGTCCCTTAACACCTGTAGCCAACGATAAGTTGGCCAAAGAATGAAGTTACTACCAATCCATCCGAAATCCATCAAAAAAAGCCCGTATTCCTACAGTTGAGGGTAGAATCGGGGTTGTTTTTTCACCTGAAGTTCCAGGTATAGGACTACTTTTTCCCTTTCTTTTTCCAGAGGCGATATTCTACGATCTCACAATGCCAGCAAGTATCTTCGTCGGCCTCAATGGTTACGCCACAAACTTTGCATTTTCCTTTGTCTGGCTTTTTGGCAGGTGCAGGAGCGAGGGAGACGAGTCCTCGGATGAAGATATACAACATGAACAGAGCAACGATAGTTCCCATGGGTTGAGGGTTAAGGGGAAACGGATCCCTCTCCCATTACGACAATCCTCGCCCCATAGATTCGCTTTTCGTCATATTCCTGCCATAATTCCCTATAAGTAGCCTTGGGCCTGAAGGTTGAATAGCTCCGCATAGGTGCCATTCAAGGCCAGCAGTTCTGCATGAGAGCCATTTTCCTGTAATTTTCCCTGCTCAATAACCAGAATTCGATCGGCCATTCTCACGGTAGAGAATCTGTGAGAAATGAGGACCGCCATTTTACCTTTGGTGAGGTCGGCAAATCGCTCAAATACCTCAAACTCAGCCCTGGCATCGAGTGCCGAGGTGGGCTCATCGAGGATCAGTAGTTGTGCGTCGCGCATGTATGCGCGGGCCAGGGCGATCTTTTGCCACTGCCCCCCTGACAAATCTACGCCTCCGTCAAATCGCTTGCCAAGCATCTGATTGTAGCCTTCTGGAAGTGATTCCACTACCGTATCAGCCAGGCTGCGCTGTGCGGCATCTTCTATGCGCTGACTCTCCTCTCGGGCATCGATTCTTCCTACGGCGATATTTTCTCCTGCCTTGAGATTAAACCGGATAAAATCCTGAAAAATAACGCCAATGTTTTCTCTCAAGCTAGCAAGATCATACTCTTTCAGATCATGCCCATCGAGCAAAATGCGCCCCTCGGTTGGGTCATATAGCCGGGAGATGAGCTTCACAAGGGTGGTTTTTCCTGCGCCGTTTTCTCCGACCAGGGCAAGTTTTTCACCCGGATGTAGTCGAAAACTGAGGTCTTTGATGGCATATTTTTCCGAACCCAGGTATTTGTAGCTCACCTGCTCAAAAGAAAACCCTTCTTTCACCGGGACGGGAAAAGGCCGTGCCTGGGCAGGCGAGGCAATCGTGGGCTTGAGGTTGAGAAACTCAAAGAGATCCTGCAGATAGAGGGCACTTTGGGCAATGGAGCTGAGCTGCGTGAGCATGGACTGAAGCAGCCCTCTCATGCGGGCAAAAGAGCCCGACAAAAAGGTGAGATCACCCAAAGTGATGCTTCCCGAAATGGCCTGAAGGATGATCACGACATAGGCGGCGTAGTAGCCGAGGGTTCCCAGTCCGGTGAAGAGAAAGCCCCATCCGGCTCTGCGAATGGCAAGGCCTTTGTTGGCTTCGTAGTAGGTATGGGCCAGCTTGGCAAAGCGCTCTTTGAGGTATTGGGCGAGGCCAAAAATCTTCACCTCCTTGGCCATTTGATCGCTTGCACCCACAAATCGGATATAGTCGAGCTCGCGGCGCTCGGGGGTCCAGTTGCGGGTCATGGAGTAGCTTCGCTGGTTGAAGTGGAGCTCACTGAGAAAGGCAGGAATCACCGCTAAAAAGAGGATGAGAATGAGCCAGGGATTAAATGCGACCAGGCCTACGCCCAGAAAAATGACCGTGATGGCATCTTGCACTTCTCCCAGAATCTGCGACATGAGGAAGGTGCGGGCAGTGGTCTGCTGTCGGGCGCGCTCTAGCTTGTCATAAAATTTGGCATCTTCAAATTGCTCCAGATCCAGCTTTGCGGCATGCTCGATCAGCTGTTCGGATGTTTTGTTGGACAACAAATCGCCCAGCAGGGCATCTACGAGGGAGATGGTTCTGCCCAGCCCCGCAGAAAACAGGCCCAAGGCCAATTCTATACCCACATACCACCACAAGGCAGCCTGATCGCCGTGGCTTTGCATGAGTGCGACCACCTCATCCACGATGAGTTTTCCCAGATAAAGCGTAGAAACTGGAATCCCAGCTTGAAGCAAACGCAACAAAATGTTGGCGAATGTCATGCCTGGGCTTGTGGCCCAGATCAACTTGAGGAAAGGCGGCAGGTGGCGCAGCGCCTTGAGGCTGTCGCGAAAACTGAGCTCGCCACCATATCGATCTTCTTTGGCTGATGCGCCCAGCCACCTGGATTTTGCCATATTTCTTATTGAAAAAAGACTGACACCTGAAGCGGAAGAAATGTTACAAAACAGAAACGGCGAGACACAGGAAAATGTCTCGCCGTTATGGTCAATTGGAATGTCATTACTGTTGGATGGAGATCAGCTCTACATCAAACACGAGGGTAGCGCCGGGTCCGATGGTTGGAGGCGACCCCTGTGGTCCGTAGCCAAGGCTGGAAGGGATATAGAGTCGGTACTTGGAGCCTACGGGCATCAACTGCAGGCCTTCGGTCCACCCTGCGATGACCCGGTTGAGGGGGAAAGTAGCAGGCTGCCCACGCTGATAGGAACTATCGAAGATGGTGCCATCGAGGAGGCGACCTTCGTAGTGCACCTCTACCACATTGGTAGCGAGAGGCTTGGCGCCAGTGCCTTCGGTGATCACCTCATACTGGAGGCCACTTTCGGTGGTCTTCACGCCTTCTTTCTGTGCATTTTCAGCAAGAAAAGCTTCTCCTGCGGCTACGTTTTCAGCAGCAGCTTCCTGTGCTTTTTTCATCTGGGCACCACGCATTTCATTTTGAAAGGCGGTCATCAGCTCCTGAGAGGTAGCTTCATTAAAGAGAGACTCTTTGCCTTCAAAGATATCTGCCATGCCTTGTGACACAAAGTCAGCGCTCAAGACCATCCCTTGCGAAGAGAGGTTTTTGGCCAGATCGGCACCAAGCATATAGGAAATACTATCCTGCTTGGTTTTTAGGGACTGAGCCTGCACAGCCATGGTAGCAACCAATAGCATGAGGCCAATACTCAACATTCTTTTCATTGTATCAGATTTGTATTCGCAATATTAATGATAACTGCGGCACGAAAAAACCAAATTTCCCTGTACTATCCCAATCCGAATAGATTAAGCCAGAAAGACCATTGGCAGGAGCCGCAAAAACAAAACGCTCGCAGAAGCAATTTCTTCTGTGAGCGTCTTCTTTTTATCAGATGTTTTCCTGGCTTTCCTGATTACCGTATCAGCTTAAAGGTAATGGGAACTGTGTGATAAACCGATACAGGATATCCATTTTGCTTTCCAGGGATCCATTTTGGCATCATGTTTACGAGACGCAGGGCTTCTTCGTCACATCCTCCACCGATTCCCTTGATGATCCGTGCATTGGAAATGGTGCCATCCACATTCACCACAAACTGCACATAGACGCTACCCTCGATGTTGGCATCTTGTGCTGACCTTGGATAGCGATAGTTGCTTCTCACAAAATTTCCCAACGCACTGCTACCACCCGGATAAGCTGGCTCGACCTCAGAAACCACAAGTGGTTCATTTGAGTTATTTATGGGGGCTGATTCTGAATTCCCTTCCTGCACAGAAGGAATATTTTCTCTCATGTCTGGGGTGGTGGTTCTGATAGGAGTGCTGAGAGGAGAAGTGCCACGCATTGCAGTCAGGTTATTGCTTGGTTCGGTGGAAGCCCCTGCAACAGGTGCCTGGGTTTCTACTGGCACATTTTCCACACGGGGTTGGGGAGTCTCCTGCTGTGCAATGTCTCCGGGTGAGCGGTCAATGGTCAATGACTTGTTGTAGATGCTACTGGACCCCTGCTCATTGGTTGCAATCAACCGGAGGCGGTAGTTGCCAGAATAGCCATAGCTATAGGAGGCCGTTTTGCCGATTTCTCTACGAAAGCCATTACCGAAATCCATCAAATACGTGAGAGACTCGTCATAGCCTTCGATGGTGAAGGTGAGTTGGTTTCCTGCGACTCGGGATCCGGCAATGTCCACGGCAAAGGTGGGCGGCACCTCCAGCCCTGCCGACTCAGCCTCCTGATATGGCTTGGCCTCCATTTGGTCGAGAAGCCCCCTAAGGCTTAGGTAGTCTTCTGGTGAGTAAATGGTATCATACCCGATAGATGGGTGCGCTACTACAATCTGGGCTTCCTCTTTTTCAAACAAGTCCTTCACCATGGTGTAATTCAGGTTGTCGGCATTGTATTGGCGAAGAGCACTCGGTGCAGAAGGTTGGTAAATCCACCACCCGATGCCACCGCTTACAGCAAAAAATGCTATTGCAGCTGCCACCTGATAGCGTCGGCGTTTGGTTCTTTCTCTGGACTCGATTTGGGCAAGGTACTGATCAAAACGGTTGGTGGAGTTATCCATTGTTGCCATAGGGAATGTTATAGTAGCTTAATAGGTAATCTTAGAAATGGGTGAACAAAAACAGTAAGACACAAAATAGATGTTGGCACATACCCCTGTATGAACATCGCATTCCTCCAAAAAGGAATTAGACTCGAATAAAAATTGAATAACTGCTCAATAAATAAGACTATCCGGATTATTCGATCTTCATACTAAAGCTAATAATCAAATATCGATCCACTTACAACATGGGGTGATTGGTAGCATTTCCCGTCTAATTTGTCATTTATGCAGATAGAATGGAGAATCGGTTATTTTTTGGTCACATACCTTTTCGGGAATGGTAAAATATATACATCCCTCAACTATTTTCCGCTAAAAATGGCTGTCCTTTTTTCTGTAAAAGCCTGTACACCTTCCTGATAATCTTGGGTGCTTCCTGCGATTTCCTGGCAATATTTTTCCATCAGGAGCATTTCTTCCAGCCCCGACTCAAACGACTTATTGAGCATGCGCTTGATCAGTCCCAAGGCCTTGGGAGCTTTGGCGGCATAGGTAGCTGCGATAGCAGCCACACGATCATCCAATTCTGAGGCTGGTACCACCTCATTGATCAAGCCAAATTCCAGTGCTTGCAAGGCCGATATGGGCTCTCCGAGTGCTGCAAGCTCAAATGCTTTTCTATGGCCAGCCAAGCGCGGCAAAAACCAGGACGACCCGCTGTCGAGTACCAGCCCGATGTTGACAAATGCCCAGAGCAGCTTTGCGTTGTCGCTCGCGATCACATGATCGCAGGCCAGTGCCAGGCTTGCGCCTGCTCCTGCACCCACCCCGTTGAGCCGGCAGATGAAAGGCTTTTCGGTCTCGCGGATCATGCGAATCATTGGGTTGTAGCGACGCTCCACTGACTCGCCCAAAGAGCGTTTTTTCCCTTCTACGTCTTTCAGATCCTGGCCTGAACAAAAGGCCTTGCCAGCACCCGTGATCACGATCACACGAATGCCCGGCTCCTGCCTGCATATCTTGAGCACTGCCATCAGCTCGCGGCTCATTTCTTCATTAAAGGCATTGTAACGATCCGGACGATTCAGCGTGATGCGCGCAATCTGCACATCCTGGTCAAAAAGAAGGGTATTGTACATAAGTAATGGAGTATGAATCGGGAAAATAAGAAAATGTGCCGATCTTTGTGTGGATGGAGATCACCCTACACACAAAAGATACCCTCGTGCTGGAAGACAGCAGCTGGCTTGCTAAGGTCTTTTTACTGGCATTTGCCGGAGCTGGAATCTTGCTTACCCTCACAAGCATCAAGGAATATGGGTTCCAGGCCTGGTATCGTCTTACACATTGGTTTGGCACTCTCATGGCCATTTCTGGGTTGCTCGTTTTTCTCAAACGAATCTTCACCATTCGACTCGAGCTATCCAGAATATATGGTACTGTGAGAATCTCCCAGCTCCGCGGATATCGCTGGACGGAGCTTTATCTCTTCGATATCAAAGATGTCACCGAGCTCAAAATTGAGCGAAAAGTGACCGGCTCACGAGAACAGTTTCGGCTTTCTATCAAAGCAAAAGGCGATTGGATTCCCATACAAAAATCTTTCTCCAACGACTTTTCACGAATAGAGCAGGCTGCAAAAGTGCTGCAAGTGATGCTCGATGAATAAAGACGCTCAGATTCAGACCCATCAGCGATGGTTCACTTCGCGTGTAGATCGCTTCGACACCCGAAAATCGAGATAAAGATTATGCGAATCCTTACTCTTACTCCCCGCTACTTTCACAGGCCTGCTTCCCTTTCTGCCTCGCTTGATCAGCGCTGATTGGGCTTGGTATGGCTTGAGAATCGCAGTTTCAAAGGAGTTACCCGCTTGGACCCTACGCTGATGCGCCTGACGCTTGGTGTTGTGAAGATGAGGGCGATTGACTGCTGTAGGTTCCAAGCCTTGCATCGCTATACAAGACATGATCAGGGCCAGCAGCACGAAGGAGGGGCGAAGATTTTTGTGCATAGTCTGGTTTGATTAATTCCGAATAATACCATCATTTACTACGTAATCAAACCAAAATCGATCATTTTCCTTTCAGAAAAATTTGATATTATTCCATTCATATATATTCCTTCTTCAATCCAAAACCGATCAAGAGATCTGAGAAATTACCCACAGGGTTGAGCGGCCTGTGAAATCTTGTTACTTTTAACAGATGATGAGATGCCTTGCTTTTTTCCTCGCTTTCGGCACTTTACCAGCCATGTCCCAGACTGCTATCACCCTAGAGGCCTGGAACCAGACCCACGTGAGCTACCAGGCCCTGCACAGCAGTGCTTATACCGTATTTATTTTCCTCTCGCCTGAGTGTCCGCTCTGCGAAAATTATAGTGCCACCCTCAAGACCTTGCGGGCGCAGTTTCCAGAGGAGGAAGTTTCCTTCGTGGGCATTTTTAGCGGACAATGGTACTCCCGCGACGAGATTCAGCACTTCCTGGCCCGATATCAGCCGCCGGTGAAGGTGGTCCTTGATCCTCGCTATCAGCTTCAGGCGCTTTTTCAGGCCACTGTCACTCCCGAAGCCGTGGTAGTGAATCGATCGGGAAAAGTGGAATATCAGGGCAAAATTGACAATTGGATCGTTTCTCTCGGAAAAAAACGGACAGTCGTGAATCAGCTTTATCTTCAGGATGCCCTTGCCGCATTACTCAAAGGGGAGGAACCCGCCATTCGCCAAACAGAAGCTGTAGGATGTTTTATCGAATAACTTTCGTCGCACTTCTCCTCGTCGCGATCCTCGGCAGCTGCACAGAGGAGCCGCAAACGCAGCCTGCTCGCAGCGAGCCACTGCCCGACAGTGTCACCTTTGCGGAGCACATCGGCCCCATCGTCTGGGCAAATTGTATGCCCTGTCACCGCCCCGGCAGCGCTGGGCCATTTTCTCTGATCAGCTACCGCGACGTGGCCAAGCGCGCCAAAATGGTGGCCCAGGTCACGGCGGACCGCTACATGCCTCCCTGGCCTGCCGACCCGGCGTATCGCCATTTCCTGGGGGAGCGCGTGCTCAGCCAGCGTGACATCGATCTCCTGGGCAAGTGGGCCGCACAGCGCGCGCCCGCCGGCGATCTCGCCGCCATGCCCGAGCCACCTCACTATCCTGATGGCTCCATGCTCGGCAAGCCCGATCTTGTCGTTACCATGAAGGAGGCCTATCCCATTCGTGGCAACAATACTGACCGCTTCCTCTTCATGAAGTTGCCCTTCGAGATTCCACAGGACACCTTCATCCGCGCCATTGAGTTTGTGCCTGGCAATCGCAAAGCCGTTCACCACATGAACGGGCACCTGATCAGCTTTGATCCAGCCAAGAAGAAAGATGTGTTTGCAGGAGAATGGGTTGTGGACCGCGAAGTGGTGCCCGTGAACGAGGCATATCCGCGCATGGGCCTGCTGCAAGACGACGGCAGCTACCCAAGCCTCACCCCGCTCGTGTCCAACTACCTGCCCGGCGTCACGCCCGGCACCTACCCAGAGGGCATCGGCGGATACTTCATGCCCCAAAAAGGCGCTTTTCTCCTCAACGACCTTCACTACGGCCCGCAAGGCGTCGATACCTTTGATCAATCTACCTTTAATGTGTTTTTTGCCCCGAAGGCTCCCAAGCGCCCCACCATGGAGCTTCAAATGGGCACCCTCGGCATCTCCGACATCGTGCCGCCGCTCATCATTCCACCCGATACGGTAATGACCTTTCGCACAAGGGCCGTGATCCGGCAAGATGTGTCACTGCTCACCATCAATCCGCACATGCACCTGCTCGGCAAATCCTTTCTCGCCTACGCGATTACGCCCGCAAGTGATACGATTCCGCTCATTCGCATCCCGGAGTGGGATTTTCGCTGGCAATATTTCTACACCTTCGATCACCTGCTACACTTGCCAGCCGGCTCGGTGGTGCAGGTAGAAGCGGTCTATGACAACACCCGCGACAATCCCAACAACCCCTTCGATCCACCTCAGACTGTCTCAGAGCGAGACGGCTCCATGCGCACCACCGACGAGATGCTTCAGTGCATCCTCACTTTCGTGCCCTATCAGCCCGGCGACGAGAATGTGGAACTGGGAGAATGAGAGGCGAGATGCTGAGAAGCTGCCCTTGTTCCCCGACCTCAGCGAGGTCACACATTTGTAGCACAGCGAAGCCAACACCACCCGCTCCCCCGACCTCAGCGAGGTCGCACATTTGTAGCACAGCGAAGCCAACACCACCCGCTCCCCCGACCTCAGCGAGGT
>JANQTF010000333.1:4606-14128 GCA_030731845.1 Bacteroidia bacterium | reverse complement strand
TGTAGCACAGCGAAGCCAACACCACCCGCTCCCCCGACCTCAGCGAGGTCGCACAACGGTTGGTTGGGTACATTCGTGTGGGTCCACCCCGGTCCCGGCCAAAGCGCCGGGGCCACCCTGCCGGCGGGGTATAAGTGTTCTTGCTCCTCCCTCTGGGAGAAGGCTGGGATGATGGCATTCGAGATGGCTAAAGTCAGACGAGAAGCGTAGAAAAGGCTAACAGGGGTCCAAACCACTGTCAGCCCTTTTCAGATATCAACAATTTTTCTCTAAAGGCAGCCCTGCCCGGAGCACTCACCTGAACGATATAGATGCCCGGCGGGAGATCGCCAATAGAGATGACGCTCTCGCTGCTCGTAAGCTCCCTAACCAGGATGGCTTTGCCCCGCATATCAAAAACGGTCAAGGAAGCAGGCAGGAGTTGTGGCTGCGAGACCTGGAGCGAAAATTGGCTGGAAGCCGGATTGGGATACATCAAGACGCTCCCCGCAAGGCTTTCTTGATCCACGCTCACGTGCAGGTCTTCTTCTGTCAAAATTGAGCCCACTGTATCTCCGTCCCGGATATATCCAATCAATTCAACTCCCTCCCCGCCTTCAAACCCACTCCACTGATAGTAAGTTTGGCCCAATCCCCGCTCAAACTTCATGGCGATATCGTAATAAGTGGATGTTCTGGGGATCAGATGTGCGGGGAGGGTGAGACTGTCCGGGATATTCAATCCGTATTGGTTGACGTTACACCTCATATAAAAATCCTTCACTTCTTTGGTGGAATCAGTTACCAGGATAGGCGCCACCATACATGAGTCATGATGAAACGCTCTGGGGTTAGCCAGCCAAGGCGTCAAGGCCCCATAAAAACAGCTCACCTTCACCAATAGCTCTCCCAACTGTCCCGGGATGCCATCAGCGGGGTCATTGTCAGGCCTTACGAAGGTCCAGGTATCCAACAGACTGAACCCTGACTCCCGATAGGGAACATTATACCAGGAATTAGAGTATCCGGCGATCCCTTCCATATCAACTTCAAACCTGATAGTGTCCTTCACCCGCTGCCTGCCTAGTACAGTTACCTTTGCCAGATTCGAGAAAAACCCTATCTCACTACCATGCCCATAGTCGTAGAACAACACATCCCCGACCTGGAAATCATAGATCTCCCAAAAATCGAGGACATGCTTTCCCAATCCTCGGTTTTCTATCCCGATGAGGCTCATCGTTTCGCCGTGTGTGAGGGAGTCGGGAAAAGAGATCAAGCCGTGGTCTCTTGAGAGCAGAATAGAATCCCCAGTGGAAAGGGTGATGATTTTGAAAAGATCTTTTTCGCCAAATACTTCCTCTCCAAACTCGGCTGTGACAGTTGCAAACACCATGGCGGCGGTATCCATGAGCCACGTGCTCCCGAGAGGCTCCTCGGGCATCAGCAATACTTGCCTCGTCATCCCCTTCCAGCCAAAGAGGTATCGGCCTCCTTTTTCGACCCTCATGCTCGACCCAAACGAGTAGGGCGTATTGATTTCTAAAAACTCCAACTCTTCCCACAAAACAACCTGACTCCAAAATGCACAGGTATCACAGGGATGATGAGAGGGATTGAAGGACCGAATCTCCGCATCTACCACCACCTCCACATCACTGATCCACACCGTGTGGTCATATTCTCCTGTAGAGGCCCGGTCGAGGAGGCAGGTATCGCCCACCTGAAAAGGTGCCCAGGGCTGGGCCGCCAAGCCCCCCAACAAACATAGGGACAAAGACAAAATGAAGAGTCGTTTCATGGCCAAGGGATGATCTTGTGAGGAAAAATGGGAGGGAATGGATCGCAGGGTAAAGCCTGCTAGGTAAGGTAGGAAGAATTTATGAATGCCAGGCCTGTCTTTCCAAATTTCCAATTGCCATCTCGCCCCTCGTAGCCGTTCGGTTAATGCCAAAGAGGCAGTTGTTATGAGAAGGAGCAGGGGCTGGAAAAGGTGGCAGTCGCTATGCGCCTGCAACACGCATGGGTACACTTGGTTCTACCGAGGTTCGAATCGCTACGCGCTTCGACTTTTGGCTGAAAATAGCAAATTCAAGCGCTCTCCCGAAGGCGCGCAGCGACTGACACCTCGGTAGAAAAAAAACAGCAAATTCAAGATCTCCTCCCCAGGCGCGTAGCGACTGACACCTCGGTAGAAAAAAAACAGGGCCAAGCTCTCTCCCCGGGCGCGTAGCGACTGGCACCTCGGTAGAAACAGCAAGGCGCAAACCCCCTCCCCAGGCGCCTCGGCAGAAAAAAAACAGGACTAAGCGCTCTCCCGAAGGCGCGTAGCGACCGCCACCTTTCTAATCGGACGGATCCAGACAAAAAGCCTGTTGTCATTCTGGAGGGCGTTCCTTTTGTGACCGTGGTGCAATCCTTCCTGATCTTTGTGAGAAATCAGAGAATCACTTGTTGCTCTTAACCAAATCTTAAGACTCTCCTGAGCATTCATTAAGAAGAAAGTCCCATTTTTGTAGCATGAGAATTCTTGTGGTGGAAGATGAGCCGGGCATTGCCAACTTTCTCCGGCAGGGCCTGGAGGAAGAAGCCTTCTCCGTGGACACCGCGGATGAAGGACCTATCGGGTTGGAAATGGCGCTTTCTGGCGAATACGACATCCTGCTCCTCGATTGGATGCTGCCCGGCATGAGCGGCATTGAGATTTGCCGACAGTTTCGCAAAACCTTTGCAGATACGCCCGTGATCTTTCTCACCGCCAAAGACACCGTGCAGGAGACCATCTTCGGGCTCCAAAGCGGCGCCAACGACTACATCAAGAAGCCCTTTCACTTCGACGAGCTCCTCGAGCGCATCCGCGTGCAACTGCGCAGCAAGGCGGGCGACCTTGGTCCCCTCACCCTCGGGCCCATCAGCCTCGATCTCAATACCCATCAGGTTTTCAAGCACGACGAAGAAATTCACCTCACGCAAAAGGAGTTTGCCCTGCTCGAATTCCTCCTGCGAAACAAGGGCAGTGTGTGCCGCCGCACCCGCATCATCGAAAGCGTGTGGGACATTCACTTCGACTACAATACCAGCATCATTGATGTCTATATCAATGCCCTGCGCAAAAAACTCGATCTCAGCGACGCTGAGCCCTACATCCAAACCGTGAGAGGAGTCGGATACATCGCCAAAGAGTTATGAACCTGAGCTTCAGAAACCGAATCGCCCTTTTCTACCTCATCGCCACGGCCTTCGTGATGACGGTGGTCTTTGGCATCGTGTATGTGAGCGTGCGCGGAACGGTGTATCAGAACATCGACAAAGATCTGGCCTTTGAGGCCAGAAAACACGCCGCCGAAATCTCGGTCATTGGCGATAGCATTTACTTCACCAACAAGGCCGAACTCGAAGAGCATGAGCACCGCGAAGTGCAGGTAAACCCTGTCTTTATCCAAATCATGAATGCCGATGGCCGGCTCATGGATAAATCGCCCAACCTCAAGGGCGACTTGATCCCATTCAAGGAAATTGAAGAATACGGCACGCATTTCAATGCCTTCCTGAAAGAGCGAGCCATCCGTCAAGTGCAGATTCCGATAGAAAAAGGGGGAGAACTGAAGGGCTACATCGTGGCGGCCATGTCGCTCGAAGCCTCCCTCATGGTGATCCAAAACCTGCGAAATGTGCTGCTCATTTCCTACCCCATCTCCTTGTTGGCGCTGTTTTTTGTGTCGCGCTACATGGCTGGGCAGAGCATTTCACCCGTGAAGCACATCACCGAAACCACGCAGAAAATCACCAAAAATCAGTTTCACAAACGGGTGCAGCTTCCTGCCAACAAAGACGAGCTCTACGATCTCTCCACCTCGATCAATGAGTTGCTTCAACGCATTGAGCAGGCAATAGATCGGGAGCGGCAGTTCACCTCCGACGCTTCGCATGAGCTGCGCACGCCCCTTTCCTCCCTCCGAGGCACGCTCGAAGTCCTCATCAGAAAGCCACGGCAGCAGGAAGAGTATGAGGAAAAAATCCGATATGGCCTCGCCGAAATCGACCGGATGACCGGCACCATTGAGCAGCTTCTGCTCCTCGCTCGCCTCGATTCGGATAACCATGCCCAAAAGGATCAATACCTCCCCCTCGACCTCCTGTGCGACAGCATCATTTCGCACCATCAGCGCACAATCGAGCAAAGGCACATCGAGATGATGGTGAAACAGGAGATCAAGCAACCCGTGGCTGTGCCGCAATATTATGCTTCGCTCATCCTGGAAAATCTGATTGGCAATGCCGTGAAATATTCGCCTGACGGAGGCAGCATTCATCTAACCATGAAGCAAACTGGGGAAGATGTGCTGTGCAGCATTCAAGACCACGGCATCGGCATTCGGGAAGAGGATTTGGAACAGGTGTTTCATCCCTTTTTTCGCTCAGAAGCGCTCTCCCACAAGCACATCAGCGGCAACGGCCTGGGCCTCTCCATTGCCAAAAAAGCTGCCGACGCCATCGGCGCGGAAGTAAAGGTGAGCAGCCAACCCGGCAAAGGAAGCACCTTTACCCTCCGCTTTTTTAAGCCAATCTTAAGATAAGCTTGAGATAGCGCTTAGAGAGCCGCTCTTACATTTGACCTGTGAACTTGTAACTCCTCACAGCAAATGTTAGAACGAATCATTCAATACAGCATTCATCACAAACTCATCGTCCTGCTTTTTGTGGCGGGCGTGATTGGGTTTGGGACCTACTCGCTGCTCAACCTGCCCATCGGCGCAGTGCCCGACATCACCAACAATCAGGTGCAGGTGATCACCACCTCGCGAGATTTGGCCACCGAAGATGTCGAAAAATTTCTCACCTATCCGGTAGAGCTGGAAATGGCCAACCTGCCAGGGGTCAAGGAAATTCGCTCTATCTCCAAATTTGGCCTCTCGGTGGTAACCATCGTGTTTGAAGACAACATGGGCACCTATTTGCCCCGGCAGCTCATCGCCGAGAAGCTGAAAAATACCGAAGAAACCATTCCGGCGAATTTTGGAAAACCCTTCATGGGGCCCATCACCACCGGTCTCGGGGAAATCTACCAATACACCCTCGAGGTAGATCCAAAGATGAAAGATCGCTACTCGGTAACGGAGCTGCGCACGATCCAAGACTGGATCGTGAAGCGGCAGCTCTCCGGCATTGATGGCGTGGTGGAAATCAACACCTGGGGCGGATTTCTCAAGCAATATGAAGTATCGATCAATCCAGAACACCTGAGAGCCATCAACCTCTCCCTCGAAGATGTTTTTCTGGCACTGGAAAGAAACAACAGTGTAGCAGGAGGTGGCTACATCGAGAAAACCAACCAAGCCTATTTCATTCGGGGCGAAGGCCTCGTGTCTTCGCTGGAAGAAGTAGAAAACATCGTGCTCACACACCGAAACGGCAGCCCGGTACTCGTGAAAGATGTGGCCACCGTGGGCTTTGGCAGTGCCAACCGGTTTGGAGCCATCACAGGAAATGGAGAAGGCGAAAAAGTGATGGGGCAAATCATGATGCTCAAAGATGCCAACTCCAAGGCCGTGATTGACGCGGTGAAAGTGCGCGTAGCGGAGGTCGAAAAATCGCTGCCCGAGGGCATTCACATCAACGGGTTTCTCGAGCGCAGCGAGTTGATCGACAAAACAACCTTCACCATCGCCGAAAACCTGATTCTGGGCTGTCTGATCGTGATTTTTGTGGTCGTGCTTCTGCTCGGCAATCTCCGCTCTGGCCTCGTGGTAGCCTCGGTCATTCCGCTGTGCCTGCTCTTTGCTCTGTCCCTCATGTATATTTTTGGCGTGGACGCCAACCTCCTCAGCCTTGGTGCTATCGACTTCGGAATCATCATTGATGGGGCCGTGATCATTGTGGAATACATTGCCTACAAAATCACCCATGATCGCGAGCAGATCCTTTCTCTGGACAAATCAAAACGGCAGAACCTGATCAACAACATCACCTTCCGGGGCGCGACCAAAATGATGCGCTCTGCGGTATTTGGCCAGCTGATCATCATCATCGTGTTCATTCCGATTTTGTCTCTCGCAAGCGTAGAGGGCAAAATGTTTCGCCCCATGGCACTCGTGTTTTGCTTTGCCTTAGTGGGAGCCATTATCTTCTGCTTCACCTATGTGCCGGTGGCTGCCTCCATGTTTTTGAAGCCTGGCGATCCCAACAAGCGCACGATTTCTACCCGGCTCATTTCCTTTCTCGAACGCGCCTATCAACCCACCATGATCTGGGCCTTGAGGCGAAAACCACTCGTCCTGAGCCTGGCAGCGGCTCTTCTGGTCGTAAGTGGGTGGTTGTTTAGTCAAATGGGGGGAGAATTTGTGCCAACCCTCGATGAAGGCGACTTCGTGATCCAGCCGGTATTCAAAACAGGAACTTCCCTCTCCAACACCATCATCTACACCACCCGCATCGAATCGATTCTCAAAACCTTTCCGGAAGTGGACCAGGTGGTGAGCCGCATTGGCGCTGCCGAAGTTCCCACCGACCCCATGTCGATGGAGGAAGTTGACGTGATCATCAAGCTCAAACCAATCAGCCAATGGGTAACTGCGGACAACAAGGACGAGCTTGCCAACGCCTTTAAGGAAGCATTATCGGCCATTCCGGGGGTAGATTATGAATTTACCCAACCCATCGAGATGCGCTTCAATGAGCTTATCACCGGAACCCGCTCAGACCTTGCCATCAAGGTATTTGGAGACGACCTCGACATTCTCGCCCAAAAAGGACAGGAAATTGAAGCGGCGATTGAGCACGTAGAGGGCGCAGCCGATATCACGGTAGAAAAAACCGAAGGCCTCCCCCAAATGTCGGTGATCTATGACCGCCAAAAAGTCGCCAAATATGGCCTCAACATTGACGAGCTCAACAACATCATCACGATGGGCTTCGCGGGCAAAAAGGCCGGAAATGTGTTTGAGGGCGAAAAACAATTTGACCTCGTGGTGCGCTACGACAAAGCACACCGGGGCGGAATGGGTGACCTCGACCAAGCCTCCGTCACCCTGCCCGACGGGCAAAGCCTGCCACTGAGCGAATTTGCCGATATCACCTATACCAAAGGCCCCGCCAAGATCTCTCGCGACGACACCAAGCGCCGTGTGGTGGTGGGGGTAAATGTGAGAAACCGGGACCTGGAATCGGTGGTATTGGATGTGCAGCGCATCATTGGACAAGAAATCTCTCTCCCTCCGGGCTACACGATCACCTACGGAGGTCAGTTTGAAAACCTGCGCAGCGCCCGTACCCGCCTGATGGCAGCCGTTCCGGTGGCATTGTTGCTCATTTTTGTGCTGCTCTATTTCGCCTTCGACTCGGTCAAAGAAGCCCTCATGATCTACAGTGCCATTCCGCTCTCGGCTGTGGGAGGCGTGTTGCTGTTGTGGGCACGCGATCTGCCTTTCAGCATTTCGGCTGGGGTAGGATTTATTGCCCTATTTGGCATTGCGGTGCTCAACGGCATCGTGCTGATCGAACATTTCAAGGAATTAAAAGCCCATGGCATGACCAACCTCCACAAGCGAATCATTTTGGGCACACAGCAGCGTCTGCGTCCTGTGCTGCTTACCGCAGCGGCGGCTGCGCTGGGATTTCTTCCCATGGCCCTCTCCACCTCCGCTGGTGCTGAGGTGCAGCGCCCCCTTGCCACCGTGGTCATCGGCGGCTTGATCTCCGCCACGGCGCTCACGTTGCTCGTGTTGCCGGTGCTCTACGCCCTTCTCGATCGGAAAAATCATCACCTCACAGGCAAAACCGGCATGGCCGCTGTGATCGGCCTGCTGTTTTTCGTGGTGCCAATGACCTCACAGGCCCAGAACCGAAGCATCAGTATGGAGGAGGCAGTTGCCATTGCGCTGGACCACAACGCCAGCATCAAGGCATCCGCAGCTCGCATAGACCAACAAACCGCACTCTTGCCAGCGGCCATCAACCTGGACAAGACACAGGTTTACTACCAATTTGACCAAAACAACATTGCCGAAAATGGCCTCCCCATTCGTGTGTTGGGTCTGAGTCAAACCCTGCAATTTCCCACGGTGTATGGCGCGCAGAAAGCCGTGCAACAAGGGCAAGTGAATCTCTCGCAGCGGCAATTTGCGCTCGATGAGCGGGCACTCGCCCGCGAGGTGACCAAGGCCTATCAAACCATTGTGTATTGGCAGCAGGTAAGCGCCAACTATGGCTATCTC
Organism: Bacteroidia bacterium; assembly: GCA_030731845.1. Classification (GTDB taxonomy): domain Bacteria; phylum Bacteroidota; class Bacteroidia; order J057; family J057; genus JANQTF01. The sequence continues at coordinate 5,936 of JANQTF010000333.1, read as the reverse complement.
GATAGCTTATTCTCCCAATTTGCCAAGGCTGCACGCAGGCGCTACGAATCAGGAGAAACCAATTACCTGGAAAATATCACCGCTACCGCCCGCCAACAGGAAATCGCGCTACAGCTTCGCCAAAGCCAGGAATCGCTCGCCAAATCACAGCTCCTCCTCCAGCAATGGATGCAGACGGATTCGGCATTTGTCATAGCAGATCAGCCCATGTATCAGATCGCCTTGAGCGAATGGAACAGCGCACAGCACCCGGGCATGCAGCTGTATGCAACTGCCATGGATCTCAACGACAAGAGCCTGTCTCTCGAAAAGAAAAAGCGAATGCCAGACCTCAACCTCTCGGTGTTTGCTGGAAACAACAATGGCGCTGGAGCCAAAACCTACACGGGTTTTCAGGCTGGCATTGGGCTGCCACTGTGGCAAGGCGAGAGCCGCGCACGGATAGATGCTGCCAAAACCGGGCAGCTTATCCTTGGCTATGAAGCCGACAACTATGAAGCACAGCTCAATGCCAAACACCAGGCGCTGCTCTCAGATCTGGCCAGCTATCAGGCTGCGATCGACTACTATGAGCAGCAAGGCAAGGACCTGGCAAAAGAGCTGCTCTCTCATGCCAATCTTGCTTATCAGGAAGGAGAGATCGATTTTCTGCAATACGTGCAGCTGCTTCAACAAGCCAGCAACATTGAGCTCAGCTATCTCGATCAACTCTACCGCTACAACAGCACTGTGCTGGATGCCAATTACCTCATGAACTAAAGCCATGCTTCACGCACACAAGCCTGCCATTTTCTTTTCCTTCTTCTCCGACTCAACACATAAGCTGATGAAATATATCCCAACTTCTCTCGCTGCCACACTCATGGCCATGGTCCTCCTCCTGCCTGCCTGCACGGAAAGCAACTCCAGCCAAGAGGCGATTCAACTGGAAGAAACCGCAGAAGATGAACCGTTTTCCCTGACTGCGGAGCAATTTTCAGGTGCCGGTATGGCCGTAGGCGGGTTTACTGAACAGACCTTCTCGCAGGTGGTGAAGACCACCGGCATGTTTGATGTGCCACCAGAGTTCAAAGCCTCTGTGAGCGCCTATTATGGTGGATATGTGAAAACCATCAGCTTGTTGCCGGGGCAGCGTGTGCGAAAAGGGCAGTTGCTATTTACCCTCGAAAATCCCGAATACATCCAAATGCAGCAGGATTTCCTGGAGGCGAAAGGGCAGTTGGCCTATTTAAAAAATGACTACGAACGACAGGCCTCTCTCCGCAGTGAAAATGTGACTTCCCAAAAGGTGTTTCTCAAAGCGGAGTCAGACTACAACATGACCCTGGCC
>JANQTF010000333.1:296-4506 GCA_030731845.1 Bacteroidia bacterium | reverse complement strand
GTGATGGCGCTGCCAACCGATGCCATTGTGGAAGTGGGGAATGAATTCTTCGTTTTGCTACAAACAACCACGGCTGAAGGCGCTTATCGTTTTGAAAAAATGAACATGGAAGCTGGGCGAAGCCAAAACGGATATACCGAGGTGCTTAATCCAGGCGATTTCCCCGAAGGGGCAAAGTTTCTGACAAAAGGAGCATTTTCTATGTTAGGAGAATGATGCCATGCAGCTAATGAGGCCCGCCATCCGTTTTACCGAAAAATCACGGTTATGATTCGGAATACAATGGCGGGCCTTTTGCTCCTCCTCTTCCCTGCTTGCAGCCCTCTTCTCCTCCCATCGAGTGAGGAATATGACCCCGTGGAGGCAAGTCTGCTGGCCTGGACCGGGCCGGATGCCGTTACGCTGGTATGGAACAATTATCAATTGCCATACCTTGACAATCCAGGTGCCTCCAATCCGGATTCCTATCAGGTGCTCATGAGCGATCAGGGGGCAGCGTCTCTGGTCGAAGTGGCACAAACCGCTCAGCAAAGTCTGAAGATCCAAGGATTGACACCTGGGAAATCCTATTGGTTTGCAGTGGAGTCTCGCTTCTCCGACGGAGAAACGCGGCGCTCCAACATCGTGATGGCATCTCCCGGATCGGTGGCGAGTGCCATCCTGGAAACCAGTGCAGCCGGTTTTGCAGCCAACCGCATCACCCTGGCGAGCGGCACGATTCTGGTGCAGGGCCAAAGCCCTGATATGCGCTGGACTCTCGCTTTCCAAGGGCAAACGCCCCTCACCACGGGCAGAGATGCAGCCGCACACCCCAACCTCGATCAATTTGCCTTTGTCACCGATCTTGATGATCAAATCGCATTCCCTCAGCCAAACAACTTTCTGGCGACGTGGCATATCGCTGATTCCAGTTACGTGATCCTGTCCAGCGGCTACGATTTCATCCGACGCCCAAACTGGGATGCCGCTGGAGACCGGCTTGTATTTCTGGGGGCTGCCAGCCCCACAGAGGCAGCTGAAGTGCGTATTTTGCTGACCTCTGCGGCTCTTCCGAATATCAGTAATTTTGTTGTGGGCAAGCAGGATGAGTACACCGGCGCGGGCACACCGGGGCCAGATTTTCCTTCCTTTCACCCCACAAAGAATGCAGTGGTAATGGATCTGCCCTCTTTTGAGACCGGAGCGCTGGGGCGAAACATTCACCTCATCAACCTCGAAAACCAACTCGACACAGTTCTGGTTTCCTCGCCCTGGCGCGATACCCAGCCCAGCATTCATCCTTCTGGCAACACCATGCTCTTCGTCTCCGACCGCTCTGGCATTGATGCTATTTGGCAGCTCGACCTGATAAGCAAAGAGCTTCGGCAAATCACTGGAGGAGAATCTGACCCTGTTCCCTCTCGCGATTACCCGCTCACCTGGAGTAAATCGGGAGACTCCTGTTGGTTCACCTCCTTCAGTTCAGGCACGGCGCAACCCGTGGAGCTGGTTTTTTAGCGTCTGTAATACGGGGAAATTACGCGAAGATGATCCTTTACAAAAACCGCAATTCTACGCTTCCGGGAGTTCCGTCCTTTTTGTAAATTTAGACTCATTAGTCAGAAACCCCATCCCCCTACTATGCGCATCACACTCCTCGTTCTACTCGTTTTCAGCCTTCTGGCACATGCCGGATATCGGTCTCTGGATTTTTTTGAGGACGAAACACCGCTGTCTATGACCTTGATAGCCGCCCTCGACTCTGTGCAGGCAGATCGCGTTTTGGTGCATACAGAGGCGCACAATTCGTGGATCCTGGTCAATCAGGCTGACAAAGTGGACTCTCTGCGAGGCTCCATTGAGGTGAGAGGCAATTTTCGAAAAAGGCCTGAGAATTGTGAGTGGCCACCGCTGAAGGTCAAAATCAAAAAAACAGAGGCCTACGGCCATGTGCTGGGCGATAATCGCAAATTTAAGCTCGTGACCAACTGCCAGGGCGAAAACTACCTGATCCGGGAGTACCTCCTCTACAAAATGTATGGATTGATCACCGATTGCAGTTATAAGGTGCGGCTCGTGGACCTCACACTCCGTGACGCAACAGGCTTACAGCCCGACGTGCAACAAACAGGATTTCTCATTGAGGATAAAGATGATCTTGCCAAACGAATGAACCTGGTCGTAGCGGAAAATGCCAGAGTCAGCCCCGAGGAGCTCGCTCTCCAAGAGCGCGCGAGGCTCTATTTGTTCCAGTACATGATCGGCAATCTGGATTGGGATATTTTTTACGAGAAAAATGTCTCCGTATTTAGACAGGGAAACGGAACGATAGCTGTGCCCTATGATTTTGATTTTACGGGCTGTGTTGGCGCGCCCTACGCAGAATTGGAGGATTTTGAACGGCGGTATTTTCGCGAGCTGTGCTGGGATGCCGAAATCCAGGAGGAAATTCGGCAGGAGTTTCTCAGCCTCCAACCTAAGTGGGAAGCGCAAATAGCAGCCTGCAAGCATCTGGAATCATCAGACAAAAAGGAGATGCTGCGCTACTTTAAGCCCTTTTTCAAAGCCTTGGAGGATCCCAAGGCCTGGAACGCCACTTTTCCTTCCGTTTGCAAGTGATCAGGCAGGGACTGGAATTCTCTTTCTGATCGCTTACTTTGCGTCATGACTGAAAAAGCCCTGCCGACTCTGTTTTTCGCCCACGCCAATGGCTTTCCAGCCGCTTGCTACGAGCCATTTTTTGAAGAGCTTGCCCCCTATCCCCTCGACTATGTGCCCATTCTGGGGAAAGATCTGCATCCACCGCGGTCCTGGGATCAGTTGGCGGATGAAGTGATCGCGGCGATCGAAGATCGCCATACCAACCCGGTGGTTGGCATCGGGCACTCTTTTGGCGGCGTAGCGATTTTCCTGGCCGCACGGCGGCGGCCCGAGCTTTTTTCACAGATTATGGTCCTCGATCCACCGCTATTCAGTTGGCGGCGGCGTTTGCTTCTGATCCCCTTTCAGCTATTGGGCCTCGCTGAGCGGATGATCCCACCCGCGAGGAAAGCCCTCGCGCGTAGGGAGCATTTCAGCAGCCGCGAGGAAGCGAAGCAATATTGGGCTACCAAGCATTTTTTTCAGGCATTTACCCCCGAATCCCTCGACGCCTACGTGGAGCACGGCCTGAGAGAAACCGCCGATGGCTTCACCCTCACCGTCCCAGGAAAGCAGGAAGCGCAGTTTTTTGCCGCCATGACCACCCGCATCGGCAAGACAACGATGGCCATGCCCGCTCACTATCTCCTGCCCACTGGCCGTGGCATTCTGCCCTCCTCGCACCATGCCGAGCTTCGCCGCAAATTTTCTTCCTGGCAATGGCACGAACTCCCCGGCAACCACATGTTTCCGCTGGAGCACCCGCAGGAAACCGCTGCGCTGGTGAAGAGGTTGATTGTGTAACCCTCATCAGGGGTAGAATTGCAGGGCTAGAACTGCGCTTCAATTGCCCGCATCAATGCAGCCTTTTCGATTGGGCTAAATCCAACTTGGGTGAATACAATTTTTTGCTCACGGTTCAGGATCACCAATGTCGGGTACGCGTTGACTCCATAGGCCTCCAACAAATCGGTCCGCCCCCGAGCCAGCGCGATGGGATAGGTGATGCCACGATCGAGGAGGAATTTTCGCATGAAGTCCTGGTTTTCGTCAAACATATTAACCCCAATGACTTTGAAAGGCCGATCCCGGTATTCCTGCTGAATGCTTTGCAAAGCAGGCATGGCCTTTACGCAAGGCCCACAGGACTGATACCAGAAGTCCAATAGCACAACGGTGTCCCTCAAGTTGCGCAGATCAATCGAGTCTCTGTCCAAAGCAGGCAGCACCCAAGCCATGGCATCCACGCCTATTTCAGGGGTAGAATTGCGCGATTGTTCAGGATTAATTTCCACATAAGAAGCGGGGATCAGGTCACGGCTATACCAGTTTTCTGGGACTACAGCCTGATCGAGGTATTCCTGCGAATGAAAATGGTACGCTCTGTATTGAACTCCCTTTTCGTTAAAATCACGTCGTTCCTCCACCTGAACCAGCAAGGAATCTGATTTATTAAATACATAGCGAAGCAGAGATTTGTCCGATCCCTTTTCCAAAATCCATTGTTCCTCTGTCTCCACGATGCTTCTAAAATGCGCGATCTTGGCAAACGTGAAAAACTTTTGAGGATCGATTCCAGGGAAATAGAGGC
>JANQTF010000333.1:0-286 GCA_030731845.1 Bacteroidia bacterium | reverse complement strand
GTATTGATTCAGATTTGAATGGAAATTTTCGCCGAAAAACACCATGTACTCCTGCCGGATATCTGAAAAAACGACAAGCTCATTTCCCGAAAAAATCCTCGATCGCCCATAGGTCTCAAGAATCTCATGGATTTGCAGGTTCTCGAGTTTCCCATCCGGGCTTCGCTGGTAGTAAACCTGCATCGGAATGACAGTCGTATCCCCTTGATACACTCCTTTGAAGTAAGACGTGTACCTGATAACCCCATTTTGATAGGGCAAATACTTCTCTTTTGCACCGTCAAGG
>JANQTF010000332.1 GCA_030731845.1 Bacteroidia bacterium | reverse complement strand
GCTGATGTATTAGGCAACACGCCAGATACAGAAGCTAGGGGTTAGGGTTGACTCTCCCGGTATGACCGGGGTTGAGTCCCCTAATTTTTTTTCAGGGGGTTAATCAGTAAGAATCAGGCGGAAGGTGAAGTTCAATCTCTCACCGACCGCCTTTTTCGTTTTCGGAATTTGATGTTGCCAGTGATGCTGTGTTTCTCCAGACATGATAAGCAGGCTACCATGAGAGAGATCGAGCGATAGTTTTCGGGATTTGTCTTTTATCATTCTGAGCTGAAAGGTTCGGGTGGCCCCCAAATTCAAGGAGGCAATGAGTGGCCGAATTCCAAGCTCTTTTTCGTTGTCGCTGTGCCATCCCATGGAGTCTTGTCCGCTCCGGTAGTAATTTCCGAGCACGGAGTTAAAGGAAGTGGAGGAACTAGTCTCAATCTTTTCTTTGAGTGCCAAGAGCGCTGGCGTCCACGGCAAGGGCTGCTGCTGTTTGCCAGAATAAGTATAGCTGGCACCGGGGTCGCCATACCACACGGTGAGCCGTGGCTCGTCGATCCATTTTCCAAACATTCGGACTTGCCCTTGTTGCCAGGCAAGAGATTGGCTTAGATGACTGAAAAGCGCGTCGGCTTCAAAGGCTGATAAAAAATCAGGCGCCCACCAAAGTTCGAGTTGCTCGTCGCAGAGGTGCTGTCCGGGAAATGTCATGAAGAAAGCTGAGCCCAATGTCTTGCAATCGCAGCAGCCATCCGGGCATTATGATAGACCAATTGCATATTGGAAAACAAACTCTTGCCTTCGGTAAGTGTTTTGATTCTCCCAAGCAAAAAGGGCGTAATCTCCTTGCCGGTGATTTTTTGCTGCTCACATTCGGCCAGTGCCTGATCAATGGCTAGTTGAATGGTTGCCGGGTCCATGGCATATTGCTCGGGCACAGGATTGGCGATGAGGACACCGCCGCCAAGTCCAAGGTCCCAGTGTGTGTGAAGAATGCGGGCCGCGGTTTCTGGGTCGTTTACACGCGCAGGTGCAGGAAAGCCGCTGCTGCGGGTATAGAAAGCCGGAAATTCGTCTGATCCCAGGCACATGACAGGCACACCGAGTGTTTCGAGATATTCGAGGGTGGAGCCGATATCGAGAATGGATTTGACGCCTGCCGATACCACGGCTACAGGGGTAGTGGCGAGTTCAGTGAGATCTGCGGAGATGTCGAAATTATCTCCTGCACCACGGTGCACCCCCCCAATGCCACCGGTGGCAAACATCTTGATGCCTGCCCACGAGGCGCAGATCATAGTGGCTGCCACGGTGGTGGCGGCATATTGTTTTTGTGCCAGGAGCATCGACAAGTCTCGGCGACTTGCTTTGAACACAGGTCCTTGCTTGCCCTGGGCAAGCAAGAGGAGATCAGACTCTTCGAGCCCTACCTTCACGCGCCCGCCAATGATGGCAATGGTGGCTGGAACGGCGCCTTCTTCGCGCACGATGGCTTCGAGCCTCTGCGCGGTTTCGAGGTTTTCGGGATAAGGCATCCCGTGAGAGATGATCGTAGATTCCAGCGCTACTACGGGCGCGCCAGCCGCAATGGCTTGGGCTACTTCGGGGTGGAGATCCAAATAGGAGGATACAGGCATGGCACGAAGATAGCGGAATCCAGAAAGATTGCCGTAATTCGGTTTCCTTTGATTTTCAAATCATCATCTTTGCATGCAGCCACCCAGCCAACGCGAGAATCGCAGACCATCGGTAGGAAAGACAGCCTTGATCCACGGCGGATTGTTTCTCCTGGCGCTATGTACCACACTCCTTGCAGGTGCTGAGCTCAATAGCGGAAAGTTTTGGTTGAATTATGAAGGGATGTATCCTCCGGAGCGCATTCTGGCGCTTCAGGAGATTTGGCTGGGTCTGCCCTATGCACTTTCCTTCCTGTCCTTTTTGACGTTTCATGAATTTGGCCATTATTTCACAGCCAGATATCATCAGGTCAAGGCTTCGCTGCCCTACTACTTGCCCTTGTTTGTTCCGATTCCGGGCATGCTCAATATTGGCTCTCTTGGCGCAGTGATCCGCCTGCGACAAATTCCCTCTACTACCCGCAAATATTTTGATATCGGCATCGCAGGCCCAATCGCGGGCTTTGTGATTTCGCTCTTGTTGCTTGGCTATGGATTTACCCATCTGCCCGAAAAAGAAACCTATGTCACCGATCGTGAGCCCGACTATATCCGGTATTTTGGCCATGTGCCCAGCGAGCAAGAGTTATTTTCCTTCATTCAAGCAGAAGCGGCAGATGGAGACGATGTACAGGTTATGGCCTACTATGTGGGTACAAGCCTGTTGTTTGAAGGAATGAAGGCGGTTTTGGTCGAGGATATGTCGCAAATGCCGACGCATTTTGACCTGCTGCACTATCCCTTCTTATTTGTCGGATATATCACCTTATTTTTCACCGCGCTCAACCTCCTGCCAATCGGGCAGCTCGATGGCGGGCATGTCATGTACGGGATGTTTGGCAGAAAGGCCTCGGGCTACATCGCCAGAGGAGCCACGGTGCTGCTGCTGTTTTTGGGCGGAACGGGGTTGGTGAAATTTGAAGGGGTGGATGCCTGGGGATTTTTGTACATCGGGCTGTATCTGATGTTTATGATCTACGTGTTCAGTTTCATTTTTGGGAAAGAACGCTGGAAGGAAGTGGGGGCAATTTCCCTGCTTGTGTTTTTGATGCAAGCGCTCATCGCCTGGAATTTTCCTGACATTCAGCCCAATATGATCTGGCTGATCTATACCTTCATGGTAGTACGCTTCGTAGGGCTTGACCATCCGCCAGCTACTTTTGAGCATCGGGTGAATCGCCCACGACAGGTCCTGGGCTGGGTCGCTATTCTGATTTTTATTTTGTGCTTTACTCCGACTCCGCTTCAGGTGATCGGAGGGTGATCAGATGATGGTCATTTTCCGGTTGATTTCGAGGGCCATGGCCTCTTGTTTTAGTTCGCGTTTCAGGGTCTTGAGGTATTCTACGACTTCGTCGAGGTGGCGGGTCATATCAGATTGGGTGAGGTAGGAATAAACCACATACACGACCTCGCCCACGAGGCCGAGTCGATCGCTGAGCCATACGCCATTGACAATTTTGCAGGTAGCACCTCCAAATTTTTCCGCCATAAAAGCCATTGCCTCATCCATCTGCTTGGAGGTGTCGGAGCTGAGGTTTACATCAATGGTAGTCGGAATGAAGATTCCGATGCTTTGGTTGCGCTCGAGGCGCTCCACGCAGGTCTTGACCAACTGCGCGAGTGCTTCGGGCACTTCTACGAGGTCTGGAGGGGGAATCTGAAAGGAGGGGAAATCAGGCAAATAGGGCAGGTCCAGGTCGGCGCTATCATCCTCAGGGATATCCGCCAAAGAGGGATGAGGCCTGTTGTGCAGGAGCATGACATTGGTTTCTTCGGGCCGTATTTTTCCCTTTAGCTTTCGCCGAATATGCGCCACTTCCTTTTTGCCCTCTTCGGTAGGGGGAGCCACGATGATGATTTGGTCTGCGTGATCGAGAATGGTAGAGGCTCCTTCATCGAGATCACCACGCAAAATAACCACGAGGTTGTCATAGGTTTCCAGGAGCTGCTCCATGAGGATGGTGGTTCGTGTGCTGGAAGGCAGGTGGCGGTCCATTTGTGGGAGGAGCAGATCGAAGCCATCAGGATGGCGAAAAGATAGCTTCCCCAAATCTACCTGAAACCCGCCCAGAATGCGATGTGCATCGGGGTAGTCGAGGATCGCGGTTGGACTCTGGCGGAAATGAACCATTTCTGCGGCCATGAGCGTACCCAAGGTGCCTGCCCCCATTGATTTTTCGGTAGGAATGATCAGCATCACGCGGCTTTGCGCATTTTCTCCGCTTTTCCTACGGTTGGTCTTAAGAAGGTAGGTACCAAGCACCTTGGCCAGAGAAATGGCTACCTTGGAGTAGGTCTCCAGAATTTCCAGAAAATCTTCTCGTTGAATCACGAGCACATCAACCTCCGAAAGCGCCTGTACCGTGGCCGAGCGAGGCTGATTCTCCAGAATTCCCACTTCTCCAAAAGAGTTTCCCGACATGAGGTAGGCGAGGACATGCTCCGCATTGCGATGCCGCTGCTTCACAGCCACAATGCCGTTTGTGATGAGAAAGAGCGATGTGCTGGGTTGTCCCTGCCACACGATCACATCTTGAGGAAAATACTGGCGAAACTTTACCCGCGACACAATTTTTTCCAAAATCTCGCGAGAGCAGTCTGCAAATAGCGGGGAGGCCGCCAAGGCGTCGATGTGTTGATTTTTTCGCAGTTCCATATCCAATTAGCCCAAGGGTAGCCACAAGATAGGGAGTTCGGCGGGATTGCTGGCCGTCTCTTTTGAGAAAAAGAAAATCATTTCGGTAATCCGCAAGGTCGATAGCTTCCGAATACTTTCTGAATTTGTATCTTGACGTATCCTTAGTCGGATACTACATGAATCCCTGATACGAACTACATGTCCCGATTTTCTTTCGCAGCTTTTCTGCTTTGTTTTGGCAGCCTACTCTGTTGCCTGAGCCTCCCTCTCTCTGCCCAAACCGAAGTGCAGCGACTGCGCACCGATCTTGACCAAATGGACAATGGTACCGCAAAGGTGCTGAAGCTCATTTCAGGATCTCGCGCCGTATTTGACTCCAATCAAGAGGGGGCTATCACCTATGCCAAGCAGGCTATTACCATGGCGGCAAGTCTTGGTCTCAAAGAAGAAAGAGGCCTGGCTCTTTCCAATCTTGGATTTCTGTATTATAAGATGAAAGCGTATGATCAGGTGATTTCTCACCTCGAGCAGACCACTACCTGGCGCAATCAAAATCTGTCTAATACTTCTGATAATCTTCTGGAGCTGGCCCGAGACTACCGCCTTATCGGCAATGCCTGGGAGGAAAAGGGAAGACTCGACAAGGCCTACGAAGCGTATCAATCGGGCGTTGGGTATGCGATCAGGAGCAAAAACGCCGAAGAAACTGCCTTTGCCTACAACCGAATGGGGGAAGTCCAGATCAAACTCGAAAACTTTCAAAAGGCCATCACCCATTACAACCAAGCCCTGCCAATTGCTCGCACAAGTGGAAACGCTTCTCTGAGGAGGACGGTGGAAAAAAATGTGGCTACCAGTGTAGTGCTTCTCCAAAATTATCTTGAAAAACAGCAGATTCAGATGGAGGTAGAAGAGGTGCAGTCCCAAATCCAAGGGGTGCGAGATTCTCTTTCCTCACAAATGGATTCCAATAAGGTACTCATCAGCACAACCAACTTGCTCAACATTGAGCGGAGAAAAGACTCTGCCGTGATTAAGGCCCAGCTACTGGAGGTCGCCAACAAGGATGCGCTCCTTGATATGAAGGAAGCGCAGCAAGAGACGATGTATCTCGCCGGAATTGCGGTGACTGCCTTTCTTTTTTTGATCATCCTATTTCTCTACAATCGGGCACGCCTCAGAAAGAAAGCCAAGGAAGCTGTAGAGCATGAAAAGCAGAAGTCGGAAGAACTCCTCTTCAACATTCTCCCTACTGATATAGCCAAAGAACTCATCGCGAAGAATGTGGTGAAACCGCGGGAGCATGATCAGGTGTCCATTTTGTTTACAGATTTTAAAGGCTTCACCGATATCGCTTCCAAGCTCACGCCAGATCAGCTCATCAAAGAACTCAACTATGTGTTCAACTATTTTGATCATATCGTGGATCAATATGGACTCGAAAAGATCAAAACCATCGGCGATGCCTATATGGCTGTAGGGGGCCTCCAGGCCAAAAATTCTGATCATGCGATCGATACCGTGGCCGCAGCACTAGAGATGCAAGCCTTTATGCACAAGTGGAAGGTAGAAAAAGAGATGCGTGGCGAAGTGCCCTGGGAGCTTCGGGTCGGGGTGAATAGCGGTAGCGTAGTGGCGGGTGTCATCGGCAACAAGAAATTTGCCTACGATGTATGGGGCGATGCTGTGAACATTGCCTCCCGGATGGAAGCTGCCGGCGAAGCCTGGGAGGTCAACATATCCGAGGATACACATCAGTTGATCAGAGGAAAAGCGAGCTGTATCGCAAGGGGGCCTCTGCCGGTTAAAAACAAAGGCTCCATCCCCATGTATTTTGTGAAGCAGATCACCTCTCCTCGTCGCAACATGACCCCTGCTACCACCGCACCTTCGCCAATCTGGCGCTCCTGATTTTCGCCTGATGAAGCAAGCCGGACTCGTATTATTCTGGTCGGTACTCGCTGCCGCCTTCATTGGTCCGGGCACAGTGACCACGGCAGCAACAGCAGGAGCCTCCTATGGCTATGAGTTGCTATGGGCCTTGTCTTTTTCTACCCTGGCCTGCCTGCTGCTTCAGGAAATGTCTGCCCGCAGTAGGCTTGTCACGGGGCTTTCGCTGGGAGATCGCATTCGAATGGTGTATCCATCTCGCTGGGTGCGGGGCCTCATAGCCGCTGCCATCGGTTTGGGCGGCATTGCCTTTGAAGCGGGTAATTTGCTCGGAGCCCTCGCTGGGATCGAGCTCCTGTTGCCAGAGACTGGCCCCTGGTTTCGCCCTGTTACGATCTGCTGTCTTGTGATTGCTGCTGCCCTGGTGCTGCTTCAGCGCAACGCAAATGCCATCGCCAAGGTGCTGGGAGGAGGGGTGCTCCTCATGGGCCTGGGCTTCCTGATTGTGGCGTTGCTTCAAAATCCAGAGCCTACGGCTTTACTCCATGGCGCGGTGATCCCGAGCTTTCCTGCCGATGGCGGCTGGGTCATTCTGGGGCTCATTGGCACAACCATCGTTCCCTACAATCTTTTTCTGGGGGGCAGCATCGGTGGAGGCCAATCCATCGCTGATATGCGATTTGGCATGACCGTGGCGGTGATGCTGGGGGGCATCATCAGCATGGCGGTGCTCGTAGCGGCGATTGGGGTAGAAGGCGATTTTTCCTTTCAAGCCCTTGCCAATATCGTAGAAAATAAGCTGGGCGCTCGCTGGATTGTCGGGCTGGGTTTGACTGTGGCAGGGTTTACCTCTGCTGTCACCGCGCCTTGGGCTTCTGCCCTTGCGCTCAGCAGCCTGTTTCCTGCTCCTAATTCCAGCAATACCCGCTTTCAAATCATCTGGGCGATTGTCTTGTTGGCAGGACTGGTATTTGGCCTCTCAGGCCTGAAACCTGTGCCGGTAATCATCATGGCTCAAGCGCTTAATGGGCTGGTCCTTCCTCTGATTACCTATTTTTTATTGCTGATGATGAACAAAGAGATGGCATCACACCAGAATTCTCCCATCGCAAACTTGCTGGGGCTTTTGGTGCTCGGTGTCACCACGCTGATCGGCCTGATACAGCTTACCCGTGTATTTGCCAGCATCACCGGACTTGACCTTCTGCCCATAGAAGAGCTGCTACCATGGTATTTGCTCCTGATTGCAGGACTACTGGCCGTGGTAGCACACAAAATCCGTGTCAGCCGAAGGTAACCACTTCGCTTCTCCAGCCGAGGTAGCTGCCTTTGCAAGATTTGGCGAGCTGCGCAAAATCCCAGGTAATTTCATCCAACTCAGCGCGCATCATGGCATGGGTTGTAGAAAAGGTAAGGGTGGTTCCCGAATCCTTAGGCTCTGTCTGATAGGCGATAGACCCCATTCCTGCCTTTTTGAGAAATGACTCTGCTTGCTTTTGGGTGGGAAAGGTGAATTGATGATTCACGGGCCTGCGGGCAGAAAAAGTATCGCCACGGCGGGCGAGCTCATCAAAAGCCCTGCGATTGCGAATGAGGTGAGCCTCTTCTTCTGAAGGCAAGAGCAACTCCCGATATAGTGTCCATTCAGGATCATACTGGTGCTTCACCAGCCAGTTGTATTCGGGAAAATCTTCCAGAGTGGCATCTACTGCATGGCTGATATCCATGGAAGTAGGAGTATAAAAATAAAAGACCCGCTTGCCCTTGCCGGTGAGCCTGCCAACATACCATGCATTCAGGCTTTTTGCCATACCTGCGGCAAGCTGGTCTTCCATAGCAAATAGCCGGGGAGCTTCTGAGGTGTCCGACAGGCCATCACCATCGGGAGAAAGGAGGAGAAGCTCTACTTCTACCAGCTCAGCATGTCCCCTTACGGGCGCAAATTCCTCCCAGGCGAGATCTACCATGATTGACGCCGGGTGTTTTTCGATAGAGCAAAAGTAAAATTCCCAGGCGGCAGGGAGTGCCGTGAGATCTTGTTTCTTCATAATCCAACCATGCAATTCTAGGCATCTGAGACAAATTTCTTTGCTCGAGATGCCATGCGAATGAAATCAATATCGTTTGAGGGAAGAACGGAAGAGGGTTGAAGGATTAATTTACTCAGATATGCCGGAGGCCTGTGGGGGCTTGGGGTAAATCGTTGTTTTTCCTACACGGATGGTAATTTTATTTTTTCAAGAACGATAATGCTCCCGGTTTTTCCGTCTATTTCTACCCAATCGCCTGTCTTGAGGCTTAGATTGCGTGAGATGCGGGTAATGGAAGGCAGCCCTGATTCCCTGAGAATGATAGAGGCATGAGAGAGAATGCCGCCAGAGTAAGAGAGCACTGCATCTACCTGAACAAAGAAGGGAATCCATCCCGGATCGAGACTTTCGGTAAGGAGAATGGTAGAATCAAAAGGGGGTTTGAGCTTGGGGGCAGGCTCTGCTAGTTCCACCTTCCAGATTTGGCCGCGCACTTTGCCCGGATAGATCCCGATAGGCTGATCGGCGTTGTCAAAATTGGGGAGGCCATCCACCTGGCGTAGGGGCAATCGTCGCCCCATGCGGTTGGCCAAAAAGGTATCCATGTCCCAGCCCATGGGCGTAGCATAGCTGATGGCTGCCCACTGTGTGGGGCTCCAGTTTTCCTCTATTCCGCGGGCGAGATCTTCGGGGCTAAAGGAAGAAAAGTCAAACGCGGGGCCAAACCGACCCCGGGTCTGATCTAAGATTTCTTCTCTCAGGGAGAAGAACATTTTCATGGTCTCGTGTCTCAACCATTCGCGGGTTGACACCAGCGAGATGACGGGATCTAGCAACTTGCTGAGTAAAATCGCCCAAAGGCCCTTGCCCGGCGGCGGCGTGGAGAGTGAGGTGTGGTCGGGTAGTAACTCCTGCCACGAGGCTTCGCTGAGCTCCGAAAATCGGGGCTGTCCGAGGTCGGATTCGTAAAATCCTCTGTGGCCATATTCGCGCAGAAATGCCTCCCGACTGCTCTCTCCGGCAACAAGCTGCCGATATGCCTCCATATATTGCAGGCTGGGATCATCACCGCCTAGTTTTTCGAGCAATCCCCAGCGGTCGAGCAAGCGAGCCGGTCCAGATGCAGCCGCAGTGAGACCCTGGATGAGCCCTACGAGTTCCACATAAATCAGCTGAACCTGTGTGAGCCAGTTGGTGTAGGCGATATCTGGATCATTGAACCACATGAGCCTTCTGGATTCAATATCATTTTGCAGGATGACACTTGTTTTTTCTACCCAGGATTTGGCCTTGCCCACGATCCCGAGCTGGTCTTTCAGCACTTTCGCAAACACGTGCACCTTGCGCAGCGCCTGATAAGGCCGGGTGTGCACCCGATAGAAATCTGTGGCACCCACAGATCGGGTTACCAGGTTGGTTGGTAGCCCCCACTCCACCATGATGTCGAGCAAGGAGGAGAGGTTGATCCAGGGCATTCCACCAGCCAACTCGATAAAAGAGCGGGAATCCAACCTGGGGTCGAGGTGCTGATAATAGGCAAAGAGATGACGGGAGCAAGAGGCAATCATGCCGCTCATGAAGGCAGATGGCTGCGGTGGGAGAATCTCTTTGTGATTGGCAGAACTGAGCACTTCTTCGGCCTCCTGCGGCGTAGTGATGGGGCGTGACTGAAGCAGCCATACTTTCCCTTTTGCGATGGCATACTCCACATCGAGGCCGTGGGGCGCCCTTTCGTTATATTCTTTCATCAATTCGCCCACATAGGCCGAAAGACCAATCAGCGGGCGGTTGAGCTTCCTTTTTGGACCTTTCTGGAAGGGTCGCCAAAATCGGTGCAGGTACGACCATTGAAAATCGGCTCGGGTAAATTTGGGAACCAACACTACCGACTCGGGCTCTTTCCCACTCCCTACCGCACCTATACCAGCGCCGATCTCCGTTTTCCAAAGATGGTTTCTGAAGGCAAATAGAACACCACTGTATTCTGCTTCTATCATTTCCTGAACAATGATAGACTGATGCTCAGGATTGGGGTAGGAAGCGAATACCCTATCTATTGCCTCGAAGAGATGCTCCCGATCCACCGACAGCACGGTTTTGAATTTTCCAGCCAGGGAGGCTACTGCACTGTCTTCTTCTTCAAAGGTAGATCTTACTACGACTGGGAATTTAAGTTGCTCAATGTCAGGCTGATACTTATCGAGGCGAAATGCCTCATAAGTTACCGCTGCGAAAGCAGGGGTAGGGATGCCCAAGGCATCAAACATGATCAGTTGTGACAACTTGCTCATAGGGCTATGGGCAAAACTACGGAATTTCGGATAAACTCATTGAGTTTGACCACTTTCGTTGGAATTATAAGGGAGAGACTCAGACAGGCAATACCTCGTCCAAAGCCTGCTGCCATTTGTCCAGACCAATAACAGACAAGTATGGGGCAAATAAACTGAAAGTTTGGACAGTAGCGTGAAGGCATCGGTCATTGGAATGTTCTTCCGAAGACAGTGCGGCATTGGCAACCCAGAAATCAGCATGGAGCTGAAGCTGCTCATAGAGCCGCTCAAATTGGCCCTTGCCCGGCTCAGGCCTCAGGTACCCTTGGTATTGCAGGGTCTGGAGCATTTGCCCAAACATCTTTCTACGTTCCTTTTTCAGGAATGTGAAATGGACATTGAGCTCAGGCTGATGCTGCATGATCCCCACCACATCACGAAACAGGAAGCGGTAAGCATACATCAGCTCATAGACTTGCCCAAAACCCTGGAGCCAGGCTTTCCAATCTGCTTTGCCGAGAGGAATGTCGTTGGTAATGAGGTTGAGCCGATCGGAAAACTGATCGTAGAGACCTCTGAGGATGTCTTCCCGGGTTGGAAAGTGATAGCGAAGGTTCCCGTCACTCATTTTTAGCGCTGCGGCAATGCTGCGCGCGGTCACTTGTTCTCCGTGGGGGTTATACACCCCGTTTTCGTTATACTGACTCAGAGCTGTTTGAAGGATTCGGGTCTTTGTATCCGGAACCATGGACGGTAATTGGTCAATTGCTAGGTGTCGGGAAGGTACAAAGATTTGGCTCTCAGTCGAAAAATTTTTCTCGAAGTTTTGGAAGCCTGACTGTTTTTGAAGTAAACCAGCTCCTTTTCGCCCAGCGATCAAGGCCTGGAACTGCCACAAAAAAATGGCTTCCCAAAATTGGGAAGCCATAAAGTATGTGTGATCTGGTATGCTTAATTAAAGATTATTTAGGAGAAATCAGCAGGCGCTGAGTCGTGATATTTCTTCCTTGTACCAACTGAACAAAGTAGTATCCTGCGGCCATGGTTTCGGTAGAAACGGGGAAGCTGTGCTGACCGTCTTTGTCGAGTTTGCCTTTGAACACTTCTGCTACCTGCTGTCCATAGAGGGTGTGGATGGTCAGTCTCACATCGTCTCCTTCATGGCCAAAAAATCTGATGAGGGTATAATCTATGGCCGGGTTGGGCATCAGGGGCTGCATACTGATTCCTGCCATTTCGCCGATTGTAACCTCCACCATCGGGCTGAGAGAAATTTGTCCGTCGAAGTCGCGCTGCTTGAGACGGAACACATAGGATCCAGGGGAAAGTGCTTCAGTTGTGAACTGATAAGAAGTTGGTTCGGTAGTTGTTCCTGCACCTTCTACGAAAGAGACTGTCTCAAAAGAACCGCCAACGTTGCCCATTTGTACTTCAAACCCAGCATTATTGGATTCCCATGCAGTGGTCCATGTGATCTGGGCGTTGTTGCCACGACTTTCAGCATTGATCTCAAACCATTCTACAGGAAAAGTAGTATTGTTCAGATCGATGATGGTCGAAGTAGGAGGAAATGCAGAGGTGCTTCCCTGTGCCACAATCTCGACAGCTGAAATCTTGGCATTGTTGACAACGGGTGTGAGGGTAATGTCTGCAAAGCCATCTGCATCAGCCACGAAATCATACTGGAATACCATCGCTGCGCGTGGACCTACATTAGCATGAATATCAAAATTGGTGAGCACCCGAACACCATCTACATCTATATGGAAAATCCGGGCTCCGTCGCCGAGGGTGTGCACGGGGTTTCCTTTTCCAAAATAGATTTCGGTGAAGTGCAAAAACATGGTATAGGTAACGCCAGTGGTCAGCGGGGGACTGAGTCTGATCGTTTTCGTGTTTTGGTAGTAGCACTCCTCGGTGTAGATCGCATCGTAGGTAGTACTGGTTACTTCTCCAGCATAGAAGTAGCCGTTGCTACCTGCTTCGCATCCAATCGTAGGACCAAAGTTTCTGGCAAATGGCAGCTGGGCAAACGACTGCGTGAAACTAAAGAGGATGATGGCCAGGGTAAGCGTAGGGTTTACATTCTTCATGATGAAAAGGGTCAAGGTGAAACTGATAAAATGGAGACACGATCAAATCACTTTCTGAATGGGATCATTCTATCAGCCTTGGGGGGGGAGCTGGCAATCAGGTGAGGAATGATTTGATGTATGAAATGTACGCGAAAGATTCTATGAGTGAGAGAGGGCTTACCCGAAAGGCCCAAAATGCCTGATCAAGTCTTCATTTCGCTGCGGAAATGGTTAGGGAATACCTATTGCGCGATATGTATTTTTTTATTTTATCTGCACCTTTGCACCCCAACGCTACGAACATGCTGAAACTAAAGATGAAAACAGACCCGCTTTGGGTCAAGCATATCGCCGAGCAGAACATAGAAGAGATTCTCATAGATCATGCCTACTGCGAGCAAAAAGCGGCTTCCTCAGCCATATCTCTCATCATCTTATTTCCTGAGCATCCTGACCTCGTGAGTCAAATGGCAGATCTCGCCCAGGAGGAGATGGGGCATTTTCGCATGGTGCATAAGAAAATCATGGATCGAGGCTACACCCTGGGCCGTGAGAGAAAAGATTCTTATGTCAATGAATTGGTGAAATTCATCAAAGGCAAGGGCAAAGGGCGGGAAGAGCTGCTGCTCGACAAGTTGCTGTTTGCTGCGATGGTAGAGGCGCGGAGTTGTGAGCGGTTCAAAGTGCTCTCAGAAAATATTGCCGACGAGGATCTCTCCACCTTCTACCACAAGCTTATGATCTCTGAGGCAAGGCACTACACCATGTTCATCAGGCTGGCCCACAATCTGTGTCCCAATTTTGATGTAGATGCTCGCTGGGCCGAGTTTCTCGAATTTGAAGGAGAGGTGATCTCGCGATACGGAAAATCGGAGACGATTCATGGCTGAGTAGCTTCCTCCTGCTCAATGCCTGGAATCTTTTATTTCCTTGGCAAGGTGATCGAGGTAGATAATCCCATGAAGATGATCGATCTCGTGCTGGAAAATAACGGCAGTGAAATCCTCCACCATTTCGATGTTGTGGCTGCCGTCGGGCCGATCGTATTCGATCAGGATTGCGTATGAACGATCTTGGGTCGTGTCCACCCGGCCCGGAATAGATAAGCATCCCTCTCTGCAAGGCCGTTTCTTCTCGCTGTATTGTCGGATCACAGGATTGAGATAGGCTTCAAAAGGAAACCCCTCTTTATCGAATCGCTGCACAAGCACGATGTTTTTGAGAATCCCAACCTGGGGAGCCGCAATCCCCACGCCCATAGCCATGCTGTCGGTCACAGTGCGCTGTAGGCGCAGCAGGAAATGCTGCAACTCTTTATCTTTGGGATTGGGGATAATGTCTTCGCTTTTGCTGCGCAGCAGCAATGAATCTTCGTAATTAGTGATGACAAAAATCCTCATCGGCACATCGGCTGCCGCGGCCATGATCATAGACGACTGAGAAGGAGAAAAAGTGTCTGCCTTCTTGCCAGGCAACAGGCCCGTGCAACTCGTTACACCAATCAGGATGATCAAAACGAAAGGAACACGCATGGGAATACTTGTTGTCATACGCGTGTAAACAGACAAGGCAACCTCATTGTTTAGGGGAAATTCTCCCTGATCCATGGCATTGGTCACATGGGTTTCGCTCCCCTCTCGTGCCACGCCAAAAGCCCATTCCATCGCACTTTTTGCATCGATTAAGCGGAAAAATCGCCTTGACCTGGTTGATCCCGTAATACACCACGGTGAATAAGGTAGCCAATACCAGTATTCGAAAAATCATGAGCGAAGAGAGAAAGAATGGGAATGATGGAATGGAGCAGCAATGAAAGGCCAAATACAGGACAAAGGGTCCACAATGACGGAAATTCGCCTGCTGTAAGGCCTCCTCACAAAGTAAGACAATTCCTGAAAAAATGAAATTGAGCCGACCACCTTCTCTCGAGATTCCTACTCCTCTGTCAAAATTGTCCGCAGGGCTTTCAGACCAGACAGATGTGGTACCGGGACCATGCCAGTCATGACATCTGTTTTGGTGCTGCTGAGCTGCATGAGGGTCGGGTCAGCGGATTCGTATTCCACCCACACTGGCAAGCCGGGTCCATTGGGATTGCCGGTTTTGGCAAAATTCACCCAATAATCAGACAAGATATCTTCGAGCTTGAGGTCCACCGGTTCCCATGGCCGATCGAGCTGATCGAGGGTGCTGAGGGCGTAGGGGACTTCGGCTGTGTGATGCGCTTTGTATTGGGTGAATTCGCCGGGCGGCGTGTGGTCAAAATAATATAGGAAAACGGACGATTTCCCGGATCCTGACTGTACTTCTGCCCAGTCCAGATCTGGTAACCCAAACATGAGATGGGTGCTGAGGCGAGATTGGGACTCCAGCGCCTGTGCATCGGTATAGGCGGGATAATGGCGCAACAAAATCTCAGCTGCTTCGGGGCCGTATTCCTCTTTGAGTGACTGAATAAAATCCTGGCTATTCTTGGGGTTAGGCAAAAAGCCTTCATTGGCATTCCAGCCGGTGATGAGGGGCACATCATTGTAGTTGCCTTCTGTCATCAACTCCCGTACTGGCTTAGGAAGCACATAGCCATCAATCACTACGCCATTGCCCGTGCCAGCTTTGGCAAGGAGCGTATCTGCGGAAAGTGCCCGCAACCCTTTCAGCCCTATATTGCCAAGCAGGGAGTCCACCGCGAGGCCTCTGGACTCGGCCTCAGTGCGAGAGAGCATGGGGCGGGTGCCACTTGCCCCACTTTCGCCAATGGCACCGTGAAACAGGCTGGTAGCCAGGGGAGACGCCACCAGGGCGTTTACGCTCATCGACCCAGCCGATTGGCCTGCGATGATAACCTGATCTGGGTTGCCACCAAATGCAGCAATGTTTTTTTGTATCCACCTCAGGGCTGCGAGCTGATCCATGAGGCCATAGTTGCCAGATGCGTGAAATGGCGACTCTGCCGTGAGATCAGGGTGAGAGAAAAACCCAAAGATTCCTACCCGATAATTGACCGAGACGAATACGACTCCTTTTTTCGCGAATTCCTCTCCATCATAAATAGGCACGGCGCTCCCGCCTGACACAAATCCTCCCCCATAGATCCACACAAACACTGGAAGCTTTTCTGTGGCCGTAGTCGCTGGTGTCCAGACATTGAGGGTGAGACAATCTTCGGAGATAGGAGATGCGGGAATGAGGTAGTCGGCGGTGTACATCATAAAGGGCGTAGGAGCCTGCTGCATCGGGCTGGGCCCAAAGCTTGTGCAAGCCTTAATCCCCGTCCAGGCTTCTACTGCCTGTGGAGGTCGCCACCTCAACTCGCCAACCGGAGGCTTAGCATAAGGGATTCCCTGAAATGCCAGCACCTGGCCATCGGTAGATCTGGTTCCAGAAACACTACCAGCTTCTAGCCGGATGATATCGAGGGTTTCTACTTTCTCTTCGCAAGAAATCAGCAGAAAAAAAAGACAGCAAATCGGAGCAATAGATCTGATATTCATTTTGTTGGAAAGAAAATCCGTCTCTATGATACGTCAGATTTCGCAGAAAGACAACTTGTGCAACTGCCGCTGCTTTCCAGTCCAATCAATTCACTATCTTGCTGGCTGATTTCCTCAAACTGCCCTCATGCTTTCTTCCAACCATCCTTCCTTGCGTAGCTGGATTCATACCGAACCAACCGGCGATTTCCCCATTCAAAATCTGCCTTTTGGCATAGCCCGCCATCATGACGAGGTGGCGGCTTATAGCGCCATTGGGCAGTTTGGAATTAATCTCCACAAACTCATGGGCATGGGCTACTTCGAAGGCATAGACCTGCCTTGGGGGGTGTTTGCGCAGGATAATCTCAACTGGTTCATCGAGCAAGGGAAAGGAACCTGGAGGGCTGTGCGAAATCGACTTTCCGACATTCTCCGCATTGATACTATGCAGAGTCTCAAGGGTGATCATTCTGCCCGGCAGAAGGTGCTCATCCCGCTCAACGAATTGCAGATGCTACTGCCTGTGTATGTGCGAGACTACACAGATTTTTACTCTAGCGAGGAGCATGCGACCAATGTAGGAACCATGTTTCGCGGCAAAGAGAACGCGCTGATGCCCAACTGGAAACATTTGCCAGTAGGCTATCATGGCCGTGCTTCCTCTATCGTGGTGTCGGGAACGCCTATCCGACGGCCACATGGTCAAAAATCAACGCCTGAGGGCGAGGTCGTGTTTGGACCCAGCAATCTGCTCGATTTTGAGCTCGAAATGGCCTTCATCGTGGGCAAAAGCACACGAATGGGGCAGCAGGTGAGTGTAGCTGAAGCAGATGACCACACCTTTGGCATGGTGATTTTCAATGATTGGAGCGCCCGCGACATTCAAGCCTGGGAATATGTGCCTCTAGGGCCATTTCTGGGGAAAAATTTTGGATCCTCCATGTCTCCCTGGGTAGTAACGATGGATGCCCTCAAGCCATTTCGTGTGCAAGGCCCCGTGCAAAATCCCCCCGTGTTGCCTTACCTCCAATTTGAAGGAGCCCGAAATTATGATATCGAGCTGGAAGTGAAGATTGTGCCGCCATCTGGTCAGGGCATGGTGGTATGTCGGAGCAACCACAAGCACCTCTATTGGAACATGGCCCAGCAACTTGCTCACCACACCGTAAACGGTTGCAATGTTGCTGTGGGCGACTTGATGGCTTCAGGAACTATTTCTGGTCCGGAAAAGGGTAGTTTTGGATCCATGCTCGAAATTACCTGGCGGGGAGCCAATCCCGTGAAGATGCCTGACGGCACTGAGCGCAAATTTATTCAGGATCATGATCGGGTCATCATGCGCGCTTCTTGTGTAAAAGATGGCGTAAGAATCGGTTTTGGAGAAGTATCGGGAGAGGTTCTTCCCGCCTAGTGCTGCTTGGACCTGTTAATCATAATCAGATAGCGAAATAAGCCAAAGAGGAGTCATTCCAAAAAATTCGGAATGATTCCTCCTTAGTTTTGCCAACTCCTCAACCTGGTCGCGTATTATTGAGGATTCCCGGTTTCAGCGCCCAAAAGCCACTGCACAGCTTCTATATCTTCTGAGGGTATTTCCAGATAAACGACTTGATCCCATGACTCCTGATCAGAGCCGATGGTAGCGAGCTCGATTTGGATGGCATGGATCTGCTGAGAAAGCATGGCCAACTCCATGCTGCGAAGGGTGGACTCCCTATCCAGCATAAATTCTACGCCTTCCCATTCCGGTTCTTCGACTTGATCGCTGAGGAAGCCGTCGTCATGGGTGCGTTGATATACTTGCTCCAGCGTAGCAAGCTGCGCCTCAAGCGAAGATCTGGCATCCGATACCTCGATTTCAGGTGCTATTGGCTCTGTGAGTAGCCATTCTTCGAGCTCTGCCCCGTAGGCTTCATCTCCATTGTCGTGTATGCTTGGGGCAACTTCAGCTCGTAGCCGTGAGACATTTTCGGATTCCAATTCTTGCTGTAGCAGCGTAGTGGTGGAGAGTTGATCCGGTTGTGGGGGAATTTGCACCATGGGACCGTTGGATCCTTGCTGGGCAACTACAACCCCGGAAAAAAGGAGAAACAGGGAGACGGAGATTTGTTGAATTTTCATATCTGGAATGTACTTCGATGCTTGGTGAGGCAAAGATTATGATTGTTGGCTGATTTTAATACGTAATATTGGAATATATCTAACCTGGACAAGTGTAGGCAAAATAGCTGACAAAAATTCTGTATTTTTATAAACCATTGAGATGCTGGCTTCGTTTTGAGAATCGAGCTATATATGGTTTTCACTATTTTAATGCTACTTTCCATGGAATTTGTCAATGATATTCTGATAACTGCCGGCCTGCTTGGTGGCGCAATTGTGGTGATGCTGATCACGATTTATTACTTTATCAAGTACTCCAAAGGCTGATTTACTCTTGCGTTTCCAGCATTTGGTAAGCTGCCAGACAACTGTGCTATTCGCATTTTTTGACCTTGCTATCTCATTCAGAGCTCAGGGTCCGAAATTTTTACCCCCTTTATGAATAGGGGAATCCCGATATTCGGTGTATTAAGATCAGATTCTTAGACCTCCCAAACCCACCCGCTCATGAAGCGCCTACTTATTCTTGGTATAAGCATTTGCTTTGCCCTCAGCGGTCAGGCCCAGACCTATGCCGATCACTCTGTTTTGCAGCAAGGCAAATGGGTTCGTATTGCCATTGTAGAAGATGGCCCATACATGCTGAATGCAGATTTTCTGCAGAGTGCTGGATTTAATCTCAATGGTCTTGACCCGCGTCAGATCCGCATGTTTGGGCGGGGAGGCGCCATGTTGCCACAGGCGAATGACGTAGAGCGGCCCGACGACCTGCCAGAAATGGCCATTGAGGTCACTGGAGAAGATGACGGCGTTTTCAATAGTAGCGACCGAATCTACTTTTATGCACAGGGCGCTCACGGGTGGAAATACATCGCAGAATCTGAGCAGTATCAGCATGAACTTCATCTATATTCAGACACCAACTACGTGTATCTCACAGTCGGGCCAACACAAGGGCTGAGAATTCAGGATGCGGCGGCTCCCGGAGCTGCTTCCTTCACCTCCTCTAGCCACAGAGAAATTTTTTGGCACGAAGTAGAACGCGAGAATCCCATTAAATCTGGCCGGTACTGGCTCGGCGAGCGATTTGATATCACCACTACCCGCACCTACGGCTTCCCACTCCATGCGATCAACAATAGCGGAGTGCTGCGTGTGCGTGTGCAGGTTGGTGCGCTCAGCGATGTCAACACCAGTTTTGTGGTCTCTGTGGGAAATAAAACGCTGGGGACTGTTTCGCTCAGCAGTGTAAGCATAGGCGACAGCGAATCAAGAAGGTTTTGGACCAAGCCTGCAAGCTTTGTGCTGCCGGTTACAGAGCTGCCTGCATCAGATTCGCTTCGGGTGACCTTTACCTACCAAAAGGGAGGGTCTTCCCGCTCCGAAGGATGGCTCGATTGGCTGGAAGTAGAATATGATGCTGAGTATAATATTGCGAATCGGGAGCGGGCGATGTTTCGCATGGCCGAAAAGCAAAGTGGAGCCGGTCAGGTGGCCAGTATAAATATCGCAGGAATGTCCAACAACTATCGGCTCTGGGATGTCAGAGATCCTGTGAAGCCAGTAGCGCTGCCATTTAGCCTCAATGGCAACACAGCCAATGTCAGTATCACCGCCGAAACGGCCTCAGCAGAGCTGCTCGCCTTTCGCAATCCTATGCCAGTTGCGCTCAGCTCCGAGCCTGTAGCCAATCAGGACCTGCACGGACTTTCGTTAGTAGATTATCTGATCATTACTGCCGAACCGTTTCGGGAAGAAGCTAACCGATTGGCTACCTTTCATCAGGAGCATTATGGCCGCAGCACAGCAGTAGTCACGCCGCAGCAAATTTTCAACGAATTTTCTTCCGGGATGCAGGACGTTTCTGCGATCCGCGATTTCATCCGGATGTTTTGGGTCAAATCAGGTGGGGTGTCGCCAGGGTTTGTGTTGATGTTTGGAGATGGAAGTTATATCTATAAAAACATCAGCCAGAATGTGAATAACTCGACCAACTTTGTGCCTACCTACCAGAGCCGTGACTCGTGGGAGCCAACAGATTCCTACACAAGTGACGATTTTTTTGTGCTTCTGGAAGACAATGAAGGCTTTTGGGGAGAAAACTCTGGCGCACGTGGAGATGTGCAGGTGCAGGTGAATACGCTCGATGCAGCCATTGGTCGCTTGCCCATCGAAACGGTGGAACAAGCCAGGGAAATCGTAAGCAAAATCATCAACTATGCAACCAACCCAGGATCGGAATATTACGGTGACTGGCGCAATCGCATTGTGCTGGTAGCCGACCACAAAGAAGGAGAGGGCAACACCCATGTGCGCCAATCCAATGGCTACACAGCCCAGATCAATGCAGCCAACCCCTGCTTCAATGTCGATAAAATCTTTATGGACAACTATGCCCTCACGCTCACAGGAGGCCTCACCCGCTTTCCTGAAGGTCGCGAGGCACTCCTTACAGCCTTTGATGAGGGGGCCCTCATCATGAACTACACCGGCCACGGTGGAGAGCAGGCATGGTCCAACTCCCGGATACTGGAAAACTCCGATATCCTGAAAATGAAGAATACCTATCGCACCCCGGCGGTGATCACTGCTACCTGCGAATTTGGTCGATTTGATGACCCTACCGTGAGATCCGGTGCCGAAATCATGACCATGACTCCAGAGGTGGGGGCCATCGCCCTCTTCACTACCGTGAGGTTGGTATATTCATCTCCCAACCAGACCCTGAATCAGAATTTTTATCGCGAAATATTCACCTTCGATAGTCTCGCAGGCAGAATGCCTACCCTCGGCGAGGTCATGTATCGCACCAAAAACCGCACCTTTGTCACCGGCACTCTCGCCAATCTTAACTCCAGAAACTTCACCCTCCTCGGCGATCCCGGCCTCATTCTCAATTATCCAAAATATGAGGCTGTGGTTACCCATATCAATGGAGACCCGATTCAGGAAGGACAGCTCGACTCCCTCCAATCACTCGGTAAATTTGAGGTGAAAGGAATCATTCAGGATGAATTCGGGAATCCGCTTTCTACCTACAATGGCGACATGGACATCACGGTATTTGACAAGCCCAGCCTTTTCACTACCCGCCTTTCCAATTATTCTTTCACCTGGCAGAAAAACAGGATCTTCAATGGTCGATGCTCTGTGGAAGATGGGGAGTTTGCCTTCTCATTCGTTGTTCCGATCGACATCTCCTATGAAGATGGACAAGGAAAAATCAGCCTTTACTTCCACAATGATGTGAGCGATGGCAGTGGCTGCTACGAAGCCCTGTATGTAGGGGGAACCGACCCTGATGCCCTGCTTGACGACCAAGGCCCACAAGTGCAATTGTTTATCAATGATGAAAACTGGGTGAGCGGTGGCCTTACCGATGCCAATCCATACCTGTTTGCCCGGGTATATGACGAAAACGGCATCAATACTGCCGGCGCTGGCATTGGTCATGAAATCACCGCTGTGCTGGATGAAGATGAGTCCAACATCTTGATTTTGAATGAATTTTATGAGGCTGATATCAATGAATACCGCTCAGGAAGTGTGAGATACCTGCTTCGGGACCTGGAGTTGGGCGAGCACAATCTGCGTATCAGGGTGTGGGATGTGGCCAACAATGCCAGTGAGGCGGAAACAAAGTTTATCGTCACCGACAATGCCCGGCTTGTGATCGATCAGATATTGAATTACCCAAATCCAATGACAGACCAAACCACGTTTTTGGTGGCACACAATCAGGCGGGTGAGGATCTGGAGTTGAATATTCATATCTATACCGTAGATGGCAGGTTGGTGAAGCAGCTCAACAGCGAGTTTACTGCCTCTGGCAATGTGAGTCGTGAACTCACCTGGGATGGCACCACGGATGGAGGACGCCCCCTCACAGATGGGTTTTATGTTTATCATGTGCTGCTAAAGAACACTGCCACGGGCGAAGAAATCAAAGCTGCTAAGCGTCTGGTTCTGTTGCGTCCCTGATTTTGTGAAGGGGGCAAGGCAGCTTTTGGGGTAATCTCTTCGTTGGGAGGAAAGCTAAGCGTAGAGCGTTGGTCAGTATGTTTGGAAAACAAA
Organism: Bacteroidia bacterium; assembly: GCA_030731845.1. Taxonomy (GTDB): domain Bacteria; phylum Bacteroidota; class Bacteroidia; order J057; family J057; genus JANQTF01. The sequence goes on along the minus strand of JANQTF010000332.1, from coordinate 12,038 downwards.
TCCTGCGACGTTTTGAAATTTCCTTATATTTGACCCCATCTAAAGTAAGGAAAGCATATCAGTGACGTTGGAAACCCGCTGAATTGCTTTTACCTTCGACTTATCATTCACCATTAGGATATTCTCCTGCCTATGATTTGAATGCTACACTGGACCAATATATCCAACGCCTTCAATTAAGGTAGCATTGACATGAGGAAAATTTTTGTAACCGCGGCTTGCCTCACTCTGTTGGCAGTCAGCACACGCCCCGCATACGCACAAAACGCAGCAGGTCAGGATGGACCCAAAACCATCACGACTGCCGTTCCCTTTTTGCTTGTGGCTCCCGATTCTCGCAGTGCGGGCATAGGTGAAGCAGGTGTGGCCATCGCAGATGACGCCAACGCCATGCACTGGAATGCATCAGCATTAGCGTTTATCGATAACAGAATGGGATTCAGTATGTCCTATTCGCCCTGGCTTCGCGCCCTTGGGATTCCTGATATCAACCTGATGTATCTTTCCGGGTATCTGAATACCGGCGATGCAGGGGTGATCGGAGCTTCTCTTCGCTACTTCTCCCTCGGTCAAATCGACTTCACAGACGGTCTCGGGCAGCCGATTGGTAGCGACAAGCCCAACGAGTTTGCCCTTGATGTGGCTTATGCCCTCAAGGTGTCTGAGCAGTTTTCTGCAGCACTTACGCTTCGCTATTTCCAGAGCCGCCTCGCCTCCAATGGCGCCTTGCCTGGAGATGCCAAGCCCGTGAATAGTGCCGCCGGTGACTTGTCATTTATGTATAAAAATGACTTCTCCATGAACGGCGGCACAGGACCAATTCCAGTGAGATTCACCTCTGGTGTAAATATCTCCAACATCGGGCCAAAGGTCTCTTATTCCGCTTCTACAGCCAACAGAGACTTCATTCCGATCAACCTGCGGATTGGATACGCATTCAAGTTTTTCCTGGATGAGTACAACAGCTTCACTTTCACCAACGATTTCAACAAGCTGTTGGTTCCTTCTGTAGTCATTGACTCCAATGGCGTGAGCACAGGAGGCGGAAGATCAGATATCGCTCTCCTTCCAGGAATTTTTGGAAGTTTTAGCGATGCTCAAAATGGCATCGGCGAAGAATTTTCCGAAGTAAACATCTCCGTTGGCGGTGAATACTGGTACCGCGACCTGTTCTCAGCTCGTGTAGGGTTTTTCTACGAAGATCCCCTCAAAGGCAACCGGAAATTTATCACCCTTGGTGCAGGCCTGAAGTACAATGTCTTTGGACTCAACTTCGCCTATCTCGCGCCACTGCAGCAAAACCACCCGCTGCAAAACACCCTGCGATTCACGCTCACTTATGACTTTGAGTCTGTAGGAAACCAATAGTACGTGCACCTGATCTTTTATAGACCGGGAGAGAGTTCTGACCAGCTCTCTCCCTTTTTTTGTCTCTAAACCTCCTAATTGTACCTGGATTACCCGAGCAGGTCGAAACCTTACCGATTTTTTTTCAACGCTGACCTTCTATGGCTCTCTACGGACTGATCGGAAAAACCCTGAAGCACAGTTTCTCCAAGCAATATTTCACAGACAAATTTCAGCGGGAAGGAATTGAAGCCTCCTACGAATTGTTTGAACTGCCTGAGATTGCGGATTTTCAAGCACTACTTCGGCAATATCCAGGAATCTCGGGACTTAATGTGACCATTCCCTACAAAGAAGCGGTGATCCCGTTTCTGGACTACCTCTCACCTGAGGCAGAGAGGATTGGCGCGGTGAATACGATCATTCCGACAGCGAAAGGCCTGGAGGGGCACAATACAGATGTGGTGGGATTTGAGCAGTCGCTGCGCGAATCCTGGTCTGGTGCATGGCCAACGGGAGCCTTGGTGCTCGGGAGCGGCGGCGCAGCCAAGGCGGTGACATTTGTTCTGACACACAAGCTAGGCATCGGGCATGTGCTCACGGTGTCGCGCCACCCAAAGGGGCCGCAGGAAATTAGCTATGATGAGCTAACGCAATTGGATTGGCAGGAATACCGGATCGTGGTAAACACAACGCCCTTGGGCATGTATCCGCAGGTGGATGCTCGCCCGGAGCTTCCGTATCAAAAATTTGCCCTGGGTCATCTGGCATTCGACCTGACCTACAACCCATCAGAAACAGCTTTTATGGCTGCGGCTGCGTCATTTGGTGCAAATGCTGCAAATGGGTTGCGGATGTTGGTGCTGCAGGCAGAAAAATCCTGGGAATTGTGGAATGGTGCCGGAGCCTGAGGGGAGGGCGGATCAGTTGTTGCCGCCGCCTTGATTTCTGAGCTTTTGCTCCCGCTTTTTGAGGTCGGCTTCCCATTGGTCAAGCTGCTGATATCTTGCCTCCTTAATGGCCGTCTCCTCTGTTTTTTGAATGATCACCTGCTCTCTCTGATCGAGCAACTGTTTCCTTTCGAGGAGGCGATTTTCCAAAGCGTTGAGTTCAGCTTCCTTCGCCTCAATTTTGGTGATTCGTTGAAGATCTACGGAAGAGGTCTGTTGCTTGCGAATGAGTTCAAGGTCTTTTTGGTTGATGACATCAGTCAAAGAATCACGCTGCTGCAGATAGAGAGACCTTGCGTTCACAGCTCTGCGTTCGAGCACCTTGTTTTCGCGCTCCATTTCCTGAATTTTTACGCGGAGGAGGTTCACGGTATCGGGCCAGCTATTTCTCAAGGCATTTGCCAGGGCAATGCTCAGGGTATCAGCCTTGTATCGCGCTGAGGTAGCACCTGCCATTTCCTTACCTAATCGATCGTTGGACTGCTGCTCAATGGGGAGGCGCTGTAGGATGTAGGCCTGACTGGCTTGCAACTGCAACAAGAGCGTTTCATTGAGCCTTTCCAAATCTTCCACTTTAGATTTGGTTTCCTGGAGTTCAAAGTTGGCGGCATCCATTCGGTCGATGGCCACCGTAGAAGACGGAACCCGTCTTGAATCGAGGCGTCTGCTCAACTGTCGATTTTGGTATTCCAGCCTTCGGTTGTTTTTTAACACGGCATTGATTTGCTCACGAAGAATGGTCTCCTGATTTTGACTAATGCCAGCCATGACATCAAGCTGCTCTCTCAATTTTTGATTGTCGTAGCGAAGGGCGGCCTCTGTTTTTCTGATGGCAGCGATCACCTCATTCGATTCTGGTTCATCAGAAGTTCGGTAGGCAATGTGGGGAGATTGGGTATTGGCCAACAGGAGCGACATAGAATCCAGCTTCATTTGCCAAAACAGGTCTGCAGAATGCCTGGTTTGCTCGGCACGCCTGAGTGCCATCAGGAGGCTGTCGGCATAGGCCCTGGTATCTGCATGAAGGATGGGCTGTGGAGAATCCATGGCGACTTTCATGAGAAATGCCAGAGAATCGTATTTGATACGCGCAATCTGATTGAGATAGAGCATGCTATCCATGAGCGACTGCCTGCGCAAGTTGGATTGAAGCAACTCCAGCCGTAGGGAGTCTATCACAAGGCGATTGCTTTGGTGTTGATGAGCAAGTCGCGCGGAGCTGCTCTGGCTCTCTTGGAGGCTGTCTCTGAGTGAAGACAGAGAATTGGTGAGGCTTTGGTAGGATGCCGAAACGCTTGATTGCTGCTCGGCCTGGACCTGCGTGAGTGCTGCTAATTTCTGTTGTTCTTTTCTGAGGAGAAGATCCTTTTCCAGAAAGGCATGATTGAGGGAGTCGAGGTATCGTGCCTGGCTTTGGACAAATAATTTGAGCCCGGAGAGATCTTTTTCCAGATTTCGCCTTTCGGTCATCATGTCCTGAACGGGTTGACTATACTGGAGGCTGTCTGTGGTGAGCCGTCCCTCCAGATAGGTAATATATTTCCTTTGTCGGATGGTGGTGGCGAGGAGAGAGTCTTCCTCAATTCGTGCTAATTTTTGTTCAATCCTAAGCCTTCTCAGTTCCTGCTCCGCATTGGAGCTTTGTGAAACGCCAGATTCCTGTGTACTAGACAGGGCTGCAATAACGTTCTCCAGCCTTTTGATTTTGTCCTCCGCGGCTTTCAAAACGGTTTTCATCGAGTCAACGATGTTTTCAGGTCCTGAAGTTCTTCGGGATTCAGCTATTGCAACGATAGGCCTGTCAGAGCTTTCAGTGACAATTTCTTTTTCAGGAATTGCGGTGTAGGGGAAGTCGAGGGCTAAGTAGGAAGGAAGCTTATTCTGAGCCTGGAGATATGGCCGATGGAGGGATCTCCAGGCCTCGTAGAGGGCAGCAACATTGCCAGCTGGGGGTCGCTCATAATATTCTCTGGCAATAAAGGGGTGCTCTACCCAAAATATGAGATTGTTCTGGAGTGCATCGGCCGCTTCGGGATTTTCTCGGAGCCAGGTGCGATCTCTTGAGAGCTTGGTAACTAAGCCGAGGTGCTCTCGGGTCCAAACTACATTGGCAAGGAGGCGAGAGCTAAGTCCCGGGTATCGGCGAAGATACTGTATCTGGGCTTCTCCCAGATGAGAATACTGGCTTTTGAGTCTGATCAGTTCCTGCTCATCTGCAGAAAGGCGGTGGACCATGGCCTGCCAGGCTGTGGCTTTGACTTCCTCAAAGGAGAGAAGTTGGTCACTGTTGTGATCGCTGTCACCAAACCCTTTCTCGGTCGAGTAATAATCGAGCTGGGAGCACATCTGAGGGGTTTCAGATAGAGAGAGTTGGCCATCTCCATTAAAATCTGCCAGTAAAAAAGCCTGTCGCAAAAACCAATCGGAAGTGCTTCTCGCCTGCTGTGCAGGGAGCCATGCGAGGATCGTAACAAGCAAAATGCCTGTTAGCAGAATATGACGAGCTGGGATCATAAGATGTCTGACTCGTTAGTTCTAGCCAAGATCAGGCCAAAGTGTTAATTGTCAAGCGCATATAATACGACATTCGTACCCATCTTAAGTGCTTGCTGCCTTATTTCTTCCGGATCATTGTGTACAGTGGGATCTTCCCATCCATCACCGAGGTCGCATTCCACGGTATAGAGGCACACAATCCTGTTTTCCCAAATGAGAGCGAGGGCCTGGGGAGCCTTTCCATCATGCTCATGAATCTTGGGTAATCCGCCCGGAAAATCATAATGCTGATGGAATAGTGGGTGACTAAATGGGAGCTCAACAAATTCCAGATCAGGGAATACTTTTTTCATCTCGCGACGCACAAACTTGTCCATCCCATAGTTATCATCAATGTGAAGAAATCCGCCGGAGAGCAGATAGGTGCGGAGGTTTTTTGCTTCAGCCTCTGAAAAAGTAATATTTCCATGCCCGGTGGCATAGACATACGGATATTGGTAAATTTGTGAGCCGCCCGGCTCCACGACTTCTTCGAGGCGCTCAAGCGATACGGTGGTGTTGTTATTCACATACTCGATCAGATTTGGCAGAGCTGTGGGGTTGGAATACCAATCGCCCCCCCCGTTATATTTGAGCTTGGCAATTTTCAGGGTTGGTGCTTCCTGTGCTGCAAGGAGGCCGGGAATGGCCATAAGGCAGAAAAAAATGATTCGTACTTTCATTGAGGTTAAGATCTTAAAGCCATCTTCAGATTGGGCGAGAAAGCGCTCATTCATTGAACGGATTCTGGGCCGAGTCGTTTTCTCCAGCTTCCGGGCAGCGATTTGCCCGTGGCTTTCGTCTGCATATTTGGGCGGATAGACAGTGTTGTTTGTTATCTTTCTGGAAATTCGAAGTTACCCTATTCTCATGAATCATCTCATACGGTTTTGCATTCTTTGCTTTCTGGCTGGCATCATGCCCCTATTTGGTCAAGACCTGATTGTGCTCCAAGGCAACGAAGAAATTATCAGCCAGGTCACACAAATCGAGAAATGGCATGTGTATTATCGGCCCTATGATCAACCAGATGCGACTCCGGCCAAAATCGCCAAAGCGGATATTTCCTATATCCTCTTTCAGGACGGCATGAAGCAGTTTTTTTCTTCTGACGATCTCCCGCCGATCATTGTTACGATGAATGGGCAAGTAGTGCCTGATAGTCTCTATGATGCCGATCTCTATGAACTTGGGGTGACACAGGCTGTTGAATATTATCAGAGAAAATCGCCATTCTGGGGTACCTTTGGTGCTACCGCGTTTTATCCGGTTGTAGGGCTCTTCACAGGCATTGTGACTGGCTTGATCGTAGGAGCGATTCCGCCTACCATTGACTATGTCGATACACCTGATCCAGTGCTTTATCAATCAAATGGCTCCTATGCCGAAGGCTATCGCGAGCAAGCCCACCGAAACAAAGTGAAACAAGTGATCAAAGGCTACGCCTTCGGTGCTGCGCTACAGGGCATCATTATCATTGTTTTTCTCTCTACAATTTAGCCAATCAGCCGAATCCTTGTCCTTGTCATCTTCCCGCTATTTGGCATCTTCCCTTCTTTGTTATACTTTTTCGGGATCACCATCAAAAAGGACCTGATCAGGCATGAATAGAAGACAATTTGTTTCTAAAACCTTGAAGGCGGGAATGATTGGGGGTACCAGCCTTGTTGCCAGCCAATCGCTTGGAAAGACTATTCAGGCCTGGAAACATAGCCGCCCTGAAGAGGCCGCCCTCGACGAATCTTTTTGGGATGAGGTGCGGCGGGCATACCAGATCAATGGGCAATTTATTTACCTCAACAATGGCGGCTCGAGTCCTTCATCCACCATCGCCTTTGACGATGAAAGTCATCAGCGGGAAGTGGCGAGGCATGCCCCCTCGTTTTTCTTATGGAGAAGTCAAATCCGTCAGCGCGAACAGATGCGCCGGGCTTTGGGGAGCTTTCTGGGCTGTGATTCAGAGTCGATCGCGATCCTGAGAAATACCACTGAAGCCCTTGCTACTGTGATACAGGGACTGGATTTGCCCTCAGGTAGCGAGGTGCTCACTACGGATCAGGACTACCCCACGGTGCTACATACCCTGGACCTCTATGCCAGACGCAGGGGGTGGAAAGTCAGAAAACTCCAATTGCCACAACCTCTTGGCAGCTGGGAAGACACCGTTTCCCTGATCAGCAATGCTTTTTCTGATCAAACAAAATTTCTCCTTTTCAGCGATGTGCTCTTTCAAACAGGGGAGAGAATGCCCACGCAGGAAATTTGTGCCCTGGCCAGGCAGCGCGGCATCCAAGTCGCGGTGGATGGCGCGCACACAGTGGGGCATTTTCAGGTGAGTCCCGCAATGCTTGGCTGTGATTATTTTGCATCGAGCCTTCATAAGTGGCTCAGTGCACCACTGGGCACAGGAATGCTATGGGTGAATCCGGAAAAAATTGCGGACTTGTGGCCCACAATCGGTGCTGTGGAAGGTCAGGAGAATGACATTCGTAAATTTGAGCATCTCGGTACCCGCAATCTGAGCACAGAGCTCGCCATTCGCAGCGCCATCGATTTTGATCTCCAAATCGGTGCGGACCGGAAACTGGCCCGACTGCAATTTCTCACCAGATACTGGTGGGAGCAGATCCAGGATTTGCCTGGATTCACCCTCAAAACCAATCTCTCCTCTCCAGAGCGATATGGGGCACTGGCCAGCTTCACTTGCCCCTCGCGTGAGGAGCGACTCGACAGTTACTTGCTCATTGAGCGAAATATCATTATTGGACACTCCAGCGTGGGAGACGAGCACCTGTATCGCATTTCGCCGCATGTGTACACCGCGCCTCGCGACCTTGACAAACTCATCGAAGGCATTCATGCCTGGCTGGGGTAGCCGTCTGGCAAGCCCTGATTTCTGGGTTAGCGCGGTATCGTGAGCGTTGCCCTATTGCACCAGCACTTTTCCCCACCGCTTCTTATCGCCATGCCTCACCGATACCACATAGATGCCCGTGGGCAACTGATCGGTGGAGAACTGCACAAATAAATCGCTGGAGGAAGCCCGAAATGGCACTCTTGCCAGCTCGCGACCTTGCAGGTCAGCAAAGACGGCTTCGCCATCAGTGTCTGGTGCTACGATTTTTACATTGAGTAGTCGTCCAATCTCCAGCGGGTTGGGGAAAGCAACTACTGCCTCCGGTGCCAGAATCGTGGGCTTGCTTCCGGAGAAATATTGGTCGGCGAGGGCAAAGGCGTTCCTGCCAATTTTTTCACCGATCAACCTGCCCGGAATGTCGTCGCAAGGCGGGTGAATGCCCCCCCAGATTCTGGACAGGCTTGTCTGGTCGGAAGCATCTCGATAGGTGGCCCATTGCAGCACGACATCCTGGCTGGGGCCTTCTTCGAATACCAGGAACTCATTCTTTTTTGCGACAAACTCACCCATTCCACCCGGAAAAAAAGGATCGCCTGTGATTTCGGTCAACACCTCGGCAGCGGCTCTGGAAAAGGTAGAATGGCCTGATACATAGCCGGCAAAGGGCGGTGTCACGAAGGTGGGGCGCTGATATGGCCACCAGTTTTCGGCAAGAATCCAGCCCACTCCAGCATCATTGACGCTCGGATCAGGGATATACTCGGGGCCTCGCCAGCCAAAAATCTTGATTTTCCCCACGTGTTGGTCAAAATCTCCTGCAAGTTCATCACCGTAATCCACTGTCTCCACGAGTCCCGGCACGAGATCAAATCCATAGGGGTGGTAGTTATTGGCAGAAGGATCGCTTCGCTGCCCCAGACTAGCCATGTATCGGATCGCGGAAATGGGTCTCACATAGTCGAACCATCCTTTGATGCTCCAGGCGGCTACAGCGGCATCGTGCATCGCTCCTCCGAGGGAGAAGTAGCTTTTTACGTCCCACTCCAGGGGGTCGAGTTCCTGTCCCTGCCCTTTGTATTTTCTGACAAAGGCAGGGTGGTCATTGACATAGTTGAGGAGGGTGAACCAGTGGCCGGGAGGCGTCTCGGAATCGGGGCCATCGGCCCAAAACTCAGCTAACACGCGGGTATAGTCGCCGCGATACACTACATTGGGGGCGTAGGGCTGGCCTGTTGCAGGATTCAGGGGGCGACCCTGCCCGGGATCTCCGCCTTCGAAGGCGTCGTAGAAATTGCGCCACTCGCTCTTGTTGACCGGAAGATCCGAGATGTTGCCAAAGGCAGCGGGCGAGATGTCCCATTTCACACTATCTGAAGGATCAAGATGCGAAGACCACCAGGCCACCAGGCCAAAGTTCCATTGGTAATCGCCCGAGGAATCTGAAATAGAAGGCGGTGGGCCGGGAGAATCATAGACCTGATAGGGAAATCCATTTCGAGAGAACTTACTCCGATCGGCATCTGTGAGCGCAAATGGAACCACATTTCCCCACTCAGGCCCCAAAAAAGCAGGAATTACGCCACTGGATTGGACACCACTTTGATCGATGAAGAGGTCAAATGCCAGGGGCTGCCAGCGGTCGGGTTCGACCATGAAGCCGCCGATTCTCCTAGGGTCTAGTGGAGGGTTTGCAGGTTGGTAGTACTTGTTGGCATACAGGTTCCGCTCGTTGGAGCCGTCCTGAAGGCCAAAGTCGATGAGAGATTGAGCGAGATAATTGCCCAAGGCTGCCCCATCGCCGTCGAGGTAATCGAGGGAAGAATATAGGCGATCGTATCCCAGAAGATCCATCAGGCTGTCGCACTGACGCCATGTTTTGAGGACGCCGGGCGAATGGGTAAAGCGAAATTTGATGAGATGATAGGCAGCATAGCTAATGGCTTTTTCCCGTTCTGCTTTCACATCTCCCGAAAAGGTGAGCCCCGAATACGGGCAATAATAATCGCCCGTGAGTTGGCCCAGGAAAAACGGGCTGGCCGTTTGGTCATAGGCTGCCCATGCGTCATACATGGCCACGGAGCTGTGGAAGAGATTGCGGGCATGCACTGTGGGCCGCGCCTGATCGTCGCGAATGGCTTGCAGCAGCACTTCATTCCACTGCCGGGCTACGGTGTGCTGGGCGGTGAGGGAGGTAAATCCTACACAGATCAAGATAACAAAGAGGGCAAGGCGCTTCATGAGAAAGGAGGTCGTTTCTAAGAATAAGATAGGGAATTAGCTTCCAGGTCCATCCCCAATATTCATAAAACGTAGGAAATGATCGATTCGCTGCGTCTTTTTTATCGCCCTCGTTTGAGCAGTTTGTCGCGCTCTCCTCGCGAGATAGCCAGCGAAACCAGCTCGTCGAGCAACTCTGCATAGCCTGTGCCGGCGTGTTCCCACAGCTTGGGATACATGCTGATGTTGGTGAAGCCCGGCAGGGTATTTAACTCGTTTACATACACCGAGCCATCGTCTGTGAGAAACATATCGACCCGCGTCATGCCTTCACAGCCGATGGTTTGGTAGGCACTTTTGGCCACGAGGATGAGTTTGGCCAGGGTCTGATCGTCGAGATTGGGTGCGGGAATGAGAATGTTGGCGGCATCGTCGCTCTCGTATTTGGACTCGTAGTCGTAGAAATCGTCGGTGGTCATGCCCACCTCGCCGATGCTGGAGGCTGCGATTTCACCATTGCCCATCACCGCACATTCGAGCTCGCGGCCCACGATGGCCTGCTCCACCAGGATTTTGGTATCGAACTGAAAGGCGGTCTCCACAGCGCTGGCAAATTCAAGCGCATTGGCTGCGCGGCTCACGCCCACGGAGGAGCCCATGTTGGCAGGCTTGATGAAGAGCGGCAGGCCGAGTTGGTTGATCACAGCGGCGAAGTCGATGGCGTGTTGCTCGTAGGAGTGAAAGGTGAGCCAGGGAGCCACGAGCAGATCTGCGTCACGCAGGAGGCGCTTGGTCACGTCTTTGTCCATGGCGGCAGCAGATGCGAGGGTGTCGGGCCCCACGAAGGGCAGATCGAGGTGGTGAAACAAGCCCTGGAGGCTGCCATCCTCGCCCATGGGGCCGTGGGTGATGGGGAAGAGCACCTCGGGGCAGTCAAAGTGACTGCCATCGCGATACGCGATCGGCGAGGAGGTGCCTGGCAGCAGGGCAAGAGCCTTGCCCTGTGAGCCGATTTCGGTGCCGGGCTCGCGGAGCTCGGCCTCGGTGGCGTGTACCCACGCGCCACTGCGCGAGATGCCGATCAGGATGATCTCATATTTTGCCGGATCGAGGGCGGCAGCGATGTTTCTGGCAGAGCGAATGGAGATGTCGTGTTCGGGAGATTTGCCTCCGAAGACAAGGCCTAGTTTCAATCGGTTCATGTGGCGACGCATGAGGGCAGTTGCGGGGCGGAGTTGCCCCTTGCGATCATGTGACAAAGATAAGGGAGGATTTATTTCCGTGAATAGGTTCTGCGTATTTGTCAGGAATGGGGAGATAATTGCGGCATCTGCTTGGGGATGTGTACAAAAAAAAAGAGCAGCAAGTGATGTCGCTGCTCTTTTCTGCTTTTCTGGCTCAGGAGATTACTCCGCTGCCTTGGCGTAGGTGATTCCGTCGTGTCTCCACACTTCCATTCGCTCGCCGTCTTTCAGCTTGTTGTTGATCAACATCTCAAGATTCACCTCATATCCCTCTGCACAAGCGACATCGTTCATGTGTTCTTGTGGATGTAGAATTTCGGAATCTAAATATAGAGATCGAACTCCTTCATGCAATGTGATGCCGACGGTTTCGTGTTGTGGAGCGAGCATTATCACATCCTCATTTCCGTCAAATTCATTTGTGAGAATCTGGGCGAATTCATTCACAAACGCCTCATCACTCACCTCCCACTTGCGGGTGGATGTCTCAGAGGTTTCAATCTCTTTCATGGCTGGAATTGCCTCGGCAACGGGGGCTTGGAGCACGGGCTCACAGGCGAGCATGACTGCCAACAAAGATGCAGCCATCAGAAGGGTTGTTGCTTTCATTGTTAAAACAAGTTGATGTCATTACAACATCAAGTTAAAATAAAAAAGCAAGGAAGCAATTCCGGTCCTGGAATTTTTCCATAATCTGATCAATTGCCTTTTGAAGCTTCTAATTCGGCTAAATTAGTGCTGTTTATCAGACGGTTATGGGTATTTGTGGCATGATTATAAAAGTTTCCCCCAGGTTTTGGCTTAGTTTTGCCATTTTCTGGGGGATTTGCCAGCATTTTATGCGTTATTTTCGGCCTCTAAAGCTTCTAATCGAGGATTTTGGGGTTT
>JANQTF010000331.1:13790-34361 GCA_030731845.1 Bacteroidia bacterium | reverse complement strand
AGCTCGTTGGTGGTAGAAAGGTCACCTGTGTTGGTGATCACGGTTCCGGTCACGTCGATGCCGGCACCAGCGGAATAGGTATTTACCCCATCGACACCAGCCTCCCATTCGCCAGAGGTGCTATTCCACTTCAATACCTGCCCATTCACAGTAGGAGCCGTAGCAGAGACAGGCACATTTTGCAAACCGGTTACGGTAAGGCCAGCGGTGAAATCACCGCTCACATCGCCCGAGGCGGGAGTAGTGAGGAGGACATCGTCGGAAGGGTTAATATCACCAGCATTGGAAATGGTATTTCCAGCGACAGAAATGCCAGTACCCGCCTGGAAGAGGGTCACTGTGCCCCCACCATTGGAGAGAGTGAGATCGGCGCCAGATTGAGTAATGGTCTGTAGCTCGTTGGTGGTAGAAAGGTCACCTGTGTTGGTGATCACGGTTCCGGTCACGTCGATGCCGGCACCAGCGGAATAGGTATTTACCCCATCGACACCAGCCTCCCATTCGCCAGAGGTGCTATTCCACTTCAATACCTGCCCATTCACAGTAGGAGCCGTAGCAGAGACAGGCACATTTTGCAAACCGGTTACGGTAAGGCCAGCGGTGAAATCACCGCTCACATCGCCCGAGGCGGGAGTAGTGAGGAGGACATCGTCGGAAGGGTTAATATCACCAGCATTGATGATGGTGTTTCCAGCTACCGAAATGCCTGTACCGGCCTGGAAGAGGGTGAATGTGCCCCCACCATCTGAGAGGGTGAGGTCTGCACCTGATTGCGACAAGGTCTGAAACTCGTTAACAGGATCGTTGTCATCGTCATCCACGGCATCGGTTCCGGGTTCCCACTGCTGGGAGAGATTGTCCCATTTGAGCACTTGACCAGTGATGGAAGGCAGATTGGTGGAAACAGCTTGGCCTCTGATTCCTACGACAGAAAGATTGGCAAAATTGCCCGTCACATCTCCAGCGGCGATGGTTGACTGGGTGATGTCATCACCGGGATCAAGGTCACCAGTGTTAGAAATGGTATTTCCAGAAACCGCGATTCCAGCTCCGGGCTGATACATGGTGATGGTACCTCCCCCATTAGAAAGGGTCAGTGTTGCATTGGTACGGGTGAGGGTTTGAAGTTCGTTGGTAGGGTTAAAGTCTGCATCATTCACTTCATCAGTAGCAGGGATCCACTGACCAGATTGGAATTTCAGTACCTGGCCTGCTAGCGGTGTTTGATTGGACACTGTCTGCCCTTGAATCCTTGATACAGTAGGATTGGGATAAGTCCCTGAAAGATCGCCCAAAGCAGCATCTCCAACATTGACATCATCATTGCCATTAAGGTCTCCTGTGTTTGAAATAACATTTCCGGCGACCCCAATTCCCTGTCCAGCCTGATACATGGTGATGGTGCCTCCACCATCGGAAAGGGTGAACTGATTACCGGATTGGGTAACTACCTGCAATTCATTGGATGGATCAGAATCATCATCTTCAAAGTCATCTTGTGTTGGCACCCATTGGCCTCCAATAAATTTGAGGATTTGACCAGGTTGAGGAGTTAAGTTCGCTACAGGCACACTTCTGATGCCTGTCACAATGGGGTTGGGATAAGCGTTCCCCAGGTCGCCGCTTGCAGCGGAGCCAATCAACACGTCGTCGCTGCCATCGAGGTCACCGGTATTGTTGATGGTGGTACCAGAAATACTGATCCCAGTGCCTGCGGTGTAGGTGGTGTTATTATCGGGTCCTGCTTCCCAGAGGTTAGTCACACCATTCCATTTCAGGACCTGCCCATTGGCAGTAGGAGGAACAGCACTAACGGGACTCCCCTGAATGGCTACCACTTTGAGATTGCTAAATACTCCTTCTACGTCTCCGTCGGCGATAGAATTGATCGTAATATCGTCATTCGCATTCGTATCACCGCTATTGGTGATGGTGTTTCCAGCAACAGAGATCCCCGCCCCTGCCTGATATAGGGTAAATGTTCCTCCGCCATCGGAGAGGGTCAGTTGAGCACCATTCTGTGAAAGAACCTGAAATTCGTTAGATGGGTCAGCATCGGCGTCTTCAAAATCATCCTGAGTAGGAACCCATTGGCCACCAATGAATTTGAGGATTTGACCAAAAGATGGGTTGAGAGAAGCGATAGGATTGCCTTGCAGAGCTACTACATCTGGGTCAGGGTAGGTTCCTCCAAGGTCTCCACCCGCAACTGAACCCTTGAGGACATCATCATTTGGATCAATGTCGCCTATATTGGTGATGGTTTTCCCATTAGCACCGAGCGTTATTCCGACCCCTGCCTGGAATAGTGTAGTAGTACCACCGCCATTGCTCAGAGTCAGGACGTTGCCAGATTGGGTGATGTTCTGGAGCTCATTGGTAGGGTTAATATCACCGTCGTTTACCTCGTCTTGCGCAAGGGCCCATTGAGTACCATTATATTTGAGGATCTGCCCAGTGGTAGGCTGGGTGTTTGTGACTCCACTTCCCTGAATTCGAACGACTGTGGTGTTGTTATAGGTTCCGGTCACATCCCCGGCAAACTGGTCTGTTTTGAGCACATCATCTCCTCCATTAAGGTCACCGGTGTTGGTGATCGTGGTACCAGTGATGTTGATGCCAGCACCAGCCTGATAGACAGGCGGAGAAGGAAGGGTGACAGTATTACCACCGTTGGTGATGCTCAGGCTCAATCCATTCAAAATGAGAGATTGAATCTCATTGCTGGGGTCAGCGTCGGCATCTTCATTGGCACCGGGTTGCCATTGGCCATTCTGGAATTTGAGCACTTGACCGGGTCCGGGCGCATTAGAGGAGACAGGCACGCCCTGGAGTTTTCCGATGAGGGGATTGGGGTAGGTTCCGGCAAGATCGCCTCCTGCTGCTGAGCCAATCAGCACATCATCAGTTCCGTTGAGGTCACCGGTATTATTGATTTGGAATCCACTGATCGCGATTCCCTGCCCAGCAGTGTAGGAGGGGATGGTAGCCTGACCTCCATTTTTGGAAAGCTGAATGGTATTGGGAGTAGGTTGGGTTAAGACCTGAATCTCGTTAAGGGGATCGGCATCAGCATCATTGATGAGATCGGCAGAGGGCTCCCATTGACCGTTGTTGAATTTCAGGATCTGATTTGGCTGCGGTGCTATCGCGGCAATGCCGTTTCCTCGTAGTCCTACTACTTGCGGAAAGGGAAAAGGACCAGAAAGATCGCCCCCTGAAGGATAGCCAATGGTAATATCATCGGCGGCGTTTGTATCACCAATGTTCGTAATTAAAGAGCCGGAAATGCTAATTCCAGACCCTGCCTGATAACTTGTAACGGGCAGATTCACAGAGTTGCCATTGGTGATAGACAGCACGGTTCCTGTTAAGGTAAGTTGCTGGCTAGTGTTATTATCGTTGGCAGGAGACCAGGTGAGGCCATTCCATTTCAATACCTGACCCACAGTGGCATTTTGCTGGGCAATGTCGAGTTCATTTCCAATGCCACCATCCCCTTTTATTCTGGCGGTGGTATTTACGCCTCCTCCGGTAGTCACATTATCGGGCGCGGGCTCCCATTCGGTGCCATTCCACTTGAGCACATAGTCCTGGCTTGGCGTGGTGGCCGCAATGGGATTTCCCTGAATGCCATCTACGGTTGGATTAGGATAAGTGCCACTCAAATCGCCATCGGCGAGGGAGCCAATGACAATGTCGTCAAACTCATTGGGGTCACCAATGTTGTTCAACGTATCTCCGCTTAAAGCAAGGCCTGTGCCTGGGATTATACTATTTCCGCCATCGGGGGCACTGACCCATTGCGTACCATCAAATTTGAGCACGTCTCCGGAATCAGGAGCGGGGGCGATCACGTCGGTAAGATCTCCGAGGCTAAGATTGTCCACCGTCTCGGCTCGCTTGGCATACTGGGCAAAAGGCACGCTTTGGAGCCTGTTTGAGCCCAGGTTAATAAATCCTGATCCATTGTTGACTTCCACCTGCAGAAACCAACTTCCTGAAGCCCAATTAAGGGTAGAAAATATCCCGGAAATGACCTGTCCCTGGCCCACGACAGCTGAAAATACGCCAAACTGATTGGTCGTGACAGATTGAGTTTCCTGATATCTGGGGGTTCCCCCTTCAAAAAGGGTGAATCGAACGGTGAAAGTTTCGTCTGCGAGCAAGGAATTTCCATTGCGAGCGACGGCCTGATAGGTAATTCCTTCAGGTACACTTTGCGCCTTGACAATAGGCGAAAGCAGGAAGAAAGCTGCAAAAAGCAACAGAATCGTCCTTCTGTTCATGTGCGTAGAGTTTGGTGAAGTGTCTGGCTGGATTAAAACTTTGCATTTTCCCTAAACTCAGAAATAACCCAGCGTAAAATATTTGCATCGGAAACCAAGCAGGCTATTGATTTATCCAATACAGAAGCTAACATACTGAAATGCAACAGGAAAGAAAAGGGGAAGAACTCACAAACGAGGATGTCTGATTATTCTTACCCCTTCTCTTTTTATTCATCATTACCTCCATTGAAGCTTAGCACTTTGAACCGTGCCTTCGCTTCCGGAGACTTCAAGTCGGTACACGTACACACCAGCCGCAACGGATCGACCGCTGGCATCGGTGCCATTCCAAACAGCTTCATGGAAGCCCTGGTCAAAAACTCCCTCTGTGATTACCGCCACTTGTTGTCCCAAAGCATTCATCACCGTCAACCGCAGCTGATAAGGCTCCGAAGAAGGTGGCAGCGTGAAGGGGATGTGAACTTCCTCAAATGCCGGATTAGGATACGCTTGCCCTACGTGAACCCTGTCTGGCTGCAAAGCAGTCTGGACAAAGGCATCATCTCCGAAATACAACCTGAAATGGCGAATTTTTTCGCTGGAGAGGGACTTGTAGCTGCCTACACTCGTAACGTCTATCGCTTTCTGATTGTCCACATCAAAGAGAATCCATTGCTGAGGTCCGACAGGAAGATACCCTGGATTCCAATTCAGTTCTAGCAGTGGATCATCGAGAGATGACTCCACCGTAAATTCCCAGATCTGATGCTTGGCAGAGGGCACAACCTCGCGTGTAAAATCTGTGTAGAAATAATCCGGATGCTCGAACCTAAGCTCCAGGAAATCTCCAAACCTTGGAGGGGTCATCCTGTCGAGAGGATCTCTATCAGCCAGGGCTTCGGGCGTCATCCCCAAGCCGCCAAGTTGATATGACTTGTTGCCAAGTCTTGCTGTGATCGGCAGGAACCAATGCTCCATGGTGGGATCTTCAAAAACGGATGGCAATAACGGATCTCCGTCGCGCTGAACATTGTTGTTCTTGCGCACAGGTATTTTCAGGGTCACATCTGCATGCGCGAAGACAAACCCTCCTCTGAGGTGCTTGATCCTGTCGGAAATGACATAATCTCCTTCGTAGGCAAAAAACTCCTCTATGGCATCTCTGACCTCTTGCGAATTGGCAGCCAAAATATCATTCCAGCTGATTGCAAATGGAAAGGGCGTGCCAATCTGATTGTGTCCCTGCTTGAGCTCAATTTCGTAAGGGTGGGCATCATTGGCCTCCACTACCCTTCCTGGTCCTGTATTGAATCCCAGCTCCTTTTTCCTTACCAGCCAGTAACCATTTCCTGGCTCAAAGGTAGAAAAATCACTTTCTGTGTATTCTTTGAGCCCTGAAGGTGGCTGGTTCCAGAGTCGCCACTCTCGATTGTTATATGCGCCGTATTCTTCAATCACCGATGCCACCTGATTATTGTCCAACTCCAGCGGAATAGCGATGATGTCATAATCAGTGAATTTTTTTCCATACTGATTGAGGCTCATATCAAAGCCATTCGGATATTGGAGATAGGTGTATCCGGTGTCGGAGAATGTGTCATAATCGTAAGTTCCAATTACTTCAAAGACATACTCCAAGCCCATCTCATCGACCACCGTTTGGTCAAAAGAATAAGAATATCCGGGTCCAGCTCCGCTCAAGAGCACTTGATTCCAATCGGCTGAGGCGATCCCCTTGTAGTGCAAGATCACCTGATCCACGATGGAGGGATCATCGATGGTGATTTGCGCCTCTACCGCTGTCCCGTCTTTCACATATAGCTCAGGAAAATCCTGGGCAATGATGCGAGGAATAGGGCTTGAAAAAGAGAATGAAATAGGATCTGTGAAGAGTGATCCTTCAAAATCCTGATCAACGGTCTGTACTCTCCAGGCATAGTTACCATCGGGCAAATCTCTGAATTTCCAGCTCAGGCTGTGCCCTGCAGAGCCCTGCCGCACAATGCGACGATAGCCTGTGGTGGAATCTGCCTGAGAAGGGTGGAGCAGAACGCTTTCCCCTTTTTGATAGAGGAGAAGATTGTAGGAAAGTCCGCTCTTGATGTTGGCAGGCAAGTTGTTAGGTGCATCCCAAGAGAGGATCACTTCCCTTCCTATTATTTGGGTAAATGGATCCAGGGGTTGGACAGGAACCTGGTTGGCCAAGGTATCAATGTTCTCAAAGAGGACAAAGGTATAGGTAGCGGGGCTCGACGAGGTTCGTCCAGTGAGGAAGATATCCAGCTTTTGATCGCCGTTATAATCTCCCCAAGCCGCAGCTCCCAGGTCCACATTTACCAGGTCTCCTGAGGTGGTGAGGTCTTCGATGAATGAGGTTCCTCCCTGATTTTTGTATAAACGGGTAGAAATAGCCGAATCAGCACTGCCATACTTTCCACTAATGAGCACATCGAGCCATCCGTCATTGTTGAAATCGCCCCAGTTGGCCGATCCTTGGGTCAGGTTCTCGAAGTCCTGATTATCAAATTCTGTGAATCGATCGTCAGCAGAAAGATATTCATAGACAACGGTGAAGGGGATAAAGTCTGAGTTAGTGGAGTTATCCCCGGTCATGAGCAAGTCGAGGTCGCCGTCGTTATTGAAATCGCCCCAAGCCATGCGACAACGCTTGGCAGGAATCAGCTCGCTATAGAGCCCAATGGAGAATACCCCAAAGCCATTGTTTTTGAGGATTCTGGTTACGGGTCCCACATCGGAAATACCTGCGATGGCCATGTCCATATCGCCATCCTTGTCATAATCTCCCCAGGTGAGATCTCCATCGACCACAGCCGAATTAGCAATTCCTGCCAGGGCAACGGTGTCTAGCATCCAGGTTTCTGGTCCTGTCTGCTTAAACAATCCAAAGAATCTGGTGCCATCATCTCTGACTCCAGCCAGGGCGAGGTCGAGGTCGCCATCGCGGTCATAATCAGCCCAGTCGGCCATGGCCTGATTCACATGGGGGAAAGCCGAAGTGCCCACGCTTCCCTGCACGTATTGTCCATCGCGATAGAAATACAGCTGGGTAAGAGAGGTCCCATCGTTCTGAAGCCCAGCCAGGAGCAAATCCAGGAATCCATCTCCGTTCACATCTTTCCAGGACAGGGCAGGTCTTCGGACCGGGGTGAGGTCCTGGGTCAGGAGAGTGTCCAACACAAATCGGCCATTGTTGGCAGGAGTGGATTCGTTTCGGAAAATAGCGACTGATGCCATACCTGCTTCGGTTTCGCCTACGGCAATGAGATCCAGGTCACCATCGGCATCGTAATCTCCGAGGGAGATTCTCGCTTCTGCCACCGGTTCGGGTGGATTGCCGTTAAAGACCACGGCTGTTTTATCATCAAAGCCGGGAGGATCGAAAGAGAAGGCGTTTTCGGTCGAAAATTCGGATCCTTCAAAGTCCTGACCAACGGACTGCACCCTCCAACGATAAATTTCTCCTTGCTCAAGGCCCGTGATGGTGATGGCCAGTTTTTGCCCCACATTTCCATGGCCTGCGATGGTCCGTTCACCAGAGCTCAACGCCATACCAGGATGAACTTTTGTGCCATCGGATTTCTCCATTTCTAAGTTGTAGGTAATCCCCGCTAGTTGCTCTGGGGTCATGCCTGCGGGCGCATCCCAACTCAGGAGCACATTGGCTCCCACAATCTTACGGTCAAGGTTTTGTGGCTTAAGTGGTTTCCTATTGGCCACAAGGAAATTATTCTCATACAACAAGAGCACATTTGATGCCCCGTTGCTTCCAGAAATCATAAGGTCTAGCTTTCCATCTCCGGTAAAGTCTCCCTGGGCCATAAAACTACCGTCCGAAAGCGGTGTCAAATCAGCTGCGATGCTGGGCTCACTCTGAAGTCCAGATCCATCTGCATTGAGATAGACAAAAGCGCTGAGCTGCTGAGAGGCATTCTCTCCTACCAAAATCACATCGCCATAACCGTTTTCATCTATGTCTCCCAATGCCAGATCACCCAGATGAAGGGGAGAAAGTGCCACTGTGGGCGCAGAGAATGATCCATTTCCTGTGTTGGGTAGATACATGGAGACAGGGTTGCCTGCGTCATCGGTTCCCGTGAGTACCAAGTCAATGAGCTGATCGTGGTTGAGATCCATCCATGCGATTTTGCCAGCGTCTGTTCCTGTAGCAGCGGTGATGTCGCTCTGTACAAAATTGCCTGTGATGCTTCCCAGAAAGAGGGTCACCTTGGCATTTGCTCCCACTTTACCAGCTACTGCAAAATCCTTAAATCCATCGTTATTCACGTCGGCTACGGCAATCGAAGCATTTTCTACCCCTGTCCAAGAGTGAATCGGCAAAAAGTTGCCATCGGTGTTGCGGTATAGCTTCAGAATAGCCTGCCCATTGGTTTTGCCAGCAACCAGCAGATCGGCATCGCCATCGCGGTCGGCGTCGATCCAGGCGACATCACCATTGGACACGCCGTCGAAACTGGAGTTGACCAACTGGAAAGTGGCACCATCGAAGGTATATACCCTTGTGGATCTGCCGCCAGTGGCAGTCCCAGCAATCGCAAGATCCAAATCGCCATCGCCATCAATGTCTTGCCATGCTACCGCAGATTCTCTCACATCGGGCAATCCCATGGCAGCAGAACCTCTGGAGACGAGAGAATGATGGTCAATATTTTCTAAGTAATCGGTATAAAATGGCTGAGATTGACCTCTGCCCGTGACGATCAAATCGAGGTCGCCATCATTGTCCACATCTCCCCAGCTCGCATCGCCATCGGTAAGGCCAGGGATCGCCACATCCAGCATTCGTCTGGTGACATTCACAAAGCTTGCCGGTGAATAGGTAAAGGTATTCAGGTCACTAAAAGGGCCACCTTCCCAATCCTGATCGATGGCCTGCACCCGCCATTCATAGGTACCTGGCGCGAGATCCCTGATGGTGAGGGAGGTAAGCTGTCCAGCATTTCCCCGGGCTACAATTTTCCTAAATCCATCGCTGAGGGAAGCCAGCGGATCTATGATGTTGGGACCTGCGGTTCGTCGAAGAGATACGTTGTATGAAATCCCTTCGGCAGTTGCTGGAACCACCCCTGTTGGGGTGAGCCAAGATAGCCTCACGCTATCGCCTCCCATTGTCACGGTAGGAGTCCTTGGTTTTTGGAGGGTGACATTGGGAATGGGGTTAATATTTTTAAAAATGGAAAGCGAGCGGCGTGGGCTGGCATCGGCAACCTGCCCGGCTAGCGCGAGGTCGATCTTTCCATCATTGTCCATATCAGCCAAGGCAAGTGCGCTGCCGTTGTCTGCCCCTGGAAAATGCGCAGAAGTAACCGCGTCAAGGGTATAGCTTGCGTTTGCAGCACCAAGATAAAGAGCCACCCTTCTTTCGGAGGCCGTAGCACCCGTTTTTCCACTGATGACCAAATCCTGGTTCCCGTCTTCATTCACATCGCCAAAGGCAATGTCTCCATCCCGAAATCCAGGGATCCCCAGGCTGGATTGATCTGTGAATTTTCCAGTCGTGGAATTGTACAGGTACAACCGGGTCAAAGCCTGAAAGAGGGTTGGGCTGGTTTCTCCAGAAATCAGGAGATCCAGATCGCCATCGTTGTCAGCATCGATCCAGGCCAAGGCACTTTCTTTTGTCTTGATGAGCGGCGCATCGGCAGCAGAAAGTGCCTGGAATACACCTCTGGGAAGATTATTGCGATAAATTTTCCCAAAAAACGTGGTCCCATTCGCCCCACAAAGGGCCAGGTCTAGGTCTCCATCTCTGTCGAAATCACCCCATTCTACCTCTCCTTCTTGCGCGGCATCAATGGTACGGCGTGTATCAAGGACAAACGAGCCTCCATTATTCAAATAAATCCCCCCAACAGACCCGGCGGAGGTTTCGCCAATAATGGCGATATCTGGATCTCCGTCGCGATCCACATCGCCCCAGGCTGCGGAGCCGAGACGCACTTGTGGGAGAGAGTTGGAGAGCGAGGAGATATTTACAAAGACCCCATTGTCATTGACGTATATCCGCGTCTGACCTTGAGAAATGGAGGTAGAAGGCTGGCCAGTGACCAACAAATCCGGGTCTCCATCCAAGTCATAATCTGCCCATGCGAGGGAAGCAAACTTTACACCGACCAGATTGACAGAAGCCAGGACATCTTCCTGAAGCGCTCCGTTTTTCTGGGAATAAAGTTTGAGAAATGGCGCACCTGACTCTGCCTCTCCAGCAGCAGCCAGATCTAGTTTTCCGTCTCCGTCAAAATCGGCCCAGGCGAGGGCTGCCTCAGAAAGCCCGGTAGAAGGCAATTGTAGCCAGGCATCGACATTGTTATTGACGAAATTCGGAGCCACGTATTTGAAAGAAGCGCCATAGGTAATGGATGAGCCTTCGTAGTCCTGATCCACAGACTGCACACCCCAGTAATAGGTGTCATCTGGTAATCCGATGACTTTGAACGTGGTTTCCGGGCCTTGGGGCCCTCTGTTGGTAAGAAACCTTGCCCCCGTATTGACATTGGCCAAGGGGGAAGTTACATCCACACCTTTGTTGGCTGTGCCGAGAACCAATTGATAGCTATATCCATCTACCAAAAACGCAGAGCCACTTGGTTTGGTCCAAGAGAAAATGAGGGTATCACCCGAGCTCGTTAAGGTTGGAGCTGTAGGTGGGGCGGGCACCAGGTTACTGGTTCCTTCTATGTTTTGATAGATCTTAAGGCTACGGGTAAGGGGAGAGTTGGAGGAACGCCCCATCACTGCAACATCGAGTTTTCCGTCTCCGGTATAATCACCAAAAGCGATGCTCGATCTGTCAACCAGGGTTATGGGGATGGTAGCTACCGTGCTTTTCACCAATCCTGTGGCGGAACCCCGATAATAGCTCGCCCTTTTTCCACTTCCTGACTCTCCTACTACCAACAAATCGGGGCGACCGTTTTCGTCCATATCTCCACATTGGAGATGACCACTCAGTACGCCATCAAAGGTCTGACCGAGGGTAAATGATCCTGAACCATTGTTTACATAGATCCGGCCTACTCCACTAGTAGTGCCTCCACTGATTGCGAGATCAAGG
This sequence comes from Bacteroidia bacterium, assembly GCA_030731845.1. GTDB lineage: Bacteria > Bacteroidota > Bacteroidia > J057 > J057 > JANQTF01. The sequence continues at coordinate 22,997 of JANQTF010000331.1, read as the reverse complement.
TCGCCATCGCCATCTACGTCCGTCCACGCTGTGTTGGCATTGGACACAGCTGGCAACCCGGAAGGGATTTCCAGAAATTCGCCATTCCCCAGGCCTCTATATACTTTTAGGAACCAGGTTCCGGCAGCATTTCTTCCAGAAAGATAAATATCAGGAATTGCATCACCGGTGAGGTCGTAAGTGGCTACTGCTCCCCCATACAGAGAAGTCAGGCCAGCAACAGCAGCTGTGAAGCTCCCCGCCCCATCGTTCCAATAGACGTCGGTAATGGGCCCTGAGCTGGCATTGCCCGAAAGGAGAAGATCCATATCCCCATCACGATCCAGATCTGCCCAGCTGATAGCAGCTTGTGTTACGGCAGGAAGGCCAGAGGTGATGAGGGTGAAATTTCCCCCGGCAGCATTGCGATAGAGCCCCGTGAAAGGAGTGGTGGCATTGGTTTCTCCGGTGAGCAGCAGATCAGGACGATTGTCCTGATTCACATCAACCCAGGTGAGGGCGGCATTGCTCACCCCTGTAAAGCTTGGAGGCGCGAGAGTGAAATTGCCACCAGTATTGCGATACAGGATGGCAACCGGACCGGTGGTAGTGGTTCCTGCCACCATGAGGTCCATGTCTCCATCGAGGTCATAATCTACCCATTCCATATCACCATTTTCTACGCCAGCGGGCGTGGTGGCGAATACGGCGGCAGTTTTGTCTTCGAAGGTTGGTAGCTCAAACAAGAAGGAAGCGCCTGCCTCGAAGAGCGAGCCTTCGTAATCAGTATCGATGGCCTGCACGCCCCAGAAATAGGTGGCGGGAGGCAAATTGTCGAGGATAAAGGTGGTGGTATTGTAGCTAGCACCATAGGAAACGACCTTCCGAAAGCCAGTGGTGATGTTGGACATAGGAGAGAGCTGATCAATGCCTCCGCTTGTAGTGCCGAAATACACCTGGTAAGAGATGCCGGGCTTGAAGGTTTTAGCGCTCACGTTGGCAGGCTCCTGCCAGCTCAGGATGACTTGATCACCAATGATTTGAGAAGCCAGATTTCGTGGCTTACCTGGGGTAAAATTGGCAGTGGGGTCCAGGTTGCGTAGCAGCTCAAACTGTCGTCCGCTATCTCCTTGCCCCAGGGCCAGGAGATCAAGTTTTCCATCTTTATCAAAGTCGGCCCAGGCAACAGATGCCCCTCCGCTCAGATCAGGAATACCAGCTGCGACAATGGTTTCTTCTACCAGCGCAGAAGTAGTTGAGTTATAGGAATAAATGGTTCCTATTTTCCCACCATTGGCGGCGCTAGCCTCTCCCACGACCACCAGGTCGAGGTATCCATCATCATCATAATCGCCAAATGCGAGCTGTCCATCGGCTACGCCTTTGATGGTGAGAGGTGTACCGCCCAGGGTTCCAGCGTTATTTCTGACAATGTAGCCTACATAAGCCCCGGCATTGGTCAAGCCAGCAATTGCGAGATCCGGAAATCCATCCGCGTTGATATCCCCCACAGCCATGGTAGATCTGCGAAGACCAGGAAGAGCCGGTGAAATGGTGGTAGGCGTGAAGACAAAGTCTCCCTGATTGAGGTAATAGGCAACGTTGCCTGTGGCAGATCCGCTGGCTGTGTTGCCTGCGATCAAAAAGTCGAGGTAGCCATTTTGGTCAAAATCAGCGACAGCAATTTCGCCAGAAGTGACATTCACGAAGGTATTGGGCAGGAGGGAAAGTCCTCCCAAGCCATCATTTTCGTATAGATAAGTACGCGCAGTGCCTGCGGCGTTTTGCCCGATCATAATCAAGTCCAGAAAGCCATCCTGATTAAAGTCCGCCCACTTGGCCGAGCTTGCCTGAAGCGGAATGAGCTGGAGTGTATCAACGGAGGTGAACCCTCCCGAAATATTTATGTGCACACGACTCACAGGCCCGGCGGCGGATTCGCCTGTTACCAATAGATCGAGGTCGCCATCATTGTCATAGTCGCCCCACTCGAGGTCGCCGTTTCGCACATCCACAATGACACTGCTGAAGTTTGCATCTTCTACCAGAACATCATTCACCGGATCATATTCATACAACTTGGTTTCATAGGCGGCGACATTGCTTTGCCCTGATATGGCGAGACCGAGGCCGCCATTATTTTTGTAATCGCCCCAGGCAATGCTGGAAGAGCTAAGCCCTACCTGTGAGTTGGTGGGAATAAATTGTGAATTTACCTGAACGAAAGTGGGATTCTGATAGACGAATGTGCCACCGCTGGCAAATGAGGAACCTTCATGATCCTGGTCAATGGCTTGTACACCCCAGGTATAGGTTCCGGGGCTAAGGCTGCCAATGGTGAACTTTTTGGAAAGTTGCCCCTGTCCCAATTTCACAATACGGCGGTAGCCTGTTGTGAGATCAGCATTGGGGGACCTCACCTCCTGACTACCCGTAGCAGGACCATCGATGTACAGGTCGTAGGTATAGCCATTCACCCTGCCAGGGTTGGTAGCTGGTCCTGTAGGAGCATCCCAACTGAGCATGACTTCGAAGTTGAGCAAGGTATCCTGAAGATTTTGCGGAGGATTAGGGCTATTGTTGACACTCGTTGACACATTCTTGTAGAGGTTCATGATTTTGCTGTTGCTGGCAAGTGTGCCTACCATGAGAATGTCCAACCTTTTGTCGCCGGTATAATCCCCAAACCGGCCATCGCTAGCCGTACCGACCTGTTGTAGGTCTGAGGAGGCCTGCAGGTCTTCAGAAAAATTGGGGGCGATATTAGTACTGATATTTTTCAATACTACCGTGACTGGAGTCGATGAAATGCTGTTGCCAGTTTTCCCAGTCAAAAGGACATCTATTTTGCCGTCGTGATCATAATCCCCCACATCAATGGATCCATCTGCTACATCGGTGACTGGAAAAGACCAGGAGACAAATCCAAACCCGGGATAGTTCTGATATAATTTTAAAAGAGGAGTGAATCCGGAGGCGGCAGAATTACCCATGACCATGAGTTCCAAGACCCCGTTGTTGTCAAAATCAGCCCAAACGAGTTTGCTTTGCCGCACCCCGGTGAGTACTGGCACATTGACTTCAGTGAATAGGCCGCTTCCGTTATTTCTGTACAGCTTCGTGATGGGCGAACCAGTAGTGGCACCGGTCAGGGCAAAATCAAGGTCTCCATCGTTGTCATAATCTCCAAATTTGGCATCTCCGTATTCAACCCCAACGAAGGTATTGGACGAGGCAGTAAAAGAGACGGTGCCGGTTTGGGCGAAGGAGTTCAAATAGATCTGGGTGATGTTGCCGGTATTGGCTTTGCCAGTGAGCAGCAGGTCCAAATCCCCATCGCGGTCCACGTCTCCCCAATCAACCGAACCTCTGGAGACTCCGGTGAGGGTGATGACCGATCCCATGGCGCATTTGGTGGTTTTGGCATTGAGATAGATCCTGGTTACGGAAGCGCCGATGGGTGCAGTATCGTCCACACCGCACACCGCAAGGTCCACCCACCCATCGTTGTTGATGTCGCCCCAGGCTACATTGCCACGATATACCCTTGGGAGGCCAGCACTTTCGACCGGCTGATACGTGAAGGTTCCGTCTTGATCGTTGGTATAAATCCGGGTGAAGTTGGTAAGGGGGGAAGAAGAGCTATTGCCACCGTAGATAAAATCAAGATGGCCGTCGTTGTTACAATCGCACCAGCTCGTGTAGCCCTCGGTAGGCCCGGGGGGCAATGTCTGGAAAGCAAAACTGGTAGAATCCTCAAATACAGGCTGAATAGCGATCACATTCAGGACCGAAAAAGATACCACTGCCGAAAATGCAGACCCTTCCAAACCTGCATCAATGGCCTGAACAGCAGCAAAATAGCTCGGGCTATTGGCAAGTCCTGTGATTGTCCAGGTGGTGTCGGAAATAGATCCAAATTTTTGGAGGTATCGCTTTCCGTTTGAAATGGCAGCATGAGCCGGATCGGTATTTTGATTGGTGGTAGATCCTGTACCAATATACATCTCGTAGGTCAGGCCTTTTTTGAGATTGCTGGCAACTCCGGCAGGTGGGCTCCAGGTAAATTGCACGTTATTGCCTAACACCGTAGCACTGAGTCCAGTAGGTGGGCCGGGAACGGTATTGCTAGTCGTAATGTTTCTAAATAGGAATGCGCCGACGTTGTTGGTACCAGCTACTACACCAGAGATGAAAATATCCAACTTCCCATCTGACGGACTACTCCAATCTGCAAAGGCAATGATGGGGTCACCATTCACATTGGGAAGGGTGGTGGCTACAGGGGTGAAAGTCCCTGTTTGGTCATTTTTGTAAAGTTGTGTGAGTCGGGAAGCAGTGGTGGGACCGTTTTGTCCGGCAATGAGAATATCTACCCACCCATCATTGTCATAATCCCCCCAAATGGCTTTGCCTTCAGTGATTCCGGTGAGGGCCTGGGCAAGCACAAAGGGTGCAAAGGGGTTGGTTGCAGATTGATTATGGTACACGTGGGTGTACCTATTGCCCAAATCGTCTTTCCCACACATGAGCAGATCAGGATACCCGTCATTATTGGCATCGCCCCAGGCCACCGTGCCATAGGCCATATCCTGAAGAGAAGCTCCGGGAATGGTTCCGAATTGGTCGTTTCCAAGATTCTTATAAAGCCTCGACACGGCTTGTCCGCTTCCATTTAATCCGCTCATGATAAGGTCGAGCCTTCCATCTTTGTCATAGTCACCCCAAGCCACAGACGACTCTCTGAGTCCTACCAGACTGATAGATGCGGAGGCATTAAAAGAATACACACCAGCCTGATTTTCAATGATTTGCGCGATTGGCGTCGTCCCATTGTCCCCGATAACCACCAGGTCCAGATCACCATCATTATCATAATCACCCCAGGCTACATCACCTGAAGAGACATCGGGAAGGTTATTATTTTGCGTGTAGGCAGTAAAGCCCAAGGCGCCATTGCCTTTGTAGATCTCTGTAAAACGATTGACACCATTATCGCCACAGATGACAACATCCATATTGCCATCATTATCATAATCTCCTACGTCTATGCGACTGTTGGTAAGAGCCGGAAGAGACAGAGAAGATACGCTTGACTGGAATTCACCTGATGGTCCATTATTAAAAAAAAGTTGCCTGGAGGGAGTACCACCCGAAAGTTGCCCCAACAGAATCAGATCAAGTCCATTTGTCGCGTTGTAAGAGGCGGAAGTAGAGAAGTCTGCAAAAACTGCATCTCCCTGGGTGAGATTCCAAGTTGTAATAGTGGAGCTCTGCTGCTGAAACTGCGCCTGTGCAACTTGCGGCATCACAACAATAGCCACCCACAGAAGGAGGGCTGTCGTGGAGAGTGAGTTGAACTTTATTTGGGGGATACATTTCATGGTGGGTGTCAGTGTCAGGTGCCGAAGCATAGCGTGTGGGGTAGAGATTGGCAATAGTCGGAAAGTGCGGGAAAACACGGGTTGTGAACTAATCATGCTGGATCAGTTCTCTATGGATTGAGGCGGATCAATAGGCCCATCGAGCAGGAGCAAAACCAGCCCACCTGCGAGAATGGCACCAGGAATGGCATATACATACCATTTTCGCTCTTTGATTTTGGTGAGGGTAAATTCTGGAGAATCGTAGGTAATTCCAGTGGTTCTCCCAACCATTCGGAAAGAATAGGATTCCCCGGCTTTGAGGGTTTCAGCAAATTGGTATCTGGCCGATAATACTCCGTATTGGAGTTCAGTGGTGCTTACAATCGTTCCCAATTGAAGCAAGCTGAGATCAAACTGCTCGTTGATTGCTCCACCACCATACCACCGAAGTTTTGCTTCTTGGCCAAGCTTGTAGGAGGGTTCTGGCCCAGAAGTGACACGAAAACCTGGCCTTGCTGAAACCATGACCTGAACAGGACCACGATAACGCCCCATCGCCTCCACCGGGCTCCACCTCATGCGGTAGGTGCCAGCAGTAAGACTATCCAGAGGATATCCTTTCCCCGCCTTCATCGATAGGGTATCTCGTCCGACAATGGCAAACAGGTCAACTGAATATTTGAAGCCATCTAAACTGTCCGAAATTGTGTACACAATGGTCAATTCGTTGTTTCTGTTGATGAGGGAATCAACTGAAACAATTTGCCCCAGAAGTGTGGAGCAAGAGGCTAACAGCAGAAAAACAAAGGTATAACGTCTTAACATAGGCCGAGAAAGTGTTCATCACCTCACATCTGTGACTTTCGGAGACAGTCAACTGAAAGAGCTATTTTATATAGGTTCAAATAGCCTACCAAATTACGCCGCACCGTTCAGAATTTGTCAAAAATTAAATCCCACTTAACCTGAACTTATTCATCTTAAGAAGAGACAACCCTACACAAGTCACCCCTACTCCACAGCAGCAAAATTACATTTCACATACACAATCGGCAATCCAAAATCTTTTGCCAATGGAATACCTGCCAATTAAAGCACTCCCAAATTTGAGCTCCCTTACCTTTGTCCCAAAAGATGGGTAAAGCTGAGAGAAAGCGAAGCTACATGCTCAAATTTTTAGTAGATTTGTATCAGAACCAAAGCAGTATGAGCCTTCTGGCAGAAGTCATTCTCCCCCTTCCGGTCAAATCAGAGTTCGATTACCTTGTCTCTCCACATCAGGCAGCTACCCTCAAGCCTGGCATGCGGGTGTTGGTCAGTTTTGGTAAGAAAAAAATCTACACAGGCTTGGTTAAGCGGATTCATGAGGCTCCCAAGGGCAGCAAGATCGATCAGTTCAAGCATATTGAGGATGTGCTCGATCAGCAACCTCTGTTGCAGGAGCAGCATCTGCGACTCTTTGAATGGATGGCGAAATACTACGCTTGCACCGAAGGCGAAGTATTTCGCGCAGCGCTTCCGCTAGGCCTCAAGCCCGAAAGCTCCACCCGAATCGAAATGGCTCCTGACCTCGATTGGCAATCTCTGAAGCTCGATGACAAGGAATACCTCGCGATGGAGGCCCTCTCTATCCAGGGCACTCTCTCCTTTAAGGACGTTTCTGATATCTGGGATGTGATCAATCCCAACCCACGGCTCAAAGCCATGGAAGCCCAAGGCCTGATCAGGCTGTTTCAAGAGGTAATCGACACCTACAAGCCCAAGGTCAAGGCCTTTCTCAAACTCACCGAGGCCTACCAAGATGAGCAAAAACTCCAGGAAGCATTTGACAGCCTCAGCCGATCGGCCAACCAGGAAAACCTCCTCATGGAGATCGTTGCAGCCTGGTTTAAGGGACAGTCTGTCCCCAAAACCGAAACCCTCAAGCGCCTCGAGCTTGGCTCTCAGATCGCCAAAGCTCTGATCGAAAAAGGCTATGTGGAGCAAGAGGACATTCCTGTCGATCGGATCGAGTTTCACGGCTATAAGGCCCGCCTTGCCGATGTGGTGCTCAACCCTGAACAACAACGAGCGATTTCTGAAATCAAAGAGGCTTTTTTATCCGATACCTGGAAGCCAGTGCTCCTGCAGGGAATCACCGGCAGTGGCAAAACTCACCTCTACATTGACCTGATCCGGGAAGTGCTCGATCAGGGAAAACAGGTCTTGTATCTCCTTCCAGAGATTACCCTCACCAAGCAGATCATCGAGCGGATTCGCACTGCCTTTGGCGGGAAAGTGGGGATCTACCATAGCCGGTTTAATGATCAGGAACGGGTAGAAATTTGGCATCGAATCAGAAACCGGGAGTTTGAGGTGGTGGTGGGCGTTCGTTCTGCAACCTTTTTGCCCTTTCAGGATCTCGGCCTGATTGTGGTAGATGAAGAACACGATCAGTCTTTTAAGCAACAGGAGCCCTCTCCCCGCTATAATGCCAGAGACACGGCTGTGTTTTATGCCAATTTGCTTCAGATTCCTATCCTGCTGGGGTCTGCGACGCCTTCGCTGGAGTCTTACACCAATGCCGTGGCAGGCAAATACCACCTCGTGGAGCTACACCAACGGGCTGTGGCCACCCGGCTCCCGGTGTTGCAAGTAGTGGATATGCGGATGCAAAAAAAGCAAAAGCTTACCAACGGGGTGTTTTCAAGTGTCTTGCAAAAGGAAATTACGGAGGCGCTGGAGCGAAAAGAACAGGTGATCTTGTTTCAGAACAGGCGTGGCTACGCGCCGTTTTTGGTCTGCGAAACCTGCGGCCATGTGCCAAGTTGCGTCAATTGCGACATCAGCCTCACATATCACAAAGCCAAAGACCACCTTCGCTGCCATTATTGCGGATACACGGCGTTCCAAACGCAGTCCTGCGAAAAGTGTGGCAACTTTTCTCTTCGCCAATCTGGCGTAGGCACCGAAAAAATCGCTGAAATAACCACAGAGCTTTTTCCCAATCACCGGGTGGAGCGCATGGACCTCGACACCACGCGCAGCAAGTTTGGGTATCAGCACCTGATTCAGCAATTTGAGCTGGGCCAGATTGATGTGTTGGTGGGAACACAGATGGTGTCCAAAGGGCTGGATTTTGAGAATGTAACGCTTGTGGGCGTCATCTCGGCAGATCAGATGCTGGGATTCCCTGACTTTCGGGCCCATGAGCAAGCCTATCAGATGCTCATGCAGGTGAGTGGTAGAGCAGGACGCTCGCACAAACTTGGGAAGGTGATCATCCAGACGCATATTCCCGATCACCCCATCTTGGGGCTGTTGGAGAAAGACTTTCGCACGTTCTATGATCAGCAGCTGCCTGAGCGGCAGGTGCACGGATACCCGCCTTTCGCGCGGTTGATCAGGATTGAGATCAAGCATCCCGACCGGGAGTTTATCGAGACGGAGTCACGACGGCTTCACGCGCTATTGGCTCCACATTTTGGGGTAAATCTTTTGGGGCCCGATTATGCCCTCGTGGCGAGGGTTCGCAATCAATACCGGATGCAGTATTTGCTCAAAGTGAGCAGACGCGCCTCTGTTGCGCAACTTCGAGACATCCTCCAAGGTGTCACAAGAGCCTATTACGAAGCGGCTCCGCAAAAAACACTGAGAATTATTCTGGACGTGGACCCAATGTAAGACCCCCGAAGCATTCTGGGGTGACTTCTACGGCAGATACGAGCTACAACTCCAGTTCTCTCGAAATCTCCTCCACTTGCTCAAGCTCCATGTCCATGACTTCTGCTATCTGGGCTAGTGGAATTTTGGCAAGAATCATCTTCTGGACGCTCTTCTTGATTCCTTTTGCTTCTCCTTTTGCTTCTCCTTCTGCCTTTCC
>JANQTF010000331.1:0-13690 GCA_030731845.1 Bacteroidia bacterium | reverse complement strand
TCTGCCTTTCCTTCTGCCTTTCCCTGCTTAATGAGCATATCGGCAATGGAACCCTCCATGTAAGGCCAATCACTCAAGAGTTCTTCTACCTTTTGCATGACAAGTTTTGCTTTTGTGTTGTCGAAATAGTAAATGTAACGAATGAATATACGAACAATTTCAACGTCACGTTGATTTGCAACGGCATTTTTTAGCCCTTCGAAGACGTCTTCTAAATGGTCTATGAGTTCGGGGGAGAAGATGTATTTCATCAACAAGAGCCCCCGGCTTACCACTAAATCTTCAAATCTCTCCTGGATCTCCTGATCTTGCGTGGTTTTAAGATTTACCAACAGATAGGTAAACGCAGGAAGGTATTCCTCGACCTGCTGATCGGGCGGGAGAGCGAAATACGACTCAAAAGGAGACTCATCCCACGTCCCTTTTCCATGATACAGAATAATCGGAATGACGGGAACCATCTTGTCTGCACCATGATGGCGTTGTTGTTCCCAAATGCTGGCCATATACCGGAGAAGCTGGAGATAAGGAAACGTTGATACAAAGCTTTTGTGCTCCAGCAAAAACACCACATTCACAGGCTCGCCACCCCGAAACTGACATCGAAATACGAGATCGGAGTAGTACTCTTTGAGTCGATCGTCGATGTAGCTATTCGGGTCAAGCATCAGACTCGACCAATCAAGATCTTGCTGAAGACGTTTCGGCAGACAGCCCTTGATCAAACCGATTGCTTGTGCCGGGGCAGAAAAAATCGCTTTAAAAAATCGATCATGGAGCTGCCTAATTGGCTGTTGGTCAGGGGCCATAGCTTTTGACAGATGACAGTATTCACTCAAACATACTAAATACCACATCAAAGAGCAAATTTATTTGCTAATAATTTGAGATTTCAGATTCCTTGATTAGTAATATCGAGGCTTACTGAACCTCTACTCAAAAAAATCCCCCTCCCGATGCCAGCAAATGCCGGGCATGCAAAAGGGGGAATATGTCTCGATCTGTAGATGGTTCTACCAGAACCAGATTACCACAATAGAGGTCAACAGGAGGAGAATAACAGATAGGTAGCGATAGTTTTGGTACCAAGGCAAATCACGGAGCTCAATGGTCTCAGCCTTAAAGAGAGAGCTTGTCCACACATTGCCATCTACTTTCTCCGGAGCCGGAGGAGGCGTGATCAAACTTACCACAAAGATCACAAAAACACAGATGATGAGCAGCATGGTGGCGATATAGAGAAAGTGAAAATCAGGGTAGAGGTTGCCAACCGCACCTCCTGTCAACACGATGTCGCTGCCATCGGTGGTTACCTGTGAGCCAATGGCCACAAGCTTGCCGAGACTCACGTCAATGACGGATCCGTTTTGGATCAGGTTGCCGTTTTTGTCCACATCAACCCTGCTATCGAGCAGAATGAGATCGCCATTTTGCTGTGCCTGCACCCCATTTTTAATCCGCACAACCGTAGGAGCCCCTTCCTCGCCCTCAATTGGCGTCATGATCAACTCTGCCATATCAGCTCCAATCTCTACGGTTTGATTCCTGATCTGATCGGTTTTGTAGCTGATCATGGATTGCAAAAAGGGCAGATTCTCGCTGATGCCGTTGGCAAATTGCTTGCCGCCAGAGAGGAGCAACACGATGGAAATCGCCAGAGCTGTCATGAAGGAGAAGAAAGCGCCATGGCCATTTGCCCGCTTCCAAAAGAGGCCCATCATAAAGGCAGCCACCACCGGCGGTGCGATATAAGAAATTACGATTTGTAGGTATTTGAAGAGGGAATCAAATTCCCTGATTTTGGGGGCCCACATGGCTGCGAGCAACACGAGCACAACCGTGGCAATTTGCCCGATTCTCACAAGCTGCTTGCTATCAAGCCCAGGCCAGATTTTGCGAACAAAATCCATCGTGATCAGCGTAGATGCTGAGTTGAGCGTAGCCGAAATCGAGGAAGACATGGCTGCAAGAAGCCCTGCAAGCACCAAGCCTTTGAGAATTTCTGGCAAGAGGCCAAATACCAGGGCGGGATATACCAGATCGGGATTATCGAGCGGGCCGAAGATTTCAACCGGCATGGCGATGGCCATGGTGCCGGGAAGCACCATGATGAAGATCACGGGCACCTTCAACAAGCCTCCAAACAGGGAGCCCCAACGACCGTGGTTTAGATCGCGTGCACTAAGCACCCGCTGCACCATGAATTGGTTATTCGCCCAAAAATAAAACCCAAGAATAGGAACCCCAGTGATCAAGCCAAGCCAGGGCACGCCAGGGTCGTTCATCGGTCGAATCAGGCTAAGCATGTCATCGGGGTTGTTGCGCAGCAGTCCTGCATCGTATTTAGACTGCATCACTTGCAAGACATTTTCCCAGCTCCCTACCGCATCGAAGGTGTAGATGGTCAGCACCACTGAACCCGCAATGAGCAGAATGGCCTGGATCACTTCGGTGTGAACCACAGAAGAAAGCCCTCCCGGAATGGTATAGGCCGCTGCGGCAAGTGCCAAAGCCAAAATGATCACCCAGCTCGATGTTTCGGGAAATACCTGCTCAAAAATCACGGCTCCGATGTAGAGCGGCGCTGCCGTCTCGATCATCACGTTTCCGATCAGGGTGGTGAAAGCGAAGTAATAGCGAGAGCGGGAGTCATAACGCCGATCCAGAAATTCTGGCATCGTATATACCCTGGACTTGAGGTAGAATGGCAGAAAAAAGATGGCGAAAAAGATCAGGACCACCACGGCAAACCATTCGTAGTTGTACACGGAAATACCTGAGCTGTAGGCGTCTCCGGCAAGTCCTACCAGAGTCGTGCTGGAGATGTTTGCAGCAAATAACGAAATCCCGACAATGGGCCAGGTCATGTTGCGACCAGCAAGAAAGTAATCTTCTGAGTCTTGTCTTTTGGCTTTGGACAATCCATACCAGATCATGCCTACGGCATAGATGATCATGATAGAAATATCCAGCCATCCTAAATGGAAAGTGTCAGGATTCATCGCGAAATATTAAGTAGTAGAGTTTAAAAATTCACAACATCTGGTGAAGGGGTGAAACCAGAGAGCTACTTCATCCCTTCAATATAGCAACTCGATTGAAAACAAGTGAGCAAAACCTACGGAAATTACGGATTCCCGGAAATACCGTCTGAAATAGCCCTTGTTTTGAGGTGCTCTACGATGTAATTGCCAACCTTCTCGCCTTGCACTACGCCATTATCAATGGCTGGCCTGTAGTGAATTCCTCCATAGAGACGACTCAATGCAGCTTCGGAGGAGGCCTCCCTAAAAGAGCTGTATGAACGCGGTGGCAAGCCCCAATTCACTTCCACCGAATCGGTATAAGCAAAGGAATCTCCATACAGATGCGTAAGGGCGGTGGCTGCAGCGCGAGAAATCACGCTGTGACCGCTTGTGTATTCAGGAAAAGGGGGCGTTTGGAGAAAGGGCACCCAGTTTTCATCAATATGCTGGTTGATCACTGTCTCGGGCCGAATGAGCTCTGAGCGATACTTCTCATCCCAACAACTGATAAATGCATCGGCAAGGGAAACTGTGCACCAAAGATATGCCTCGGCTGTTTCGCCAAAATCACTGCCTGCCTGCCTCGTGGCCTGACCAGTAATCCCCACCCAGTGACCGCCGGGGGTAATCTTTTTGGTAGCATACATCACATGTCCCACATGGTGCATCACGAAGGGATTACAGTCCCAAAACTGCGCAATCTCTGTCCGCTCTTTATCCAGATTTTTGCCCACTTCATACACCTCCATCAGATCCTGATAAAATTTGCTACCAGGATCCAAATCGAATGCAGGTGGTCGTACAGGGATAAACTGCGTGGCAGAATCAATCATAAAAGGGCGAATCTTGTTCCAGTGTGGCTCTATGCTCGCCATGTAGTCGGGTGGTGTGGGCACCCAGCGACCCGCTGCTTCGGTCACGGTGAATTGCGGAAACGTTCGGGTTTGGGCGTAATTGTCTTTTTTCATCCAGGCTACCATGTCACCTGCGGCTTGCCTGGCATATGCCATGGAGGCATCCCATACTCTGTTGGGCACTTTATATTCTTCTTTCACCTTTTTCTCGAAGGAATCGGTAAAAGCAATCATCTTGTCTTTGGAGAAAATGAGCGTGTCGCCAAGAATATTAAACAGCTGCAAAGCTGCGAGCTTGGGCAGTACGTCCTCGTTTGTCGGGGCAGGTAGTCCCTCAAACCCGTTCAATTGCCCGGCAAGGCTCACAAATCGGGCATCCTCCTGCGCCATCACTTCATAGGCTCCAATGCTCGGATAGGCATAAATTCGGGATGCCACCGGCGGAGAAAAGATGTCATAGACAATCACATCCGACAGGTTGCCCATGCACATGCGCAGCAATTCCGGATCGTTGATCTTCTCTACATAACTGCGATCTTCCTCGCAAGCTATTGTCAGCATTCCCACAAGGGCCAGCAATACAGGCCATCTTAGCAAGGTCTTCATACTCTTTCTTGTCTGATCTTGGTCAATTCAAATGAGAGCAGGAAGTTACATAAATAGATATGAACAAAAGAACATCCTTGTTCAACCAATCCGCTGCAATTTCCTGCTTTCCCGCTTATTTCACCGAATACGTTTTCTGCTCCACCCCTACGCCAGTGATCGTCAGGGATTTCCATGCCTTGGGAATAGCCGCTTTGCGCTGGGTAATGCCATCCGGTCCAATTTCAAGACCTCCAAAGCCTCCCAGGACTACTTGCAGCGTGCCTCCGGCACCCGTGGCAAAGTAGGGATTGGTGCCGCCAGCAGTTTCTGCCAATACATTGAAGGGGGGCACCTGATTGGGCAAATAGCACTTTTTGAACAGCTCGTAGGCCTTCTCTGTATCCCCCATCCGGGCATATAGCGCGGAAAGCACCGAAAATCCCATCGCCGGACCGTCAGGCGCCATCTTCTGCTCGTAATAGAGCAGGTCCTTTTTTATCTGGGCTTTGTCGCTGATGATAGACAATGGATAAGCCAGCAAATTCACGTCTGCCTGCTTGATCATGACGCCATCATAAGTGGCATTTTCACGGGTGGTGCCGTCTGGAAATGCCAGAATCGGGATGTTATCGGCTACGTGGCGCCAGTCGGGATTGGGCTCAAGGCCCATGGCCTCTGCAGCAAGTGCTGCATAGCGCAGCGAGGTGATCGCCATGCCATTGGTAAAGGCGTTGTCGTCGATGTTTTCCTGCCACTCGTTGGCACCGATCACGTTGCGGATGTGATACTTTCCGGGCCCCTCGCGCTCCACACGGCTGCTCCAAAAATCTGCTACCTCTCGCAACAGTGGATATCCCCGCGTGGCCAGCCACTCTTTGTCTCCCGTTACTTCATAATATTTCCAGAAAGCCCAGCCAACACAGCCCGTAATATGGTGCTGAAATGGCCCGGTAAGCGCCCACACGGGAGTTTCTTCAGCGCCATCATCGGCTGATTCCCAGGGAAACATGGCCCCGTCAAAGCCGTGGGCGAAAGCGTTTTGCTTCGCCGCGCCCAATCGCTCAAAGCGATACTCCAGCAAAGATTTCGCAATCTCAGGATGCAACATCAGAAGCGGTGGATACATCCACAGCTCGGTGTCCCAAAACACATGGCCATTGTAGCCCAGGCCCGAAAGACCCATCGGAGACAAGCTGTAGGCGGTTCCTTCTCTGGCAAAGGAATACAAATGATAGAGCATGAAGCGAATGTCGCGCTGGGCGGCCAGGTCTCCCTCTATGATGATGTCGCTTTTCCACAGGTCGGTCCACGCGGCTTCGTGGCGCTGCAACAAGCGATCTATGCCTTCCAGACCTGCAAAAATCGTGAGTCGCTCGGCTTCATTAAATGGATCTTCATAGTGCTCGCTCGATGTGGTGGACGATGCCACCGCAAAGCGATAGGTTTCCCCTTTTTTCAGGCGTTTTTTGAACTTGGCCAGGTGCATGTTGAAATCCCAATCTTCGTGGATCACTTCGGGCTCTTCGCCATGCGGCTCAGGAAAGATCAGCGTGTTGCTCGCTGCCAGCACAAATGCACCTGTGGGGCTTTTTGCCACCGAGGTCATCAGCGGAATGGTGACATGAGGCCGGTCTATCTGGCTGAAATACTGCCGCACGTCTTGCAAGTGATCTGGTGCGCGAATCACAGACATGGGGATGATCTCCACATCGGCCAGGGCGGTGATCTCCACGATTTGCAAGGCACTGAATGGCAAATGGCGGAGCGACATCAGGGTGTGAGACACGCTCACCTTGCCCGGCACCTCAAAGGTGGTGCTGAGCGCGGCTCGCTTCATGTCCAGGTCTTGTGCATAGCCAATGATGTTGCTGCGGTTGATCCGCATTCCGTCCACGTCGAGGTTCATGTTCACGTGGTTGAATGTCTGGAGAATGTTGGACACGCGGCCTCGCTGATAGGAGTCATAGACCCCGTTGAGCACTACAGCCGAAACTTCCATGGGATTGGGAGACGACACGAGGCCCACCATGCCATTGGCCACTGTAACGCCATAGTAATTTGCAGGGTTGATCTGATCTGCGACCACGTGCCAGCCGGATGCTGACGAAGACTCCTGCGCCGGAAGAAAAGGGGCAAACAGGAACAGAATCGGGAGTAGAAGTGCGTAGTTTTTCATCTTTGTCTGGGGTGAGGGGATGAATAAGTAGATAAACCGGGGCAATCAATGCGAAGCGCTTTCTATTTTTTTCAGCAGAATGGGTGCTTCTCTGTATCGAAAAAACCAAATAAGGGAATCGTTTTTGATCGGAACGATGGCTCTCGTTTCGCCAGGGATATTAATACCGCTTTCCTGTGGCAAGATGGCAGAAAAGCTGCCTTTGCCATCGCCAAGGAGCAGGAGCCCGCGGCTTGCGTCATAGCGCCCTCGCTTGGGGCCCACGCCAAAGAGGTTGCCGCCGAGCAAGAGATCGGGATAAGCATCGTCGTTGGCTTGCAGCAAAGCGGCTGCATACACAGGCGCGGCCTGCGCCTGATAAGGAAGCTCATGGATGAGCCATTCGCCATTTCCAGCATTCTCTATCCAAATCGTCGAAAAGGTAAATACCTGCTTTTGAAGGCTGGATCGAAGTACTTCTGGATCAAATACATTTTCGATGGAAGCATCCGAAAAGGAAGCATAGCTCGGGTACTTCCTTCGAAGAAAGGCCAACTGCCCGAGCAACTCATCGCGCGAGGCCCAGGGATAATGCTTTCCTTCGATGGTTTTGCAAATCACAGGATCGGTACTGCCGTTTCTGTCAAAGTCTTTCACATACATCAGGCAAGGCGCTGAATGGCTGGCGCGCAAGTCAGAGTTCCAGCCGAGATTGCCGGCCAGAAGGTCTTCGTCGCCATCGCCGTCGAGGTCCATGGCTTTGAGGCAATTCCACCAGCCATTGCTTTTTTGGAGAATGCCAGGGCCCAGCTCCTTAACTTGACCAGTCTGCGTAGCAAGGCTCCACACCCTGATCGGCTCCCATTCACCTGCCGTCACCAATTCCTTTTTTCCATCTCCTGTCCAGTCGAGCCAGGCCGCGCTTGTGATCATGCCGATAGAATCCAGCCCCGCAGCAGAAGCTGATTCCGTAAAATGTCCGCTTCCATCATTCACCCACAAACAAGACTTTGGAGAAATCCCATAGCTCCCCGGCACCGCCCGGCTCCCGACAAACAGGTCCATGTCCCCGTCCGACTCCAGGTCGAGCACAGTGACACAGGCACCGTTTTCTGTTACGAAGGGAAATCGGGTAGTGTCTTTTTCCCAGCCTGCGGCAGTTTGAACATATATTCTGTCTTGATATCGACCGTCTCCGGCAGGAAATTCATATCCGCCACTTACCACGTAGAGTTCTGGTTTCCCATCGCCATCAACGTCCACAAACGCGGCGTCCACATCCACAGCGCCCGCATCGGCTAAAAACGCCTGTGGTTGCACGTATTCCCAGGAGCCATTCTCCGCCGACATCCACATAGTGGCAGATTGCCCTGCCAGTCCTCCTACAAATATGTCTTCGATTCCGTCGCCATTGAGATCGGCAGTAGCGACGGCGGGCCCTTGCTGCGACAGCATGTGAGGAATGAGCGGCTCGCGGTCAAAATCGACAAATTCATTCTCCACGTCCGAGGAATTCCCTTCTGTCGGCAAGGAGGCAGGAGAATACAGGGCCTGAGAAGAAGAGATTTGTGGAGTAAAGGCGTTGCCCTCTTCCCTTTTCAGGGTCTGTATCGGCTCCGCGGACATCTTGGTCCAGTGCGAGTAGCTGCCATCGGGCCAGCGCACCTGAACCGAATCTGCCTGTGCAGCAGCGCTGACCCACGCAACATGAACCCTGGTAGGTTGGCTGCTCAAAAAGCCCCGAATGGGGGTCACTTCGCGGCTGAGTTTTTGATTGCCCACAAATACCGTGACTGTGCTGCCAAGGCAAAATGGATTTTTCCCCGACTGTCTCAACTCGAGTTGCAGGGAATGGGAAGCAGGTAAGGCGGCATGATTGGCAAGTATTCCGGCGGGGGCGTTGATATTGTTTTCGATGAGGTCAAGGTCTCCGTCGTTGTCGAGATCAGCATAGGCGGCGCCCGTGGAGAATCGAGGTTGAGCAGCGCCCCAGGCTTCAGCCATGTCGGTGAAATGCAGCGATCCGCTGTCGCGGATCATGATGGGATTGGGCAAGGGCACGCTCGGCATTCGGTCAATGAAGCGCAGATGGGCCTGTGTCGGGGCGTTGGACAATTCTCTTTTCACGTCTGGATCAGAGAGGAACTTGATGTAGTCCATGTCATTGGGCCTGCGGGCAATCCCGTTGGTGATGAACACATCTTGTTGGCCGTCTTGGTTGAGGTCGCAGAAAAGGGCGCTCCAGCTCCAGTCGGTGGCGTCGATGCCAGCGAGTTGGGCCATTTCACTATGGCCTGCAGCCCCTTGGCTCATTTGCAGCGCGTTGTGCGGAAATTGGTGATAATAGCCAAAGGTGAGTTTGTAGCGGTAGCTGTTATAGGGTTCGGGCGCTTCGGCGGTTTTGAGAATATCCTCTCGTGCAGGCTTCATGTCGAGGCTAAGCAAATCGGGGTAGCCGTCGGCATTGAGATCGGCCACGTCGCTGCCCATAGAAAACCGGCTGGTGTGCCCGACATAAGCCCGCAGCTCACTGCGAAAGCTGCCGTTCTGCTGGTTGAGGTAGAGATAATCTTCTTCCTGAAAATCGTTGCAGACATAGAGATCGGGCCAGCCGTCTTGGTTCCAGTCGGTCACGAGCACGTTGAGCCCATAACCGAGGCGGCTGCCTGAGATTCCGGCGGCTTCGCTCACGTCCACGAATTGGCCGTTGTCATTGCGCAGGAGCTGATCTCCGGCAAATGGATCGCGCGTGTGCCGCAGTGCTGTGTCGCGCAGCACTTCGGCGGGTTTCACAGAATGCTTCAGCAGGTAGCAATCGAGATCGCCGTCATGGTCATAATCGAAAAAGGCGGCTTGGGTGCACATGCCCCCAATGGCAAGGCCATATTCTTCGGCAGCTTCCCGAAACCGAAAGTCACCTTCGTTCACATACAGTCGATTGCGCCCTGTTTGTCCTAATTCTCCGCCCAAATAACAAACATAGAGATCTGGAAGCCCGTCGGCATTGATGTCCACCACAGCCACACCTGTGCTCCACTCAGTAGCAGGGCCACCGACCTCAGATTGGCTGGTGAGGTCTTCAAATTTCAGTTTGCCAAGGTTTTTGTAGATGCGATTTTCTCCCTGATTCGCCGTAAAAAATAAATCCTGAAGGCCATCCTGATCAAAATCTGCGACAGCCACGCCCCCACCGTTGTAGAAATAGGGATAATCGAGAATACTAAAGTCCACACTTGGCTCAATCTGATTGGCGAAGGTAACGCCGGAATCCTCGGGCGCGAGGGCCTCAAAGCCGCTTGGCTCAGCACAAGCATGCAGACCTACGCCCAGCAGAAGCAGGCCGATCCACACAGTAACTTGTCCGAGTAAGGGCTGATGGTTCATGTTTGATTTTCTTAATTGCTTGTTACTTATCTCATGAGGGTTACATTTCCGCGAAATCGCTGCCTGCTTCCATCTGCATATTCGACTTCACTGGTCCAAAAATACACCCCCGGCTCGGCTTGCTGCCCATTGATGATGCCGTTCCATCCGTCTTGTGGCGTATTGATTCGTCCTTCGCGTTGACGAAATGCTACCCGCCCCCATCGGTCGAAAATCTGGAAGTTGAGCATGCTTCCATTGGCTTCGCCACGGAGATAAAACACATCCTGAAAGCCGTCATTGTTGGGCGTAAATACATTCGGAGCGACAATGTCGCGCACTTTGTTCACCAGGATTCGGATAGAATCGGAGGCTAGGCAGCCAAAGGCATCAATCACCGTGACCGACAGGGTCACGTCTTCGAGCGGTCTGGCAATGGGCGAGGCGCAGCTTGTGCAGGACAAGTCTGCCTCTTGTGGTCCCGACCATTCGTACGTAAAAGGGGCCATGCCATTGGTCAATACATTCAGCAAAAAACTATTGCCTTCTTCTATCACTTTCTCGTCTGCCAGTTGCACCCAAAAAGGCGCTGAGGCAAGCTCAACATCCACTGTGTCGCTGGCCTTGAGACATCCATTTTCGACTTGCACCACGTATGTTCCAGACTGATTCACGAGGAGTTGCGAACCCTCTGAGCCATCGGACCAACGGTAGCTGACCGCGTTGGCAGCGCCGCTCACGACAGGCACAAGGAGGATATTGGCCGCAAAACATCCCATTTGATCGGTACCCAGATCTACCTCAAGCTCTGCAACGGAAAGCGAGGACCTTGCCGTTTCTTCTGAGAAAATCTCATAGCCTATGCCTACAGGAAAAGAATCCAAAATAGCCGGGGAAAACCCTCCATTGATCACCATAGCGGAGTCAATCACGACCCTGAATACCAAGGAATCGGACTGAAGGCTGAGGTCTGAAAGAGTGACGCGGAGGGAATCACTTCCAAGCGCTTCTAGGGTGGTTCCAAATGGCTTGTGCCCAAGGCTGACAATACGCAGCCCGTCCGGCAGATTGTCTGTCAAATGAACATCCCGATAGATAAATCCGCTGTGATTGGTGAAGGAATAGACCAGATCCACGGTATCGCAAGGCAGAGCCTGCGCGGGGTAAAATGAGCGTCGGAGCGTGATGGAATAGGGGCAGCTACAAGCATCGGAGCGAGAGCTGCGAAAAATGCTTTTGAGGGGCGAAAGCTGCCCATTCTTGGTATCAATCCTAAATAAGGTATTATCCAGACCGTTGCTGCCCGCTACTTTACCATAGCCAAAGAGCGTCCCTTCTTTGTCGAAAAATAAGCCTGAAAGAACTGTGCCAGCAGGCGCGCTCTGGAAGTTAAAGCCAGTGGCCAGGCCACCCACAATCTGAACGATTCTGCGATTCACCGCCTCATAGCCATACAAGACACCAAAGTGAGGATGATAGGCCAGGTCTTCGATCTGTAACTGCCCTTGGGTAACGAGGGAGTTGTTACCAACCTGATAATCAGCTCTGTCAAGTCGAATGTTGTACATCCGCTGATCGGATTGAGTGAGGCGATTACGACCCACAATGGTAAACTTGATCCCCGGCGGGGTGACGCAGCCTGCTTGATAAAGCAGCGTGGTATCGAGCCGGGAGGCCAGAGAGGTGCAGACGGTGATGTGTCCGGTGGCATCAATTTTCAATAGCTCAAAGGTCGCCGTGTCGAGCGCGTAGAGATAATTGTCCCAAACAGAATAGCCCATCGGGCCAATGTGATGTTGGGTATTTGCCACAAGCGTATCCCAGACAAGGGTTGGTCCGATGGCATCTGGTTTGGCAGAGAGAATAAAGGAAGGCTGCCCGGGGGCTTTTGTCCCGCTGAGGAAAAAAGCATCATCACAAGAAAAGGTCTGTCCCTGCCCTACACACAAGGTGCAAGACAACAGAAGCAAACCCATCATTGGGAGCTTAATAGCTATAGAGTTCCACTGGCTCATTGTTTTTTCCTACCAAAACACAGGATTTACCTTGAATGTTGATAAACTTGAGTTGCCTCACTTCTCCATCTACCCGAAACCCTGAAGCCGCAGGTGCCACGGGCAGAAAGTCTCCCTTGCCGTCGCCGAGAAGCAGCCATCCGTAGCTCGCATCGTAGCGACCTACTTCTGGCTTGGCTGCATAAAAGTTTCCCGCGATCAGAATATCCTCATTGCCATCTTCATCAAAATCCCGAATCAGGATGCCATAAGACGTGGACAGCTGTGCCTCAATGGGCAACTCTTTCACCGTGAAGGTCCCATCTCCGTTGTTGATCGCGATGCTGGAAGAGAGGTCAGAAGCAGTCCAGTGCACCGATTTTTCGAGCGCAGCTTTGCCAAAGACATCTTCCATACTTTCATTCACATAAGAACTAAAGCGCAGGTATTTTCGACGAAAACCGGGCATTTGGGTCGTGAGATCTGGCTTGCGAACGTAGGTCTTCAAGGTATCGCCTACATAGCGGGCCATGATCTGCTCGGCACTGCCGTTGCCGTCAAAGTCATTGACAAACATCTCAATCGGACGGAGCGCCGTAGCCCTGAAACGCGAGTTCAGACCGTGATTTCCCATCACCAGATCCAGGTCGCCATCGCCATCGAGATCAGCTGTTTCGAGGCAGGTCCACCACCCTTTGTAGGTTGATAGCCCAGCGTTTTTTGTCTGATTTTCCAGCTTTCCGTCTGTATTAATGAAAAGCTGCGGTGCCATCCATTCACCAATCACCACCAAGTCAGGGTCGTCGTCATTGTCCACATCCACCCACTTGAGGTCGGTGAGGAGGCCCAATTCGAGCAGTCCGGGCGCTTTTTCTTTGGTCACATCGGTAAATTGGCCTTTGCCGTTGTTTTCAAGCAAGTAGCCATTCACCGGCACCCCATAGAGCAGAGGCCTGAGACGAATGCCAACCGCGAGATCCATGTCGCCATCGCCATCGAAGTCTGCGGGGTGCACGCAGGAGCTGTTTTCCAGCCGCCCGGCTGGCAAAATCTGCTCGGTCCTGATCATGCGGCCACTGCCATTGTTGAGATACAGGCGGTCGCGCAAGGCAACCGATCCATCTGAAAATTCATTTCCACCGCTCGCTACATAGAGGTCCATGTCGCCATCATGATCTGCATCAAAAAAGACAGCATCCACATCCTCAGAGCGGGCATCCGCGCTCAGATCTGCTTGGGTGGAGTTCACAAAGGTGCCGCTTGCGGTCTGCAACAAGATGCTGGCAGCCTCGTCTTTGGCTCCCCCGATAAACACATCTTCGCGCCCGTCGCCATTCACATCGGCAATCGCCATGGCAGGTCCGTCGGTGCTCATCATGTGATAAATCAAGCGGTCGCGGTTGAAGTCGTTGTATGGGTTTTCTTTGTGCCCGGCACGGATGATGCTGGGAGCGTCGAGCTCCGTGAAAATGGGCGCTGAGCCCGCAGGTCTCACCCTGCTAATCACGATGTCAGGCTGAGGACCAGCATCTTTCCAGGAGAGCGCAAGTGCTTGCGAGGTAGGCGTTTCCCCAAGGCTTGTGTAGGCGCCATCGGGCCAGATCACGTGGATAGAATCCACACTTTCCAGATCTCCCAGCCCGATGAGCGGACGCGGGTCCATCGAAGACTGAAATCCCCGCATGGGCATTTGCTCGATAAACCAACTTT
>JANQTF010000330.1 GCA_030731845.1 Bacteroidia bacterium | reverse complement strand
CCATCTTTTGTTTATAGCAAAGGTGGGCGCGTGTTTCATCAGGTGGAGTGGACGACCCTTTGGGTTTCACGCGACCCTACCCTGGCCAATGGCAACGGGCAAATTGTAACTGCGGGGGAAACCAGGGGAGGTACAATCGGCATTACCTATCAACCGACGATATTTTTGGGCAAGCAAGGAGATCCATTTCGCTTGTCACTTGGAATGTTCGCTACCCAGCGTCTGAGTGTTTTTTCTTTCACCTCCACGTTGCCAGATCGGTTTCCGAACAGTTCGGCTGTTATCATGACCCAGTTTGGTGTAGCAGTAGGAGGGAGATTTGCCCTCAGGGAGCGATTTTTTCTAGACACGGAAATTCTGCTAACGGCTGCCGAATTCTTCGCGGGCCGATCCGAAATTGAGGATCCTACCATTACGGGTGAGAATCGCGTGATCACGTTTAGCAACTGGAATACGGGGCTGAGCCAAGTGCAACTCAAGATCGGAGTGGGAATGTGGCTGTGAGTAGGGAGCTCTGTCCGGAAATGGTTTTTGCTACCAGATGAATGCTCCCCATTCTTCTTTCCCTTGTACTTGACACAGATGGAAGGCATGAGAAGTGAACGCGTGTCAATCAATATGATAAAAAAAAGAGTCACCCCGATTGTCGGGATGACTCTTTTTTTATCAGGAGAATAGCGGCCTATTCGTCGGCGGCTTTCTCTTCTGGCAGAAGTACAAACTCTGCGTATGACTGGTTGAAAAGGGTCTTGGCCATGGCCTGGATTTCCTCCGCGCTCAGCTCATCGACGCGCTCACCCTGGCTCAGGATTCGGGTTGGGTCCATGCCAAACTGGTAGGAAAACACCAACTGATCCATCCAAAATTCATTGTCCTGTAATCCTTCTTCAATGGTTTTCTTTTGCGTCTCCTTCACCTTGGTGAGGTTTTGGGCAGAAGGTCCATTCTCTTGGAGCGCCTTGATCTCGTCGTGGCAAGCAGCAATCAGTTCAGCTGATTTGGCTGGGTCGCAGGTGAAGTTGATTGTGACAGAGAAGGCTTCCTCCGGATCTTTCTCCGTTTCTCCACGGATCCCTACGCCATACACACCACCCTTGTCTTCGCGCAGGTTTTCCCGGAGCATGATGTTGAGCACACCTACGGTCGATTGCACGAGGTAGCGATTGCTTCCGGTCCACTCAAGGTCTCCATGGTAAATCAGGTTTACGAGGCTTTTGGGCTCCGATCCTTTGTTGAATGTTTTGACCAGTTCACCCTTTACCGGGCGGATGCCATTGTCGGCAAATGTCTCGTGCTCGTCGTTTGTGGGCAGCGACCCGAGGTAGGTAGCGAGCAACGGCGTGATGGCAGCCGGATCGAAGTTTCCTACAAAGACGAAGGTGAAGTCGCCCATGTCAGCAAATCGGTTGCGATAGATTTTTTCGGCAGTGGCAAATTCAATCTCGCTCATCCCCGTGAACAGCCTCGCGGCATCCATGCGTGGATTGTCATTGTAAAGCGCCTTGGGGATCGAGAGTTGGAAGAAAATGTCGGGTGTGTTGAGCAGATTCGAGTAGATGGCACTCATGCGGCTCATGATGGAGTTGAAAGCCGCCTCATCGGGACGAGGAGCTACCACGTAGAGGTGCACGAGTTGCAGGAAGGTTTCGAGGTCCTTAGGGGCGCAGCTTCCCTGCATTCCTTCATCGAGTTCGCCGATATAGGGCGCAAGGCGGATCACCTTGTCGCTCAAAAACTTCTGGAGCTGCACGTTGTCATAGCCTGCTACCCCGCCTGCGGTCACAGCCTGTACGGCCATGTTGCCAGCCAAGTAGTCGTCGTCACTTACCAGTGATAGCCCACCGGGGCTGAATGCCTCCATGGAAATCTGGTCGTTTTTGAATTCGGTAGGCTTGAGAATGACCTTAACGCCATTGTCAAAGGTGAGCTCTGTCACACCAATTTCGTCGCGGGTCTCTGTGGCAACCACATTGCCGGGTTGTGGCAGGTCCGACATGAGGGGGGCAGCAGAGAGGTTATCTACATAAGGCTCCAACTCAGTGGCTACCACGGCATTGATCATCTCGAGCACTGCTTCTTCAGATGGGAAAGGATGTGCCTCAGACTGAGATCCGCTGATGGTGATCACCCGGGAAGCGGGGCTCATGAAGTGGCCCATGGCCTTGTTCACGTCCTGCGCGGTGATGCTAGGAAGCATGGCTTTGGCCATGGCTGTCTGAACCTCGATGCCTGGCACGGCATTGCCAGTGAGGAAGTTGTTGACATACTGCATCGCAATTCTGCGGGATTCAGTCTTGTCGCGCTCGCGGTAATTGGCTTCGAGGCGGGTAATGAGAGAAGATTTGGCGCGGGCAAGCTCCGTTTCAGTGAATCCAAAGCGAGCGGCACGAAGCCCTTCCTGATACAACGCTACCAAGCCTGTGGACACAGCGCTATCCGATACGAGGGCGCGCATGGAGAACTGATCTTTGGTGCGAACCATTTGGCCATAATAGGCAGAAGAATTGCTGAAAGGAGGATTTTCCTTCTGCACAAGTTCTTCGAGGCGATCGTTGAGCATGGCATTCACGAGATCGTAGGTGAGATCTCGGCGATAGTCAGCTTCGGTTTGCACGGGCTGAGAAGGGTGCTTGTAAGTAATCTCTACGGTGTTGAAGGTAGCTTCTGGATCGGAGGCTACGGCTACGAGGGTTTGCTCATGATCAGGCACTTCGTAGTTGATTTTTTCAGGACCTTTTCTGGAAGGAATGGCACCAAAGGTGCTTTTGATTTTTGCTTCCATGGCATCCACATCAAAATCACCCACGGCGATCACACTCATGAGGTCGGGGCGATACCAATCCTGGTAAAAGGAGGTGAGGCTTTCGTGCTTGAAGGTCTCAAGGTTTTCTACTGTTCCGATCGGGAGGCGCGTAGCATAGCGGCTCTGGTAAAACTCTTTGGGATAGGTCTCCATGAGGATTCTCCAGTTGCCACCCAGGCGGGTACGCCATTCAGAGATTACCACACCGCGCTCTTTTTCGATCTCAGCG
Organism: Bacteroidia bacterium; assembly: GCA_030731845.1. Classification (GTDB taxonomy): domain Bacteria; phylum Bacteroidota; class Bacteroidia; order J057; family J057; genus JANQTF01. The sequence continues at coordinate 8,058 of JANQTF010000330.1, read as the reverse complement.
CCTTCAAAGCTCACGGCTGTGGCCCAGTCTTCGAGGATCTGAAAGCCTTTGTCGAACTGTGCCTGATCGCCAGTGGGCAGGCGAAGCATATAGACCGTTTCATCAAAGCTCGTGTAGGCATTGAGGTGAGCGCCAAAGCGCATTCCGATGCCTTCGAGATAATCAACGAGGTCGCTTTTTGGGAAATTTTCAGTGCCATTGAAGCACATGTGCTCCACAAAGTGAGCAAGACCGAGCTGATCTTCGTTCTCTTGCATGGAGCCTGCATTCACGGCGAGTCGCAGCTCCGCGATGTTTTCTGGCTTGGTGTTTTTGCGCACGTAGTAGGTGAGGCCATTGGCCAGCACGCCAGTCCTCACCGCAGGGTCGAGGGGGATGTCGATCGCAACGCTTGGCACAGACGGCGGAGGTGGTGCTACCTCTGTCGTGGTTGTGCCCACTGGCACCTCCTTGACGGCCAAGTCTGATTTTTTAGTGGTTTTACAACCACCAACCACGAGAAGCATGGCCAACAATAGCCATGTCATTCGGGTAGATTGATTCAATACATTCATGGATTATTACTTCAGGTGAGTAGTTCTGGAAGCAAAGTGAATAACTACTTGATAACCGTGCCCAGTGTGGAAGGTTATCAAAAGATAAAAATGGACAATGATTTTCTGCTTCCTCAATGGAATCGGCAAATATGGAGGATTATTCGGCAAGTCGAAAATGGTAGAACTTGCTTTATCAAGCGCTGCAATCAAAACTGGCGAGGTCGATGATCAGAAGTTTCCATTTGCCATCTTGCTGACCCAGGCAAAACGATAAGGCAGACTGCGTATCGACCACTTGCACAGAAACCAAGGCCTCCATGCGGAGAATGCTGGAAAAAGCCTCTGGCTGATAAGTTTCTAACTCAGATTCCTGTATTTCCTGCATCAAGGAAGAGACTGCGTCATATCCATTGGAAATACTGCCCATGAAGGTGCCCTGTTTGGAAAAGAGCCGATCACAATCGAAGCTGGGAAAATCACCTGATTGGATGCGGGTTGACAATCCGGGCATTCCTTGAGCGAGCCAGGGAGCCTTGGCATTGATATCGGCAGAGGAACTGACCTGGGCGGGAATGGAATACGCACCAGTGCGAGCCATGAGCACCGGAGCCACGCCCCGCGGAAAGTACGCATCCAGTTTTTGGAGATTGCCTTTTTGGAAAATGGCCAAAATCTCTTCTGCCACTTGGCGGGCTTCTGCCATGGGATCGCTGCTTGTCGCGTCCATGGCCATGCCACGGGTGTTGGTAAGGGGAAGAGATTCGTAGCTGATGATTTTGCCTGAAGGGTCAAACAAAACCCTGTTGTGCACAGGCTCTTTGACCTGCTCGCGTGTGGCGAGGCGCATAAAAGAGACTTCCCCAAAGAACTCAACTTCCGAGTTGCCGGCAGCATCGGTGCTCACAGTGAGCTGGCTGGGGTCCACCGTGATTTTGCGACCATCTACCTGGGTAAAACCATTTCTCAGGCTTTGCCCTACCTGTTCGCGAGACAAGGGTTTGCCAAAAAAATTCTCAACCTGCGGTGCAAAAAAACCATCAATATTGGGGTCTTCTGCCTCCAAAGCCTCATAGTAGCTTTCTAGCTTGTCGAGGGCAGCCAATTTTTGATCGTCGCGGGGTTGCGAGGGAGCAGAGCTGCTGGGATCAGCTTGTTGTTCTACAGTTGATGTTGTGCTCGTGCTTTTCTTGCAAGAGCTGATCAACAAAACCGGGACAAGTAGGGCGAAAAGCAGGGATGAACGATTCATGCAAAGTAAAATGAGTGACTGACTCAAAAGTGACTGAATATCAGCTTTATTAAGATCCGAATCAAAGATAGAGCACGGAAAACTATTCATTTTGGAAGCAATAATAAATTTCTTGTTTTGTTAAACAAAAACTGTGTTCGTTTGGTTTTACTAGCAAAATGTCTTTTTGGATAGGAAAAATCTAATATGTTTTCTGTCAGTGAGACATTCTTCTAATTGTGTAACATATTCAACATCAATACATTGGGCCGTTATTCGATCAAAGACCTGGAAAAGCTCTCCAACATTAAAGCACATACCATTCGTGTGTGGGAGCAGCGTTATGGAATCATTGAGCCTAAGCGTACCGCCACCAATATCAGGTACTACGATGATGCAGATCTTCGACTTGTTCTAAACATATCCTTCCTGAATCGGAACGGCCAAAAGATCTCTCATATTGCGGAGATGACACCCGAAGAAATTCGGGATCTTGTGATCAATATCTCTGATTCCAATCTGGAATTTCCTAACCAGGTTAATGCCCTCGTGATCGCTATGGTCAACCTCAACGAGGAGCGATTTGAAAAAATAATCTCTACCAACACCCTTCAGTTTGGGTTTGAGAAGACGATGCTCAACATCGTTTATCCCTTCCTTGCGCGCATCGGGATCTTGTGGCAAACCGGCAGTGTGAACCCTGCTCACGAGCATTTTATCACCAATCTCATCCGTCAAAAGCTCGTAGTAGCTATTGATGGCCAAATTGCCCCACAGAATCCTCAAGCCAAAAAATATATCCTCTTTCTCCCCGAAGGAGAAATGCACGAACTCAGTTTGCTCTTCGCCGCTTACGTGATCAAGTCCAGGCACAACAAAGCCATCTACCTCGGGCAAAGCCTCCCGCTCAAAGATGTGGAGATTGTCTCTGATATTTATCAGCCAGACTATATCATGTCTATTATCACCGGCTATCCTGATAAATCAGAGATTGTGAACTACGTGAAGCAGCTCAAGAAAAAGTGCCCGGGAAAAACCATTTTGCTCTCCGGTTATCAAGCTCTTCAGATGAAAGAGGAGCTCAAGGCGCTCAAGCATGTAGAGATTTTTGAACAAATCGTCGATATCATCCATTTTGTGGATGCCAATAGTGAGCTTCCCTTCCAGTCAGGTCAAATGAGTAAATTGGCCTAGCCGAGTCTCCACTTTTTTCTCCCTATAATAAACGCTATTTTCGCAGCCTCATGGGCAGCCGGAAGAAGTGCATCTTCCCGTTGGGCCAGCAACTTGTACGCTTGTAACCGTCTTCTCCGACATGGACCATCTTTTTTTATCTGACCAGGAATTGCAGCGCCGCGAAGAATTAGAGCAGTTGCGCGCACTCGGCATTGATCCCTATCCCGCCGCAACTTTTCCTGTCAATATGCAGGCACAAACCATCGAAGATCGATTCGAAGAGGGTGCCGAAGGGTTTTCGAATGTGTGCCTTGCAGGTCGCATTACCAATAAACGCATCATGGGCAAAGCCTCCTTTGCTGAACTCGAAGACAGCTCTGGCAAGGTGCAGCTCTATCTTCAGCGCGATGAGCTGTGTCCTGATGAAGACAAAACCTTATACAACGAGGTATTCAAAAAGCTGATTTCCCTCGGCGACATCGTTGGCATCACTGGCGAGTGCTTTCTCACACAAACCGGTGAAAAAACCGTCAAAGTCACCTCGCTCACGCTTCTGACCAAGATCCTCCGCCCCATTCCTTTCTCCAAAGAAAAGGATGGACAAGTATATGAATCCCTCACCGATACCGAGCAGCGCTACCGAATGCGCTACCTCGACCTGATCGTGCACCCCGAGACCCGCGATACTTTTCGCAAGCGGACAAAGCTCGTCCAGGCGATGAGGAATTTCCTCAACGAAAAAGACTACCTCGAAGTAGAAACACCGATTCTCCAGCCTTTGTATGGGGGGGCTGCCGCACGTCCCTTCAAAACACATCACAACTCGCTGGACATGACCCTCTATCTCCGCATTGCCAATGAGCTGTATCTCAAGCGATTGATAGTAGGCGGGTTTGACGGGGTGTATGAATTTTCCAAAGATTTCCGCAACGAAGGAATGTCTCGGTTCCACAACCCAGAGTTCACACAGATGGAGCTCTACGTAGCCTATAAGGACTATCAGTGGATGATGGATCTCGTAGAGGAAATGGTAGAGCGCATCGCAATCGCCGTGACTGGCAGCACCGATGTGCAGGTAGGAGAAAATATCATTTCTTTCGCCCGCCCCTGGAAACGCTACACCATGTACGAAGCCATTCAGGAATACACCGGTACCGACATCTCCAACATGGACGAAGCGGCCCTCAGGGCCACGGCCAGAGAGATGAAGGTGCCAGTGGATGACAGCATGGGCAAAGGAAAACTGATCGACGAGATTTTTGGCGAAACCGTGGAAGGCAACCTGATTCAGCCCACCTTCATCACGGATTATCCAGTTGAGATGAGCCCACTTGCCAAAAAGCATCGCAGCAAAGAAGGGCTTGTGGAGCGCTTTGAGGCCATTTGCAACGGCAAAGAGATTTGCAATGCATTTTCTGAACTCAATGACCCCCTCGATCAGCGAGCCAGATTTGAGTCACAGCTTGAGCTGGGCAAGCGCGGTGATGATGAGGCCATGGTCTTGGATGAAGACTTTCTCCGCTCCCTGGAATTTGGGATGCCGCCTACCGCTGGCCTTGGTATTGGCATCGATCGCTTGTCTATGATCATCGCCAATCAGCCCTCGATTCAAGATGTGTTGCTGTTTCCGCAAATGAAACCAGAGGCACAAGCCCCCAAAGCGAATAAAGAAGCCTACCTCGACAGAGGCGTTCCCGCAACTTGGATTGCCCCCTTGCAAAAGGCCGGTATCTGGACCATAGAGGCCCTGGAAGCCGCTAATCCCAACAAACTGTTTCAGGATCTCTGTGGGATCAACAAAAAATACAAACTCGAATTGGCGAATCCTTCTGCCGATGAGGTGAAAGCTTGGGTGAATGGGTAATTCTCCTTGGCTGAGTGCTGAAATTCATCGGATTTTTTTTAGATATTTGCCTCGAAATACATTCTTTTTATAGAAGAGAGAAATCTTTTCGTCCCCTCAAGGATCAAGCAATTATGCTGCTGAATGAGAACCCGGATCGTGATCAGGAAAACATGGAAGAAGTACAGGACCAACTGGAAACTTCTGTTCCAACCACGAACCTTGCGTCTGACATAGACGCCGTAGTCGAATCTTCTCCCACCCCAGAGTCGGTCGAGGAATCTGAGCCTGTTGTTGCCCAGGAAGTGGAGGCTGCCCAGAGCGAGCCTGCACCCGCCCTGGCAGATACACCCGAAACTCCCTCCGATGCTGATTCAGAAGACGAATCTGATGATCGTGACGACGACTTTGTCGGCGAGTTTGACGACTCCGACGATGAATTTGTAGCGCCCGCTGCTCCCGAAGGGCACCAAGCCCTCGTCGCACAGATTGATGCCCTGATTACTCAACACGAGCCAGGGGCCAATCTCCTCACCGATCATACCATCCCATCGCTGATTCAGCTGGTGAACTGGATGGCCTATGATCATGGGCAGCTCAATCAGAATATGGGGCGAGTCAACCTTGTGAGGGAAGCCTTTGATGCACTCAAAGCCGCTGAATCCATGTCTCATGCCATGGAAAAAGACTTTAGAGGCGCATTCGCTACCTTTAATAGGCAGCGCAGCAAGCAGCAGCAGTCCCGTTCTGAAATCAAGACGGAAAACTCCCGCAAAAAGCGTGAGCTCATTCAGCGTCTGCAGGAGATCGTGAATTTCAATAATCCCGATCTGATCGGCGAGGTGCGCAACCTTCAGGACGAGTGGAAAACCATCGGGCAAGTGCCGCAGCATGAGCTTGAGTCCATGTACAAAGAGTATCGCACCCTGCTCGATGAATTTTATGAATTGAGAAGCGCTCACCTTGAGCTGCTTGAATACGACCGCAAGAAGAATCTCGAAGAAAGAGAGCGCCTCATTGAGGTGGCCAAATCTCTGATTCCTGCTGAATCTGAGCGCGAAGACGAGGCAGTCTGGAAAGATAAGCTGGACTTGCTACAAGAGCTGCAGCAGCAGTGGAAAGCCTCCGGACATGTGCCCCGCGAAGAGATGGACCGAATCAATGAAGCTTATCGCACTGCCATTGATGCCTTCTTCGAAGTGAGACAAGGTTTCAGAGAAATCGAGGACAGAATGCGCGAAGAGAGCGCTGCCAAGAAACTCGAAATCCTCGAAAAACTCGAAGAATTTCGCGAGTACAAAGGAGAATCGCCCAAGCAATGGAATGATGTGACCCAGACTATCCGTAGCCTGCAAGAAGCATGGAAAGAACTCGGGCCTGCACCTTCCAAACAAAATGGGGAGCTTTGGAGCAAATACAGAGAAGTTTGCAACGCATTCTTCGCCAATAAATCCGCCTTCTTTAAGTCTCTCGATGAGGTAAGAACCAAAAATCTTGACCTGAAGAAAGACCTGGTAGAAAAGGCAGAAGCCATCGCCAAGCGCACGGATTGGGAAGCCGCCGCCCGCGACCTCAAAACCGTTCAGACACAGTGGAAAGAGGTGGGGCCTGTGCCTGACCGCTACTCCCAGAAAATGTGGAATAGGTTCCGTGTGGCCTGCGATGAATTCTTCGAATCGCGCCGCCTTCATTATGCCGTGCTGCACGCCGAGGAAAAAGATAATCTCGCCGTGAGAAGAGCACTCATCGATGAAGTGAAAGCCCTCGCTGAAAGCGAAAAAGGCAGAAACGAAATCGTGGAAGCGGTGAAGGATTTGCAAAACCGCTGGAAAGAGAGCGGACGGGTTCCCTACAAGGAAAAAGAAAAAATCTGGCAAGAATTTCGTGGGGAGATTGACAAGATCTTCGGAGGAATGGATACCCGCCGTGGCGAAGTGAGACGCGAGAAGGTTGTCGCTAAAATCGAAAACATCGATAACGAAGACGATCGCTCCCGCACCATCAAAGACAACATTGCCCGGATTCGCAAGAAAATCTCCTACTCTCAGGAGAAGGTAGATCAATATAGCATCAACATCCAGTTTATCGCCCGTGGCAAGTCTGGAGATGCCCTCAGAGACCAAATCCAGAAGGAGATTGACCAGGAAATGAAGTTGATCAAAGACCTCAAAAAGGAGATCAAAACCCTGGACGAACTCCTCAAAGGACCTGTGAAAGAAGTGGTAGTAGCTCCTGAAGCTGCACCTGTGGTGGCTGAAGCTCCGGCGGAAGTCGAAGAGGTGGCAACAGTAGAAGCGGTCGAAGAAGTAGCGCAGGCTGTGGTAGAAGAAGTCGTGGTCGATTCTGCTCCAGAGGAAGTGGCTGCCCCCAATACGGAAGAAGAGAAAACAGAGGAATAGACATCCTCAGAGGCATAAACTCTTACCCAAAACAAACATGAGTCATTCCGAAAATCGGGATGACTCATGTTTTATTTTATCGCTCCCTCATCTGGATGGAAGCGTGAAATGATTCAATTGAGGTAGCAGACGGGCTTCCCGGTTTGCAGTGGTCTCTTATTCCGCGATCATCAGTTTTCCAGTCACAGTACTGCCATCGGTGAGGGAAACCTTGAGGAGGTAGAGGCCTTGGGCCAGTTCCATGGGCACATTCCAGGAGTCGCTGTTGATGGAGCCGGACCAAACCATGCGCCCTTCGGTGGTGAAGAGGCTGAGTGTTCTGGCTACGCCCCCACGAATGTGTAGCGTGTGATCTTCTCCAGAAATCAGAGAAGGATAGAGGCGAACGGGCTCTGCCTGCGCGGAAATCAGGACCACGGGTGAGTAGCTGATGGCGCCGTTGAAGTCGATCGCCCTGATTTGGTAGCTGAGCTCCTGTGCGTCAGTGGGAGGAAATTCATCCACAAACTCATAGGAGTGCGCGCCATCTCCCAGCGAAGATTTACTCCCAAGCAGGATGGTCTGGCTGCGGCCCGATTCGCGGCGCAAAATCTCGTATGTCTGGATTTGCTCTTCGTTTACCTGCCAATACAGCCGAGTCAACTGACCTTCCTGCTCCAAAAATCCCTGAAAAGAGACAAAGGAAATAGGAAAGGAAACGGGAAGGGCTTCATAGTGAATCGTGTAGCTTGCAGAGGTCACAGGCACTTCCATGCCGGTATTGGTGGCACCCGCCATGGCAAAGAGGGTGTCGTCGCTGATTTGAATCAACTGTGTGGCGTGCAAGGTGGTAGGCAAGGAAGGAATCGAAATCCAGGTGTTTGAGGCTAGGTCAAG
>JANQTF010000329.1 GCA_030731845.1 Bacteroidia bacterium | reverse complement strand
GGGAAAATGTTGAATGATTGAGTTGGGCAATTTTTGAATGAGGGAAATGTAAAGCTTGCCCTATACCCTATACCCATATACCCTCCCCAACCTCTTCCAAACCCCATACCTTGATACCTTCTCCCCTTACGCTTCGACATCCCCATCTAAAAAATGCCCATTCACGGTTTCGATCATGTCGAGGAGCTCGTCCATGCCGCGACCGGTCACGGCGGAGGTGTAGAAGCGTGGAGGGAGCTCGTCCCAGGTTTGGTAAAGCGTCTCTTCGTATTCCTGCTGTTGGCGGGTGAGCGCGCCGGGCTTCACTTTGTCGGTTTTGGTGAATACGATGCTGAAGGGCAAGCCCACTTCGCCGAGAAAGGTCATGAAGCTCAGGTCGATTTCCTGAGGAGGAATACGGCTATCCACGAGCACGAAGGTGTTCATGAGCGAGGTGCGCGACATCAGATAGTCGGTGATCATGACCTGGAACTGTCCGCGCTGGGTTTTGGAAACTTTCGCATATCCATAGCCGGGAAGATCCACGAGGTACCAATTTTCGTTGATGAGAAAATGGTTGATCAATTGAGTCTTGCCGGGCGTGCCGGAAGTTTTGGCCAGAGAGCGCCGGTCGCAGAGGCGATTGATGAGAGATGATTTTCCTACGTTGGATCGGCCAACAAAAGCGTACTCCGGAAGGTTAGGGGTAGGTAATTGGTCGAGCTTTTCGCTGCTTTTGAAAAATCTGGTCGAAATGATCTTCATGAGACATAGGATTTTCCCGACCGCATCTGGCTCTTTCGCGCCCGGTGAGTCGGTTCTGAAGCACAAACTTAGGCAAAACCGTTATCTTTGTTCGCTTTCCTGAGAAGGAACCTGTGAGAAGACCCTGCACAACTGTCGTTGATGCTGGATTTTCACCAACCTCAATCTAATACATGGGTACTCCCGTCACGCCATATCAACGGAGCGATAGCTCCAAAAAGCAGCAAGTCACCGAGATGTTTGACAACATCGCCCCGAAGTATGACCTGCTCAACCACGCCCTGAGCTTTGGCGTGGACATTTTGTGGCGCAGGCGCGCGGTGAATATGCTCCAGGCATATCAACCAAAGATCGTGGTCGATCTCGCTACCGGCACCGGCGACTTCGCCGTGGAAGCCCGCAAGCTCAAGCCCGAGCAAATCATCGGCATTGATATTTCTCCCAATATGCTGGAGGTAGGCCGTCAAAAAATCGCCGAAAAAGGCCTGAGCGACCTCATCGACATGCGCATCGGTGACTCCGAAGCCCTCGACCTCGCTACCGACTCCATCGATGCCATGACCGTAGGGTTTGGCGTGAGAAATTTTGAGAACCTGCCGAAAGGTCTTTCTGAAATGTGTCGGGTGCTCAAACCCGGCAAAGCCGCCATCGTGCTAGAGCCATCTTTCCCGACCCAGTTCCCAATGAAGCAGCTCTTTCAGTTTCACTTCAAGGTGCTCACCCCGCTGATCGGTCGCTTCATTTCCGGCGATGTAGCCGCCTACAACTATCTTCCTGAGTCGGTACGCGCGTTTCCCAATGGGGAAGAATTTTGCCGGATATGCCGGGAGGCAGGTTTTTCCAAGGCAGAATATCAGCCACTCAGCTTTGGAATCTGTTCTTTGTACCTGCTGGAAAAGTAAGCGCTTCGGGCTCCGAGGCCAGAAAATGATGCCCGGGCTGAATGTGCCTGCCTCGTTTTCTAGTCTTGTTATGAGGCAATCTTTTCGATGCTTTCTTCGTTCAATTCGGATAGGAAGAAGCGTCATATTCTTCGAGAAATAGGATTGCTTTGCTTTGTTGAACTTTCCATATTTGTGGACTCAATTACTTCTAAACAGAACACTATCGAGAAGTTTTTTACGCGTTTACGACATTGAATTTGAATCTACGCATGAATCGTCTCATAGTATTATTACTCCTCCTTTTCGGGCTGGTTTCCTCCGGGCATACCCAAACCTATGGAAAGCACCCCTTTGATAGCAAGAAGTTCCACCTGGGATTTCAGATGGGCCTCAATTGGAATGGCTACAACCTCAAAGAGCAGATCCGTATCTATGAGTCTGGCGTCTGGCTGGATGAGGTTACGGTAATTCCTCGTTGGGGAATGTCGTTTGCCATGATCTCCAATTTCAATATCAAAGACTACCTCGCCATCAGGATCATTCCGGGAATTTCGCTGGAACAACGGGACTTCAATTTTTACTTCGAAGACTCTTATGGCCCGGTTGATACGGTGGGGCCCATTGCCCGCAATATCGAAGCTGCCTATTTGAATGTGCCAGTTCTGTTTCAGTGGCGCACCAAATATTGGAACCGCTCCCGGCTCTATGTGCTCACCGGCGCCCAGATTGGCATCAATCTCCAGAGCGATAAGAAGGTTATTGACGATCCTAACAAGCTTAAGATTAATACCCAAGACCTCAGCCTCGTGATCGGCACGGGCCTCAACTTGTATGGCGATCGCCTCAAGCTGTCACCCGAGATCCGCTATTCCTTTGGTCTTACCAATATTTATCAGCCCGAGAATACCACCCACGCCGCGGCGATCTCTGCGTTGTTTAGCCAGGTGCTTACCCTCTCGATCAATTTTGAATAGCAGCACCGCGTTGTTCTCTCGTATTTCTCTCAAAAGGGCTCTTTGGAGACTTTTTGAGGAAAATTTGTAGAAAAAATTAGGCGCTTGATCCCCTGATTCACGTTAGAATTTGCAAAGTCATGCACTGTGCCAACGGTTCATTTCCTGGAGAGAGAGGATCTTTGCGGCGATTTGATTGAATAAACGGTGAATAAAGCCCTGATTCTGGCATTTTACCAGGAAGCAAAGCGGATTCAAAAGGTGAAAGTTTTCCCCGATAATGTGCCTTGCGAGGCGCAAAAAATGGCCCATCTTTGATTCAACAGGACGGTAATCCTGGAATTACAAGAGCAAGGGCCAGGGTCGATTCTTTTGCAAAGCGAAGTGAGTCCCCTGGTTTTTCAAGCCGAAAGTTGATAGTTGAAGAAGAGGAGGATTTCCCAATTGAGCATCAGCTCAATTGGGAAATTTTCTTTGTAACTGATTCTATCAGTTACACCGAATAGGACCACTGTATTTGCCCGTTGAGGGTATTAAAAAAGATTCGCTTCCCCTCATGCTCCAATGTGCCGGAGCAAGGATGAAACTCAGCAGGGCGGCTTGTGGGCAACCATGCCCGGCCATTGGGCACCATCAGAATGAGGCCTTCTTCGCTGCCTAGTGCTGCCGATCCATCGCCAAACTGATCCCAGGTAGGCAGAAAATTCGTCGCTTTTTCCAGCGCAAAATTCGTGTGTGCAACCGGAATGCCGATTTCGGCAACCCCCACGATGTCGGGAAGGGGCTTGGGTAGGTTTTGCCATTCCTTGGCAGGCCTTGTGATCCATTCCACGATGTTGCCAGCCGGGTCATGGGCATAGACAGACTTTGCTTTCCATGACGGAAATTCGCGAACCACCCGGCCATCTTCATAGGCAGGTAGGAGGGTGATTGTTTTCTGAAGCTCTTGCACCACACGATCAAAACATTCGCCACGAACATGAAAAGCGAGGTGAAACCAGGAACCTTCCTCTCCCGGAATCATGCGCAGATCGGTGTATCCTGCGGAAATATGCTGCACCATGCCGCGCTTACGCAAAGAAAAGCCCAGCGCTTGGTACCAGGCAGCAACATTCTCGGGCTCATGCAGGTAGAGGGTGAGACTTCTGATATTGGTCATTTCAGGTGCTGTTGAATGTGGTCAGCGATCAGGCCAGAATCCTTGTTGATGCCGTGAAGAATGCCGCTACTATACACATCGAAGCCTAGAAAATACAAATTGGGGACCTCCTCCACCCAGAGCGATTTTGGCGTAGCCTGTGCGTTGAGCGCAGGTCCTATTCCCTCCACCAGCCCTGTGAGCTGCGGGGCATAGCCCGTAGCGAGGATGATGGCGTCGAAGTGGGCCGTCTTGCCGTCTGTAAATACCACCTCATTCTCCGATATTTTCTCAATCCCAGAGAAAACCATGATCTCCCCTTTTTTGATCCGTGAAATGGTGCCCACATCGATCACAGGCGTTTTGCCGAGGGTGCGCAGTTGCCTGGAGGGAGCCATGTCGGGCCGGTGAAGGCCGTATGGAGAGAGATCGCCCACGGTGAGCTTGCCCAAAAATCGACCGATGGCGTCGCCAAGCGGCGTAGGGAGTTTGCTGAGCAGCATACTCGTGAGCTGCACCGGTCGCCCAAGTGTGTCGCGCATGATGATGTTTACCGGGCCACGGACCGAGAGTGCCACCTCCACCCCTTGCTCGCAGAGGTCGAGGGCTACTTCTGCCCCTGTGTTTCCCATCCCTACCACGAGCACCTTTTTACCCTGATAGGGAGCCGGATTTTGATAAAATTTGCTGTGGATGATGCTGCCCCGAAAGCCTTCACTGCCAGCTAGTGGCGGGATGAAGGGCTTGTGGTTAACTCCTGTGCAGAGAATGACCCTATCTGCTTTCCAGATTTCGCCTTCTTTAGTTGCTACGCGCCAGCTGTGTCCTTCCCGCCCAATGTGTTGCGCTTGTTGATTCAGCGTGGGCTTAATGTCAAAATGCCGGGCATAATCTTCCAGATATGCTACAAACAACTTTCGGGGCACATAGCGGGGATATTCTTTCGGAAAAGGGAGAAACGGCAAGTGGGAAAATTGCTTCACTGTATGCAGGTGCACCCGATCATAGTGATGTTTCCAGCTCGTGGCCAGCTCGCCCGATTGCTCGATGATCTCAAAAGGTAGGTTGGCCTTGCGCAGTCTGCCTGCCATGGCGAGGCCGGCAGGTCCGGCACCAATGATCAGTGTCTCTGTCTGTTGGGTCATTCGGGGCGAATTTTCAGGGAATTTAGTCCTTTTTTCAAGATCCAACAGGATTCAATCACCATCATCGTTTTGGCATGGAGAAAAGGCATGCAGCGCTGTTTTCATTCATCTGAAAAAATTCGTTCCTTCAAGCCATGAAAGAAGCTGGAGAAGCCATCCTCAAAGGCGGCGTTTTGCTGATCGGGTTCATCATCTTGGTGATGATCCTGAGCTCATTACCAGGCGGACAACCAGAGCCAGTAAAATCTGCCGAGGTGGCTGCACCTGCCCCTCCTCGCCAGCAAGCCCCTTCCAGCATTCGAGGAAGCGATCAGAGCTACTCCGCTCCAGCCCCAACGAATGAATCCTCCGGTACTTCCTCCACCTCCAGCCAGAGAAGAGCCCGCGTTTATCCTGAGGAAACCCCCGAGCAAATGAAGGCTCGCATCAAAAAATACCTCGATCAATGAGATAGAGGCGTTCAACAGCTTTGGAAAACTGCCCTAACTCGTTTTTCCTGTTGCAAACGAATCAATCTCATGATTATGAACCCACGTTTCCTGATGCTTCTGGCTCTTGTGGCCGGACCATTTTTCTACGTTCCCACTACATCGGCACAAAATGCGCTCGATCTCGATGGCGTCAATGATTTTGTGCAGACCACCTTTAGCGGCATTACCGGAACAAATCCCCGCACGGTAGAGGCATGGATCAATACCACCGCCAATTGCAATCCCTCCGTAGGTGGGGTGCAGCAAATCATCACCGATTGGGGGCAGTTTGTCAATGGACAGCGTTTTACCTTCAATATTCTTTGGGCGAATGCCATTAGAATAGAAGTTGGTGGAAACGGCCTCAGCGGTACCATCGCAGTCAATGACGGACTTTGGCACCATGTAGCAGTGGTGTATAATCCCACGCTCAGCAGCCAGTTTAGTCTCTATGTGGATGGCGTGCTCGATGTGGCTGGCAATCTTACGGTCGGGGTGGCAACTGCCAGCGGAAATATGCGCATCGGTGAGCGGGTGGATGTCGCCCGGCATTTTGAAGGAAAGATAGATGAGGTTCGTGTGTGGAACACTGCCAGGTCACAGGCCGATCTTCAGGCCGCGATGAGCGCCGAGCTGTGCGGCGCGCAGCCAGGTTTGGTTGCTTATTATCAATTCAATGAAGGGGTAGCTGGGGCTGCCAATCCGGCACTCACCAGCCTCCCCGATCTCTCGGGCAATGGCTACAACGGCTCCTTGCTCAATTTTGCCCTACTTGGTTCCACCTCCAATTGGGTCACAGGCCCTTCCATCGCTCCCGGCATTAGCATCGGTTCAGAAACTGTGATCACCTGCAATGAATACCTCAGCCCCAGCGGAAAATTCCTTTGGACCAACTCTGGCACCTATTCCGATACCCTGATGAATGCTTCAGGCTGCGATAGTGTCATCGTGGTGAGCCTCACTGTGATTGGGGCCAGTACAGACAGCATTTCTCTCACTGAGTGTGCTCCTCTTTTGAGCCCGAGCGGGAAATATCTCTGGAGCGCCACCGGCACCTATGCCGATACTATCGCTAGCGCCGCAGGCTGCGACAGCATCATCTCCGTGGATTTGGTGATCAATGCTCCCTCGGGCGATACGATCGTGGTGGACGAGTGCAACTCGTTCGTGAGTCCCAGTGGAAAATATACCTGGGGTATTTCCGGTGTCTTCACCGACACCCTCAGCAATCAGCTTGGGTGTGACAGCGTGATCACTGTGGACCTTACCCTGGGCTATTCCTCCAATTTTTTTAACACGGAATTTTCCTGCGGTCCCTTTCTCAGCCCCAGCGGCAAGTACGCCTGGAGTAGTTCCGGTACCTATACCGATACCTTGATCAATGCAGATGGCTGCGAGGATTTTTTCACCATCGATCTCAGCGTAGTACTCATCGATACCACGGTCACGAATTTTACCGACAGTCTCGCGGCCAATTCTCCTGGACTGATCTATCAGTGGCTAGATTGTGATGGTGGCTATGCCCAAATCTCGGGTGCCATGTCGCAAGGCTACAAACCCGAGAAAACCGGCTCCTATGCCGTCGAAATCATCAGCAATGTCTGTGCAGACACTTCTGCCTGCTTTTTTGTTGCCGTGGCGAATGATGGCCTGGCTCGCCATTCCTTTGGTCCGCAAGTCAAGGTTTTTCCAAGCCCAGTCACCAGTGATCTTTATCTCGATCTCGGCGAGACCGTCGCTAACCTCGAGATTGAGCTACTTACCTTGCTGGGGCAGCAAGTCCTTCATCAGCAACATCAGCGCATGGAAAGCACCCGCCTCGATCTATCCGGCTTGCCAGCTGGCATATATATCCTTCGCCTCCGCGACGACTCCCGACAGTCGGTCTTTCAAGTGCAAGTTCAGCAGTAGGTTGTGAGTAAAAAAACCAGCGTCATTCCGATTTCTCGGGCTGACGCTGGTTTTGTTGTATGAGACATTTGGTTTATTTCCCGTCCCACTTGGGCATTCTGCCCGGGGTGTAGGGAGCTCCGGCTTGTTCGAGCTGCTGCTCGATCTGGGCGATCTCCGCCACGAGCTCTGTCATGGTTTGATACACAGGCGCAAATTGCTCCCTGGCGATGCGGTAGTTCATGCGCATGGTCTCGGTAGGCGCGGCGCTTGTGCCATACAGGCCCCACTGCACGCTCGAAAGCCTGCGCGTGATGCCGGGCAGCGTTTCAAATTCGCGGGAAGCCACACTGCGGTCGCCATTCAGCAGGCGGTCCACCTCTGTGAGCTTGCTTTCGAGGCTGCGAATGCGCTCCAGCATATCGATGGGCACTTCGGGCGTGCCTTTGACAGCATTTTTCAAGACCGGAATCTTCTCCGACATCTCACGTCTCAGGGCATTGGTTCCCCAGATCACACGGCCCAAATCGCCCACTTCATTCAAAAAAGCGAGGACTTCGGCTTTATCAGCCGCTGGCAAGGTGGCATTGTTGAGGGGCACTACCTCAAAAGAGACCGGGGCCACCAATTGGCTCAATTTGCCATCCTGACTCATGTGCATCTCCACGGTGTAGGTGCCGGGCAGCACGGTAGGACCATCGTTGGAGAATTCTCCGGAAGAAACAGGCTCCTTGCCGGGATACTGAAACTGCCAGGTCATGCGCTGCACACCTGCGGAGGCGGCTTGCTGCTCGCGCGCCACGATGTTGCCTTTGCTGTCGCGGATGGTGAACAGCAGGAAAGCGCCTTGCTCATTATCCTCAGCTCGCATGGCCTCAAAGCTGGGGTAGGAAATGGCTTCGCCTGCCTCGCTAGCCTTCTTTTCGGCTTCTTTGCGCAGGGCTTTTTGGGTTTTGGGCGCTTCTTTCAGGTAATACGTGATCACAGCTCCCACTTCTGGGTTGGGCGTGGTGAAAAAGCTCTCCCCCTGAAATCCCTTTCCTCCATACACGAGCGGTGCAGCAGGGTTGTAGAGCAACGCATCTTTGATCGGGAAAATGATGGCGTCTTTGTCCAGCGACTCTTCGCTGATATGGCGGAGCGGGCTGTAATCATCGAGCACATAAAAGCCACGGCCAAAGGTGGCCATCACGAGGTCGCCTTCCCGCTTTTGGATCTCCAGATCCCGAACAGCAATGGTCGGCAGGCCCGACATTTTGAGCCAGGCTTTTCCGCCATTTACCGTCACAAACAAGCCAAACTCAGTGCCCACGAAGAGCAGATCTGCTTTGACGAAGTCTTCTGCAAGGGTGAAAGCCGTGCCGCGCTCAGGCAGGTCGCCCTGTATGGCGGTCCAGGTGGCACCTTTGTCGGTAGATTTGAGGACATAGGGTTTGAAATCGCCTTCCTTGAGGTTGTTGAATACGGCATAGACCGTGTTGGCATCGTGTTGAGAAGCCACGAGCTGGTTCACGTAGGTGTTTTCCGGGATGCCGGGAAACGTGGCGTAGCGGGCCCAGCTTTGTCCGCCGTTGCCACTGACGTGGATGAGCCCGTCGTCGGTGCCTGCATAGAGCAAGCCTTCGGTGAGAGGCGACTCGCTGAGGGCCACAATGTTGCCATAGATGGTGGTGGAGGCGTTTTTCATCACCGCATCCACACTCCAGACTTTGCCCATGATTTCGAGTTTGTTGCGATCAATTTGGCGGGAAAGATCCTCACTGATCACTTTCCAGGTGTTTCCTCTGTCGTCGGATCGGAACACTTTGTTGGCAGCGAAGTAGAGGCGTGTGGGGCTATGTGGGCTAATCAGCAACGGGGCATCCCAGTTCCATCGGTAGGCAGCTTCTCCGGGTCCTTCGGCGGGTTGAATGTCGAGGCCTTCTCCGCTTTTTTTGTCGAATCTCACGAGGCCGCCATACTGAGACTGCGCATACACGATGTTGGGATCATTGGGATCCACCTGCGACTCGAAGCCGTCGCCGCCGTTGGTGAGATACCAGTCAAAGTTGTGAATACCGTTGCGGCTGTTGGTGCGGCTCGGCCCACCGATGGAGAAGTTGTCCTGCGTGCCTCCATACACGTGGTAAAAGGGCAAGGCATTGTCGGTGGCGACTTTGTAGAACTGCGTCACGGGGAGGTTGGGCTTAAATTGCCAGGTGGCGGCAGCATCCCAGGATTCGTAGATTCCGCCATCACAGCCGAGGAGGTAGTGGTCGGCATCTCGCGGGTCGATCCACATGCAGTGGTTGTCCACGTGCTTGGATTTTTCGCCGAGGCGATTCCAGCTTTTTCCGCCGTCGTTGCTCACCATGGCCCATGTGTCCATGGAGTAGATGCGATCCACATTGTGGGGATCGGCGATGATTTCCTGATAATAATTGGAGCTGGTAGAATGGCCAGACATTTTCACCCAGGAAGCGCCGCGATCGGTAGAGCGATAGAAGCCGCCGCGATCGCCTGCATCCACGATGGCAAACACGATGTCGGGATTGACAGGAGAGATGGCCAGACCAATGCGGCCTTTGTCGCCGCCGGGCAAGCCTGATTCAGATTTCTCCCATGTCTCCCCCCCATCGGTAGATTTGTAGATCGTGGACTCAGGACCTCCACCGATGAAGGTCCACACCTTGCGGGCACGCTGCCAACTGCTGGCATAAAGCAGCATGGGATTGCGCGGATCGATCACGATGTCGTTGACACCAGTGTGCTCAGAAATTTCGAGAACGAGTTTCCAGGTTTTGCCACCGTCGGTGGTTTTGTAGAGGCCGCGTTCGCCGCCGCTGTTCCACACAGGCCCTTGCGCTGCTACCCACACCGTGTTGGGATCAGTGGGGTGAATGACAATTTTGCCAATGTGCTGGGACTCCTTGAGGCCCATGTTTTTCCAGCTTTTACCACCGTCTTCCGATTTGTAAACGCCGTCGCCATAGCCCAGGGCACGCTGCGCATTGTTTTCGCCTGTGCCAACCCACACGAGGTGGGGATTGCTGGGCGCAATGGCCACACAGCCAATGGAATAGGAGCCTTCGCCATCAAAAATAGGCTCGTAGGTGGTTCCGGCATTGGTGGTTTTCCACACGCCACCGGAGGCGGTGGCCACATAATATTCTGCCGGGTCTGTGGGGTTCACAGCAAAGTCGGCGATTCTGCCAGAGGTGAGCGCCGGGCCGATACTTCGGGGGGAAAGTCCCGAGATGGTGGAGGCGGAAAGGTTGGGCGTTTCT
The DNA here is from genome assembly GCA_030731845.1 of Bacteroidia bacterium. Classification (GTDB taxonomy): domain Bacteria; phylum Bacteroidota; class Bacteroidia; order J057; family J057; genus JANQTF01. The sequence goes on along the minus strand of JANQTF010000329.1, from coordinate 619 downwards.
TCGCTGGCAGGTTTTTCCTTCTCTTCCTGTTTCTTGCGCTGGGCAGAGAGGAAAAGAGGCGAGGAAAGGACCACGCAGAGAAGAAGGAGTGAGATTTTGTTCATCTGAGAAAGCATAGGAGTGAGAGAAAGGGGGCCATCGGGCAATCATGCCCTATTCAACATACTAACATCACAAAAAACAAGCGCGAAACCCAATAGAAGGTTTCGCGCTTGCAGAAAATCCAAGGCAGATGGTCGGTTTATTTAAGTGAAGATCTACCGGGAGCAAAATCATGGGTTACTTTTTTGCACGACGAAAGGCCCCTCAAAAAGTAATTTCCGCTTTTTGCTTGATCTCTTCGACAACCCTTCGGCTCCGCTCCTGTCAGGCCACCAACTACCGCTATGGCTTCCAGAGACAGGTGTCGCAATGAGCTTGTTGAAGGGATGCAAGGATCGGACGGTTCTGAGCTCGTGAAGGCTTGCTTGCCCCAGCGGTGGTAGAGGGAGAAAACCCTCAGCCCCGCCTTTCCCATTGCCAGCGCACGTTTCCAGTCCACAGGGAGAGATGCTGTTTTCTTCCGGCAAAATCCCGGTCGTTGAGCGAAGCCGAAACGACATCCCGCGGCAAGCGAAGC
>JANQTF010000328.1 GCA_030731845.1 Bacteroidia bacterium | reverse complement strand
GTCTTGCGCCCGCACGAGGCAAAACATTCCAACCCAATTCCTGCAAAGTTGTCTTTCAGAAGTCGCCTTTGGGCGTTTTCTTGTATATTCCTTCCCTCAATCGACACATCCGATGAATGACATCTTCGCCCTCCTTGCCGCCCCCTCCGTGTGGCCATATTCTATCTTGTTGGGAATCATCATGTTGTATTGGCTCACCGTATTCGTCGGAGCCCTCGACCTCGACTTCTTTGATGTCGATCTCGACACAGATGCAGACCTCGACGCCGACGTTGATGGAGACCTCGATGCAGACGGCGACATCGGTTGGTTTAGCGAAACCCTCTCTTTTTTCAACATCGGGCAGGTGCCCTTCATGATTTTTCTGAGCTTTTTTGTGCTCTTTTTGTGGACGTCTGCTGCCCTGGGGTTTGGCTATTTTGGCGAACGACAATTCTTGTTTCTCCTCTTGCTCCTTCCCAACCTGCTCATCGCCCTCTTTCTTACCAAAGTCTTCACCATCCCCTTTAAGGGAATGCACCGGAAAATGACCGAAACCGGCACCGCCAAGCGTGATTTGGTCGGAAAAATCGGGGAAGTCATCCTGACTGTCCACCCTGGGCGGCAGGGCCGTATTGAGTTGAAAAAGGGCGACGAAACCTTCGTTCTCGATGTCACCACTGAGCACGATTCTATTCCTGTGGGGCAAAAAGCCTTGATCGTAGAATATCACAGCGAAACCGACCAATACGTCGTTTCGCCCTTTGAACTGTAAGTTTCCTCCTGAAGCGGACGACTGATTCCGCATATTCACTTTATCCTATTCATTCCTCATTCCCGCAACTATGGATTTACTCTCCACCATTGGGATCATCATCGGCGCCGTCATCTTCACCATCGTGATTGGATACGTCCTGCTGATTCGTCTTTTCTACCGCAAAATCAACCAGGGCCAGGCCCTTGTGCGCACCGGCTACGGCGAAACCAAAGTCGCCTTCAACGGCATGTGGGTTATTCCCCTGCTTCACAATGCGGAAGTCATGGACATCTCCCTCAAGCAGGTCATCATCAACCGCGACAACAAAGACGGCCTCATCTGTAAAGATAACCTCCGCGCCGACATCAAAGTCGCCTTCTATGTGAGGGTCAACCCAACCGTCGAAGACGTGAAAATGGTGGCCAATACCATCGGCTGTGCCCGCGCCTCCGATCCCGAACTGCTCAATGTCCTCTTCGAGTCCAAATTCTCCGAAGCCCTCAAAACCATCGGGAAGCGATTTGACTTCGTGGAATTGTATGACGCCCGCGAAAAATTTCGCGATGAAATCATCAACCTCATCGGGCGACAGCTCAACGGCTACTTCCTCGACGATGCCGCCATCGACTACCTCGAGCAGACCCCCGTCCAGTATCTCGACGAAGACAACATCCTCGATGCCGAAGGCATCAAAAAAATCCGTGACCTCACCGCCAGGCAGATCACCCAGGCCAACAAGATCCAGCGTGAGAAAGAAAAAGAAATCAAGAAGCAGGATGTAGAAGCGCGTGAAGCCATCCTGGAGCTCGAAAAGCAGCAAGCGGAAAAAGAAGACGTGCAGCGCAGAGAAGTAGCCTCTGTCAAAGCCCGTGAATCTGCCGAGACCTTAAAAGTGCAGGAAGAAGAGCGCACCAAATCAGACCGGGCTCGCATCAACAGAGAGCGCGAAATCGAGGTGGAGGAGCAAAACAAAATGCGCGATGTGATCGCCGCCAAGAAAAACAAAGAGCGCACCGAAGCCATCGAAACTGAAAAAGTAGAGCGCGACCGCGAGCTTGAGGCCACCGAGCGTGAGCGAATCGTGGAGTTGGCACGCATCGAGAAGGAAAAAGCCCTCGAAGTGGAGCGCAAAAACATCCAGGACGTGATCCGCGACCGGGTAGCCGTGGAGCGGGAAGTGGTAGAAGAGCGCGAAAAAATCAAAGACACCGAAGCCTTCCAGGGGGCCGAGCGTGAGAAAAAAGTCGCCATCCTCGCCGCCGAGCAGCGTGCCGAAGCTGCACTCGTAGAGCGCCTCAAAAAAGCCGAAGCCGACAAAGACGCCGCCGTCATGGAGGCAGAGCGCCGCATCACCGAGGCCACCGCCAACCGCGAAGCCGCCGACAAGGACGCTGAGTCCAAGAAAATCATGGCAGATGCCACTGCCGAAGAACATGCTGCCCTCGGTCTTGCCGAAGCCCGCGTGCTCGAAGCCAAGGCCCAGGCCCGCGAAAAAGAAGGACTCGCTTCCGCCAATGCCCTCGAATTCCAGAACAAGGCCGAGGCCAAAGGAATTGAGCTCAAAGGCGAAGCCCAGGCCGAAGCCGACCGCAAAAAAGGCCAGATGGAAGCCAAAATTTCTCTGGAAAAAGGAATGGCCGATGCGCAGGTGCTCGAAGCCAAAGCTGCCGCATCTGAGAAAATGGGAACCAGCGAGGCCAAAGTCATCGAGATGAAAGCCCTCGCCGATGCCAAAGGTGTGCAGGCCAAAGCTGAAGCCATGAAGAAACTTGATGGCGTGGGCAAGGAGCACGAAGAGTTCAAGCTGCGTCTTGAAAAAGACAAAGAAGTGGAGCTCGCTCACATCAACATCCAGCAGCAGATTGCTGCCGCTCAGGCTCAGGTGCTCTCAGAAGCTCTCAAAGCAGCTCACATCGACATCGTGGGCGGTGATCAGCAGTTCTTCGATCGCCTCTCAGGTGCCATCACCAATGGCAAATATGTGGATCGCCTCTTTAGCAACAGCGAGCACCTGCTCGACGCCAAGCAGGCCCTCCTCGGCGATGGCAATGGCCACTTTGGCAATGCCCTGCGCACCTTCATGGAGCAGTTTTCCTTCACCAGTGAAGATGTGAAAAACCTCACCGTGTCTGCCCTCATCGCCAAGCTGCTCACGCAGGCTGGCACCGAACAGCAGAAAAGTGTGCTCTCCAGCCTGCAAGGCATGGCCGCCTCGCTCGGCCTCGCCAACCAGAAAGCCTCCAACTTGCTCGGCTAGTGCCGCACACCACGCCTTTTGTTCATTCGCCTTCAAGATCTTTCTCCATGGAAGCCAGTACCTATGAGTTGATACGCCGTCGCCTGAATACCCAGGCGACGGATCTTCGCCAGCGCCTAGATGGCCTCAATCAGCTGCGAAAAGCTACTTTCGGTGCCGTTGAAACCCAGCTCATCGCCACCGACCGCATCACCACAAGCAACAATTGCATTCCCAGCGACATGGTCGCTGTCGGGGATCGGTTCCTCTTTGGCTACAATGTGCACGTGGGCCTGCGCAGCGAAATGAAGCTCGCCGATGTCTTTGCCGTCTATCGCTACGACAATCAAAGCCACAGCTTTCATGAAGAAAGTCTCGACCTTCTCTCCGACCCGAAGTTTGAAGAAGAATTTCACAACCTCTACAAATACTACAAAGACACCGTCTTCGCCCGCTTTGCCTTGCGTGGCCCTCACTTGTTTCTCGTCTTTCAGGTAGGTAAATCTGCTACCGAGGTCAAAACCTTCAAATGGGCCCTCAACGATGGCCAACTTCACTACCTCGGCAACCGATTCGATCACGAATATCAATTTCCCAAGCAACATGAATTTGCCTGGCAGAAAGTAGGCCGCGATCAGCATCGCAGGGGCCTGCACCCGCACGTGTCGATCCTCGACCGCGTGTTTGTGGAAACCATCGGCGGCGACCTCACCGTCAAGGTCGAAGACAATACTGACTCGGGCCTCGGCATCTATGCCGAACCTGTCGAGTATCCCGATCAGACCCTCGACGATGCCGAGTATCACTTCGCCGACCTGGGCAACATCATTCTCCTGAAAATTCGCCCCTATCAGGAAAAAGTCACCCGCTATTTCATCTTCAACCAAAAACTCCAGCAAGTTCTTCGGGTAGATTCTCTCTCCGAGAGCTGTGTGCTCCTGCCCGACGATCAGGGCATCCTGTTCTCCAACGGATTTTACCTCCAATCAGGCGAGCACAAGATTTTTGACCAGGCGTATGCAGGCCTTCGTTTTGAAAAAAAGATCATTTCGCCGAATGGGGAGGATTTTCTCTATGTATTTCACCAGCCTGCTACGGGCCAGTATGTTCTGCTGCTCTATAATCTGGTGAACATGACGGTGGAGTCGCCGATTCACTGCGGGGGCTTTCTGATCTTTGCGAATGGGGAGTTGTGTTATTTCCGGGCCGAAGAGCAACCGGGTCGCCACCATGTGATCCAGATTTGGCAAACGCCCTACGGGAGCAGCCTCCAGTTTTCGGGTAGCGAAGGTTGGCTGGCCAAAGTCGGCAACAAAGACCTCGTGCGCGGCATGGCCGAGTGCAACGAGCTGCTCACCCTGCTCAGCAAAGACGATTCCTATGCCGATCTCTATGTGGATCTGGTCAAAAAAACCGGAGACATTGTCGATAGCTATTTTTGGATTGGGAAAGAAGAGGCCGGAAACCTTGCCGAGCCCCTGAAAGCCATTCGCGAGACAGCCGGCTCCGCCATCGACGAATACGAAAAGGTGCGGGCCATTCGGGAGAACACCCGCACCCAAACCGCCGCGGCTCAAGCCGCTACCGATGCGCTTCTGGGCAAGATTCGCAGGCACAAGCCCCGGCAGATCATGGAGTTTGTGGGGTATTTGGGCGAATTGCGACAAGTGCGCGGTCAGATCATCGGGCTGCGGGAATTGCGCTACGCCGATGAGCCAACCATTGCCTCGCTCGAAGCCGAAGTTGTGGCGCAGGTGGCCCAACTCGGCGAAGGCACCGTTGCCTTCCTCCTCGGGCCAGATGCCCTCGCGCCCTATGTCGAAAACGTCAAAACCATCGAAGGGCGCATCTCGTCGGTGACCAAGGTCACCCAAGCCAACGAGGTGAGCGAAGCCATTGACTCGAGCAGCGGGCAGCTTGAGCTGCTCATTGAGGTGATCGGCAGCCTCGCCATCGAAGACGCTACCCAGACCACGAGCATCATTGAGCGAATCTCGGAGATCTTCTCCCGGCTCAATGGCCTGCGGGCTGCGCTCAAGTCGCGAAGAAAAGAACTCCTCGGCACCGAGGCCAAAGCTGAGTTTTTTGCCCAGCTCAAGCTCCTCGATCAGGCCCTTGTCAATTATCTCGACCTTTCCGACACGCCTGCCAAAGCCGAAGACTACCTCACCCGCCTCATGGTGCAGGTGGAGGAATTGGAAGGGAAGTTTGTTGAATTCGAAGAATTTACCCTCACTCTCTCCGAAAAGCGAGAGGAGCTCTTCAACGCCTTTGAAACCCGGCGCTTGCAGCTCATCGAAGCGCGCAGCCGACGGGCAAACGCCCTCCTCACCGCCGCTGATCGCATCCTCAGTGGCATTCAGAACCGCGCCAGTCAGCTCAAAGATCCCAACGAAGTGAACGCCTGGTTTGCCTCCGACATGATGGTGGGCAAAGTCCGGGGCATCATCGAGGACCTGGGGGAGCTCGGCGATCCCGTGAAGGCGGGCGATGTGCAGACCCGGCTCAAATCAGCCCGAGAGGAGGTGATCAGGCAGCTCAGAGATCGCAAAGACCTCTTTGTTGAAGGGGCCAATGTCATGAAAATGGGCCGCCACGCCTTTGCGGTCAACCGGCAAAACCTGGATCTCACCCTCGTGCCACGTGGCGAGGATATGTTTTTTCACATCAGCGGAACCAATTATTTCGAAAAAATCACAGACCCGGCTTTTCTGGATACCAAGTCAGTCTGGGACATGACCATGGTGTCGGAAGATCGGAGCTGCTACCGGGCGGAGTATCTGGCGTGGAGATTTTTGCAGGAGCATGGCCTGCTGCCAGATTCTGGAGATCCCCTTTCCGCTGTGCAGGCGTTTGCTGCATCCCGCTATCACGAAGGCTATAGCAAAGGCGTGCATGATGCCGATGCGGCAGCAATCGTGGCGGCCTGGCAGCGTATGGAGCGTTCGCTGGGGCTGTTGCGATTTGGTCCGGCTACCCGGGCGTTTGCCCAACTTTGCTGGAAAGGACTACTAGAAGATTCTCACAAAACCAAACTCACCAAGCGCATCAGCAGCGCTGCACATGTGATGAAAGCCTTTCCGCAGGCCTTGCGGTTCGGGGAGTTGATCGCAGCGATCCAGGAGGCGATGCGGCCACATGCAGAGGGCCTTTCCTGGGTGAGTGAGGCCGTGGTAAGAGAAGCAGCCGCTTATTTGCTGGAGGAAATGAAGCAGCATGACGACTTCATTGCTTCGGGCCCCGCTTCGGCGTTGTGCAAGGCATTTTCCACCTATCTGAGCAGGCAAAAGAAAGAAAACGTATTCCGTGATTCGCTCGATGCAGTCAAAGAAGATCCCATGGTCCGGTTTGAGGTGATCGGTGAATGGCTGAGCGCATTTGAGCAACAACAGAGCCAAGTGGTTACGAAGGAATATCACCTCGAGGCCTGCGCCCTGTTGTTTCAGGGATTTTCTGAGAAAAGAATCTGGGCAGCCGAGGCCACCACAATGCTTTCGGGCATGAAAGGAGAGCACGCCGTGATCGGAGAGGGCGGAACCTATCAGCTGGATTATCATGGATTTTCACAGAAAATGAAGACCTACGAGGCCACGGTGGTTCCGCTATTTGAGCAAATGACCTCAATGAAGCATGAGCTCCTCGATCGAGAGCGCAGGCTGCTCCGCCTGGAAGAGTTTCAGCCCCGTGTGATGACCTCCTTCGTGCGAAACAAGCTCATCGATCAGCTCTACCTGCCGCTTGTGGGAGACAACCTCGCCAAGCAGCTCGGCACCGTAGGCGAAAATACCCGCACCGACAGACAAGGCCTGCTCCTGCTGATCTCGCCACCGGGCTACGGCAAAACCACGCTCATGGAGTATGTCGCCAACAGGTTGGGGCTCATCTTCATGAAGGTGAATGGCCCGGCTATCGGGCATCAGGTCACGTCGCTCGACCCGGCGGAGGCTGGCAATGCCGGCGCGCGCGAAGAGCTACACAAGCTCAACCTCGCCCTCGAAATGGGCGACAATGTCATGCTCTACCTCGACGACATCCAGCACTGTCATCCAGAATTTCTCCAGAAATTCATCTCCCTCACCGATGCACAGCGCAAAATCGAAGGGGTGTACAAAGGGGTGTCGCGCACCTATGACCTGCGCGGCAAAAAGATTGCCGTGGTCATGGCCGGAAATCCCTACACCGAGTCGGGAGACAAATTCCGGATCCCCGATATGCTTGCCAACCGCGCCGATACCTACAACCTGGGTGATATCATCGGAGGGAGCGAAGATCTCTTCAAACTCAGCTACGTGGAGAATGCCCTCACCGCCAACCCTGTGGTGGCGCGGCTTGCACAGGCTTCGATGAAAGACATTCATGCCGTGATTCGTGCGGCGGAGCTGAATGAAGAAGATAGCCTGGAGTTGGAGAGCAATGTGTCGCGGGAAGAATTGAGCGAGATTATCTCGGTCTTGAAAAAAATGATGGTGATCCGCGATGTGGTGTTGAAGGTCAACAAAGGCTATATCACCTCTGCTGCCCAGCAAGACGAGTATCGCAAGGAGCCGCCATTTTTGCTGCAAGGGTCTTATCGCAACATGGCGCGAATGAGCGAAAAGCTCTCTCCCATCATGAATGAAAGCGAACTCGAAACGGTGATCTTATCGCATTATGAAGGCGAGGCGCAGACCCTCGCCACGGGTGCCGAGGCCAATTTTCTTGCCTTCCGGCAGCTGATTGGCAAGGCCAACGAGCAGGAGACTGCGCGCAGAAAAGAAATCGTGGGGATGTATTTGGAACAAAAACGCGTGAGCATGGACAGGTTGGGGCAGCTTGTGGAGGAAATGCGTACTTTTTCCGAAGGATTATTATCGATTCGGGATGTGCTGAAAAAGGAGGGAGAAGGAGGTAAATAGAGGAGCCAATGCCATAAGGAAATGGAATAATGCTTTGGGCTGGCACAAAAACTTCGTGGAACAGTTAAGAAAAAGTCAGCATAGGGACAGAAAAATTAAAACTATTCTATATTTTCCGGCCCGGTTTACATCATTCGCTGAACACACTATATGGCTCTTTACTCGGTGATCACTGGCTCAGGAAGCTACCTGCCCACTCATATTGTTACAAACGAAGCTTTTCACGGTACTACCTTCTTGGATAAGGACGGAAGTGGTTTTCCAAAGTCATCGGAAGAGATTGTGGAGCGCTTTGAGCAAATCACGACGATCAAGGAGCGCCGCTACGTGACGGATGATTTGCTGTGCTCAGATATCGCCACCATCGCAGCGAAGGCTGCCATTGCAGATGCGGGCATCAATGTAGAAGACATTCACCACATCATTGTGGCCCATAACTGGGGTGACATCAAGTCAGATAATAACCGCTCGGATCAGGTGCCCACGATCGCTTCCCGGGTGAAACATAACCTTGGGATTGAGAATCCTGATTGCATTCCCTATGACCTGCCTTTTGGCTGTCCGGGATGGGTGCAGGGGCTCATCCACGCCAACTATTTTCTCAGAGCAGGTGATGGAACCTGCGCCCTCGTGATCGGTGCCGAGACGCTTTCTCGCGTGGTCGATCCTCACGATCGGGATAAGATGCTCTACGCTGACGGCGCCGGGGCAGTCATCCTCCAAGCGCGCGAATCGGATTCGCCTGTTGGCATCGTCACCTACAAAACCCGCTCCGATACCAAGGACCACGCCTATCTCCTCTGGCAGCAGAAGTCATTCAACCCCGACATGCCCGACGATGAGCTCTACCTCAAAATGAATGGGCACACCCTCTATAAATATGCCCTTGGTCACGTGCCCGAAGTAGTAAAGCACACCATCGATCAGGCTGGAATTGGGCTGGGTGACATCAGCAAAGTGCTCATTCACCAAGCCAACGCCAAAATGGATGAGGCCATTTTGCAACGGCTTTTCAAGCTCTATCATTCCAAAGACGTTCCCGCTCAGCTCATGCCGCTCACAGTGGGATGGCTGGGCAACAGCTCAGTGGCTACCGTGCCTACCCTCTATGATCTCATCATGAAAGGTCAGCTCGAAGGGCAGCACATGAGCCCCGGCGATTGGATTATCATCGCCTCCGTCGGTGCCGGCATGAACATCAACTCGATTGTGTATAAGATGCCCTAGAGGAGTCAGATGTCAGAAGCGAGAAGTCAGACTGGAAAGCTTTTGGAGGAGACAGGTGTTCCCGATTCTCGGGATTTCGCGTCGCTCAACAAGGGAGAAGTCAGACAAGAGAAAGAGAAGTCTCGCTCCTCCACGTCTCGCCTCTCGCAGCGAAGCGGTCTCACAGTCTCGCAGCGAAGCGGTCTCTATGGCTCCATGCCTTTTCTTTGTTCCCGGTACCAATCGTTGTAGGCGCGGATGATTTCGGCGATGTCTTCTGGACCGAATAAATCATTTCGTATGGCCTGGGCCAATTCTGGATATTCTTCCAAGGCATCGGCGATGCGCTTCCACTTAAAGTTGTAGCTCACTTCGTAGAGCTTACCGTCGGGTTTTTGGAGCAGATCAAAAAACGCCGGGCCGTTTTGGAGCGTGAAGATCGAGCGGCGTGTATAGAAGCGAAACAATTTGGCTTGACCATTGATTTTTCGCTGTAAAAACATCACCGTATCGGCCAGCAAACCAGAGTAGAGGTAAGGTCGAGGCTTGCTCTCGTAGTGGCGGTCGTTGTAGCCAAAAGCGGAGATCCGTTCGGGGGTGTATTTGGCCTTCACGGCATATTCATCATAAAAAATGATGTATTGCTGATCCCGAAAATCATCGCCTGTGCGCACAAATCCCTTGGTCGTATCTCCCTGATTCGACACAATATAGCCCTCCGGATACTTCGAAGCCTGTGCCCATGCACCGCTGGATTGGAGCAAACCAAGCATGAGCAGGAGGGGAAATAGAATGGTTCTGGACATCAATATGGTCTTCATCGCGTAAAATTCTGTGTCGAAAACGAATGTTAAGGCATGAAGTTGGATGCGCAGCATGATTTTTTCGCCCAGCCTTACTTGCTGAGACGTGTATCCCCTTATTTCGGCATAATTCCCATTTGCTGCATGAGAAACGTGGCGTTGAGATTCTGAGAAATGCCGTCGAGCAATTTGTAGTCGAAAAACAGTTGCTCCCCCCTGATGTCCACCTCAAATCGTTTGGTGCGGGCGAGGTCGGGGTACTCCTCTGCCAGGGCCCCGAGGCTGAGGTCGTGCGTAGCGATCATGCCCACGCCTTGCAGCTTCATGAGCTGCTCAATGAAGCGGCGGGAGCCTTCCTGCTTGTCGCGGGAGTTGGTGCCACGCAGCATCTCATCCACGATGATGAACATCGGCGGCTGCGCCTTGAGCCGATCGATCACGGCTTTGAGGCGCTTGAGCTCTGCGTAGAAAAAAGACTCATTGTCGGTGAGTGAATCCGTAGCCCGGATGCTTGTCATCATCTGGATGGGCACAAAGGCAAGCGCTTCTGCACATACCGGTGCGCCGATTTGCCCCAAGATCAGGTTGGTGCCCACAGTGCGTAGGAAGGTAGATTTTCCGGCCATGTTGGCTCCAGTCACAATGAGAAATTCGCCGGGCTTATTCCACGCCACGTCATTATCTACCCGTGAGCCGGGCTTGAGCAACAGGTGTCCCAATCCTTTGGCCTGAAAGTGAAAGCCTTCGGTACCGACCTCAGGAAAATGAAGTTGGGGTCTGGCGGCGGTCACCCTGGCAATTCCATTGATGGCATCGAGGTCGGCGACGACTTCGAGCCATTCGGGCAAGTGGTCGCGATATTGTTTTTTCCAGGCTTCGAGCCTGCCCATGTAGCGAATATCCCAGAGCCATACGCCATTGAGCACGATGGCAGCGGCAAAATTGAGCCGCTGATCGAGGCGATAGAGCAATTCCCCAAGGCGATCAATTGCCTCGCTGGCACGTTCATTTTTGTTGACCAACCGAGCTTTTCGCTCTGTTAGCCATGTCGCAGAAAAGTCTGCCTCCTCGATGTCGGTGAGCAATGCCGCATAGGTTTTGAGGAGAGAAGATTTTTTGGCGAATAGATTTTGCTGCCGGGTGATCTTGCCCATTTCACGCCCACTAATCCCGAGATTGAGGAAGAAAATACCCACTGGCACCCAGCCGGGCAATCCCCAGCCGCCGAGCAATTCATTCACCGCAGGGATCATCGGCAAAAACCAAAGCAGCGTTGTGATCAGCAAGGCGAGGGGGAGCAGGAGCAGCATGAGCTTCACCTGTGGTTTTTCGAGATATTCGAATGGCTCTTTCATCCA